>NZ_JADGMP010000019.1:0-185092 GCF_015549295.1 Cupriavidus sp. IK-TO18
TATAGATCAATTCGTTAGGCCATATTTGGCGAAAATTTCACGAATTCCGGCCGACGCTCTCATAGGGCTGGTCGCGTAAGTCGCGCCCGGACTGTGCCACCAGGTCAAAGGCGCAGAACACCACCGGATCGGCACCCCGGTACCAGCCGCGCCGCAGGGCCCGCTTGTGCAGGCGGTTGAAGTCCGAGCGACCAATGTCATCGAGCACGGCCACCTCGCCGTCCAGAATATGCGCCCCGCGCGGCAGGTGCGCGAGGGCATCGCGCAGTTCCGGGAACCAAGCAGTCGCATCGGCGCCGCCGCGCGTCTTCAGCGCAAACGGTGCCGTGGCAGCCAGCATCCTGTAGCCGTCCATCTTGACCTCGTAGTGCCAGACGCCCGAGCGCGGCAGCGACAGGCTGCGTTTGGCAAGCATGGGCTGCACGTCAGCAAGCGCGAGCGGGGCGGTGGCGGGCATGCGTCCAGTTTCGCGCGCATCAAACAGAGGAGGCAAGGAGGGCTTGCATTATGCTACGCTGCTTAATAACAGATAACGGTAACATTACCGTTATCTGTTATTTAATAATGATATGTGTTATGATTACGCCATCGCATTCATCCTCGGAAGTTCACATGGAAGCCAAGACCCCGCTCGTGACCGTCGAAGCCGTTCGCGCCGCCGCCGAAGCGCTGTCCGCCACCGGTCGCAAGGTCAGCGTGCGCGCGGTGATCGCGGAATTAGGAGGCGGCTCCCCCAATACGGTTCTGGCACACCTGAAGAGTTGGCGGGCAACACAGCCCGAGGTAGCCAACGCGACTCCGGTCATGATTGACGCGCGCATTCTGCAGATCCTGCGCGAACAGGTGGCGGCCTCCGAGGAAAAGGCCTTGGCGGGCGCGGCGGCTCGGGTGGCCGAGATCGAAGAAGACAATGCCGCCATTGCCGAGGAGGTCATGAAGCTGCAAGGCGAGCTGCTGCAGCGCGATGCGGCCCTCGAAGCCGTACGGACAGAATGCGACAAGGCCATCGCCAATGCTGCGGAGCAGGTCAGAGAAGCTCGCGCCGAGGCCGCGCGTGAGCGCGCAGCGGCCGTGGCCACGCACGATGCCCTGGCGGTGGCGCAGGCCCGCCTGGAGGAGTTGCCCTCGCTCAAGGACGAGATCGACAACCTGCGAGCGGAGCTCGCCACCGAGGGCGCCGCCAGGGCGGCAGCCGAGCAGGCGGCGGCCGTTGCACGCGCGACGCAGGAGGCGGAAGGCAAGGCGTTGGCCAAGACGGAAAAGGACCTCACAGCCGCGCACGCCGAGCTGGAGAAGCGCCAGGCGTATATCTATGGCCTTACGGATGAGATCCACAAGCGTCAGGACCTCGTCTATGAGATCAACGCCAAGCTGACTATTGCCGAGGAGCAATTGCGCGCGGCCCAGGAGGAGTTGGCCGGCGGTGGGGCCGACGCGCGGGCGATCGCGCGCCTGGAGGAAGCTCGGCGGCAGGCGGTACAACAGGGGGCATCCGAGGCGCATCTCCAGCGCATCGACGCGCATATCGAGGCGCGCAAGCAATTGATGGTGGCGCGCCGCGAGATATGGGTGCCAACCGAGCCGGACGCCCAACAGCCCGCCGGCAAGGCCAAGCCGGCAAAGTAAGCGCGAGGCGTCCCCAGGTGGGGCCAGGTTGGCACTAGTCGGCGGGAAACAGCTCTTGCCAACCGCGCGGTCTGGGGTAGATGCTTTCGGTGACGCGTGGCGGTTCCCTCATTCTGGCGGCACAGAAACAATTCACAGTTCCGAGACAGTCGCTCACAAGATCAGCCGCTATCGCCGGGGTCAAGATGACGTGGTCCATTCGCTCTTTCCTATTCTGACTTTTCATCAGCCATCGGGAGATTGAACTAGCCGCTCACAGAGAGGCAGCGAAGTACCGCGACAGAGAAATGCCCTGTGCTCGGCACAGTGCCGGCATAGCGAAGAGTGAGAAGGCCAGTAGCTTCAATAGGCCTCGCGTGGCAGCCGTCCATTGTTTGGCATTCAGCTTCCTGTCGGTGGCATCGATATGGCGCTGCAGGTCGTATTGTTCCATTTTCTTTTCCGATCCGTTAGCTGCCCATGACGCCAGTAATCCTAACGTCAGCCAGGCGTATCCCAAGCCTGCGCGCCACAGCTCGACGCGCGCGCTCTTCGAGTTTGTATCCTCTACTGGCGTCCACGATCCTTGCCACAAACTCAACTCGGCCGGAGGTCTCCGCGCCGTCCTTTGTGACCGTGTAACTCGCCCTAACAGCAAGCCGCTCAGTCATTGGCTTTTCCTAGCTAATTAAGCGGGCACTTCGGCAACCCTGCCACGCAAAGCGGTTCTCTCGTCAGTCGCCAACCGACTCAGCGGACGCTCTGGTAACGGCGACCATTTCACCGTGGAAGACGGTGCGTTGTGCATGCCCTACAGGACCAACGCCGAACGTAACGGTGTCATCGCCAACCTTATAAATTTCTCGGACGCGTTCGGCCGACCATGTCCTATTGGGGTTCATGATAACGGTGAAGTGCCCCACTTTAATTCGGTCACCTCGGACTCTCACGACATCGGGGCTCGCTTCGGTGATTACGATTTCTTCCATCAAGTTCTCCAGATCATCATACTGGCCGCCTGCGATTACGACGGCCTAGTGGCTACGTCAGTCAACGCTGTGCAATGCCTTGACTGGCAATGATAAAAGTACTTCCCAGCGGGGAGTCTGCAGGCCGATGTCAGTTGGGCCAACATGACCTTCCCAGTAGAGTTCCGCGATTTGCATCGCTCGTAGCAAGCTTGTGCTGACATTGAGCAACGACATATTTGCGACAAATCCTCTCTCCGCTTCGACGGCCCAGATTTTCGCGGGAGTTTGAGCAAGTGCTTGGAACGCTTTCGCTTCGTCAAGCGTCTGCCATGCGAATACGGAGGTGAACCGCGAGGGCCGGTGCGGAAAATGCGCACGTCGAATGGATTCCCACACCAGTTCGACGGCGGGTCCGCCAGGCGCTGTAACCTTTGAGTTCAGATACTGGGCGCCGTGTCTCGACACGCCCATCGGATAATGACTGGAGAAGTGTTGTGCCAGGTCTGGTACGTCGCTTAGATCAAACTGATCCAGTTGGTAGTTCATGTCCGCTGAGATTTGACCCGCGCGGTCCACGGTGTAATAGACAGGCATGTAGTTGCTTTCCTTTGTTCTAGTGGCCGCGGCGCCTCATCTCGAACTGCCCCGCCTCCGTCAACGTGGCAATGCGGCCATCCAGTTCGATCCAACCGCTGTTAACCATCGCGCGGATGTGCGGGAGATTTCTGACGATTTGAGTGAAGGCATGGTTCTCTATACCGGTCTGTAGTTCCACGTCGCTCCTAATGATAAATCGCGCCCCTGCTCGGACATGTTCGAACCATCCGAACACTGCGGCAATCTTCTCTTCGGTGGTCAGCATTGTTACGCTCATAGTCCTTTCCTATTTCAGTCTTGTAGCAGCCTTTACGACGGCCTCTCCCAACAGCTCATACAAATACTCAAACGAGCTTAGGATGATCGCCAAGTGTGGGCCGAGAGCCGGAGTTGCACGAGGCTGCCCGCCAAACCGCACATGCAATGCGCTCTCATGGGTGCCGAAGGTTCCCATGAGGCCGCTCCAGTTTGGGTGCGCAAATTCACTCAAGGTTTCGTATAGACGCATCAAGCCAGGGACGGGCAACCGAATATCCGCCTCGCGAATTGCGTCCAAGACGTGGACGGATACAGGGCTCCCTTCATCTCCGTCTCGCGACCCCACCACAACTTTCGCCACCCGTTTGTACAAGGCTTGAACGTCGCTTGTTCGTTCGAGCGTTTCCAAACTGCGCAAAAGGAATCCCAGTACCGCAGTCGATTCGAGCATTGATCGTACGAGGATCGCGGCACTGAGGTGCCGACCGGCATCGATCAAAGGAAGTGCGTCGTCTGCGAGTGCAGACACTCGATGCAGCAAGGACTCGCGCGCAACCAGCAAGTAGAAGATGGTCTTGTGATCAATTCCCTGACTGATCGCATCCACGGCTTCTGGAAGCGCTGCTTTCAACCTCGCGGCGATTGCACGTGCTTCCTCGATTGCCTCCGGTTCTGAAATCTCCATTCGATTCCCCTTTTGGTTGGCCTCAGCGCAGTGGGCTTTTCAGATCTGCCGGCTAGACAAAGTTCTCGGGCGCGAACGGCGCTGTAATTCCGGACTGGAAGCAGTGAATCTCATGCAAGCGCCCTGTGCGGAATCGCAGCTCGTAGACTGCAGCGCCGGCGCTGATGGCTATGGTGTGCCCATACGAAATGTCGCCCAGTGGCTGATCGTAGTCGCTGCTAGTCCGCCTCAACCGGCCGGCCTGGGTCACCTCGTAGTCCGCCATGTCCATCTGGTAGCGGAGGTCTTTCGTTTGATAGTCCGGCCCTTGTGTGCCATCTGGCATCAGATAAGGGAACTTGACGTGGTCGTACATGCTCATGTGCGTCTACCTTCCTTCATGCCGGCGCTGGCCGGCTTCTCCGATCGTGACTCTTCATCGGCGATCGGGAGATTGAACTAGCCGCGCACAGAGGGTATGCAGCGCCATGCAAACGTACATCCAAAGGACCACGCCGATCACGCCGTTCAAGACTGGTTGCACATACGGAATGGGATCAAGGGGCAGCTGATTCATCACATAGCGAACGGCCCCCTGCATTGGATCCTGCTCAACCCATGGAGAAATCAGCGCGTACACCCACACTCCAATGCCGACAAGTGACACGCCGAAGGCAGCGAAGTACCGCGGCAGAGAAATGCCCTGTGCTCGGCACAGTGCCGGCAAGGCAAAGATCGAGAAGGCCAGCAGCTTCATGAGGCCTGGCGCAGCAGCAGCCCATTGATTGGCATTCAGCTTCCTGTCGGTGGCCTCGATATGGCTCTGCAGGTTGTTTTGTTCCATTTGCTTTTCCTATTCGAAATCCCGCAAGTCCCTCAACGACTCTTCCAAGCTATCGGCAGCCTGAAAGTGCAACTCGACGCCCGCCTCGTCAAGCTCTTCGCCATTGGGCATCTTGCGGGATTCAGCAGAGTCGCGCAGGACGTTGATGGCTACCCGGAGCGCAAGCGCGGTGGTCATATCTTTCATCGCCGCGATTCCAGATTGGCGAGCATCGTGCGGACTCGCTCAGACTGCTCGGCAGTCCAGCGGTCGGAAATCTTGGTTGGCGCGGTGCCGACTACTACCATCAGTTCAATGTCATCCCCATGCCGCTTGCGCAAGACAATACGCGCGTGTTCGGCAAAGCGCTCGGCCAACTCCTGGCTATCCAACTGAACGCAGCCTCCGGGACCTGTCAGACGCACGGAGGGGCCGACGTACAGATTTCCTCGTTCGTACTCGAAATACAGGACTTGCGAGACATTGAGTGCCGCGCGTGGATCGACCAATCTAACTGTGAAATAGTCTCGGTTGGGTGGTGGCCAAGTCGCCTTCGGCTTCTGCTGGCGTGTCGTAGTGTCAGTGGTCATGCTGAGCAGACTTTTCCGATTCGTTATCACCTGACTGTTGTCGCCTCGAAGAAGCGACAAGGATCAAGCGACTTGCCGGCCGATGCGGGGCCGCTCACGCGGCAAGTTGCTTTACTTCGATCGCTCCATGCACTGAATAGCAAGCCGCTCGGCAAGCTGTCTTGCTCTATCGGAGAGGATCTGTTCCTGCAGTTGCTTCGTCATCTCCGCCCAAGTGCTCGGGAGTGGCCAGCTCCGACGCAGGTCATCGGCGCGTCGTATATCCCTTGTCATTACGGCTACTGCTGACGGCGGCCCGATAAGCTCAGCTATCAATTGATCAGCAGACTTACCCCACCGAGAAAGCCTATCGAACCAGGTAGCTACCGTGCCTCCAGACATAAGGCATTGCCGGCCGCGCGCTGTTTGTGGGGCAGGTAATTCTTCAGCTTGAGCGTATCCACAGGCACAAAGTAGCAGGCACACAATACAGCCCCTCAAAAATACCTTCATGGTGCTAACCCTTTTCCTACTGGTGTGAAGCAGCTTGTGCTTCAGGCATTTTTGCTTTGACCGCGGCGCGGATCGCATCGGCCTCGTCTAGTAAATCGCGTGACATAGAAACAATGTACTGTCTGAGAAAAGCCCTTTTCTGCTCAATTCCGGAAAGCGCTGAAGTCACGCCCGTGACGGTTTCAAGATAGAGCGCGGAAAGTCTCGCCAAGGACTGAAGGCGATCAAAGTGATAAGCAATGCGGCGTTGGAGATCAGCTTCGCGGAGGACAGGTACGATCTGATCCCTGGATACCTCCCATGCTGAGGTATCAAGTTCCAGATCCAGCGGGAACTGATCGGTTGGCATTTCAAGGAGCGCCCGAATTCGAGGCCGATTGTGATTGAAAGCCGTCAACACGGCCTCAAGACCTACTCGTAGGTGCTCCAGTTCTCCCGCACGAAGACGAGCGTTGGCCTGGCGTATCGAGAGTCTGTTCAACCAGAGGGCTACCGGTACCCCTGCGATAACGCCCAGAAACGTTGCTGCAACATTAGGCCAGAATCCTGCCCAGAACCAGTTCATAGTTGGTCTTTTCCTTGTTTTGGACCCAGTATGGCGGTAGATCAACGATCAACGCCCGCTGGTCGTTCCATGGGTGAGGCGGCTCACACGGTTTTTCCACCACTGATAGCACGCCCACGCTATGCCGGCTGCCGAACCAAGCTCAATGAACATCCGAGCATATGAGGCGGTGCGTCCGTGGAAGCTCCTGAATGCAAGGTAAGTGAGGACAGATAGGGCGGCCAAAATGGCCAGCGCCATTATCCAGGCCCAGAGTGTCAGCAAGCCCCTTTCTGAGAAGCCCGCTCTCCAGCTTCGGGCATAGATCGCCCGGCCCGCCCACAATCCGACAATGATGGACAGCGCACCGGTCACCAAGCCGTAGAGGGTTTCCGAAGATTCGGTGTCCTCATCGTAGCTGTACCGCCCACTCCCATGGGTAATAGTCGTTGGACCGTCAAGGTCGATGCTGCTGGGCACGCCAAATGCGCTGCCGGCCCATGTAAGCGCCATGCCTAGCGCAAGGAAAACGGCGATTCCGACAAGCCAGGCAAGTAGTTTGCGCAGCATCATGGGCTTTTCCTATGCCTCTAAGTCAGGCCGTAGCATATCCGTGATCGACTCACGGATCGCGACTGAGATCTGCTTCCGCAGCCGCTTTGCCATCGCAGGGGAAATCTCGATGAATGCGTCGTCATCGATCTTCAGTACCACCATGCCTTGTGCGTTGCAAAACACGTCAAGCTGCTCGGCTTCTGCATCTGGACCTCGCGCGAAGTACCGCACAGGAATCGTCTCACTCGCAGCTTCGTCTCCGTGAGTTGTTGCACATCCCGCTGCCTCATAAAGCCACGTTGAAACCAGAGGCGTTTGCTCCGCGCTCAGGTGAATTGTCGGATCCGGGTCATTAAGGTCGTTAGTCTGCTGAGTAAGGATCACCATACCGTCATCGGCGACCTCAACTGAAACTGCCTGCATTTGCTTCTTCATAAGCTAGTGTCATTTTTCCTGTGTCAGTTACCGGCAGGGCGAGCTGTAGATACTCCATCGCCCTCTTCGACCATTTCAGCAATGATCCGCACCTTCCCGGCCTGCCACTAGTACCTCATCAGAGGCAAACGGGTTGCCGACCTAAGCATCTTCGGCGAATTCAACATTTCCGTGTACTTGTACAATCCCGCTCGCTCTAATCGACCAAAGTTGCGCTTTGTGAATGTCGCGCTGAATCGAGAACGCCTGTGACGGGTCGTGCCAGCGGTATCCAACACGAAATGTTGTTCCCTGACACGTCATCTCGTATTCACCGAGATTCCACTTCGGGTCTGCGTTGATCTCCTGAAATCCGTAAGTGCTCAGGAAAACCTTCAACGCACCCTCTCCCTTGATCGTCTCGAAATCGTCGTACATTGACACGGAGTTCTCCCTGAAATCTTTTCCTAGTCCTCGAAGGGCACGTGTTCGCCGCTCCGCGACTGCATACCGAGCTTACCTTCGCTTCCCATCGCGTCCTCCCATGCAGTCATGGCGTTCGCCACAGCTTCCGGATTGCCACTGAGAGCGAGCACCGTTTCCCCGCACGACGGGCATAGGCCGCCGAATGCCGCATGGACGCCTTGCATGTTCCGCGTATCCATCGTCTCAAAGTCGGTGAACGCCGATTTGCATGCACCGCATACCAGCTTCTCTGGACGCAACGCGTCAATCTTCGCTTTAGCTTGAGCGACACGTTGCTCTTTCGTGCCGCGCTGCTTTGCCTGTCCCATCAGCTCTTCTCCTTTTCAGTGCTGTTATAGGTCAATGCCGACTGGCAGGATCACTTGATAGCCGGTGACTTGTGGGACAAGGCGGCGGGCTACCGCGATCAGCATCTCATTGGTGAAATCGTTGGCGATAGTCTCGGAGACCAGAACCTTACCGCGCCGACCAGACACCTCGCTGTACTCGACAATTGCCGCCAGCATTGGTGACTGCCGCCGCTTCACCACGAACATCGCTTTCTTCATGTCCTTTTCCTATTTTACCGGCGCTTATGGACGCAGTTTTGCCAGATATGCGCCGAGTGCTGCTGCCAACCCAACTATCAGCTCTGCTTCCTGTTCAGTGGGTTCGCGGCCTTCAACCAGATGCCGACCGCGTTCCGAAGTGAAGCCCCAAATCTTCTCTACAGCAACGTCCAATGGTCTCGGCATCAAATCCCGGTTTGCTTTAATCACATCTCCTAGGGTTGTTGTACTACCGCAGACATCACGCGCAACACACTCCAAGGAAGCCATCGCGTGCTGGACAGCGCCGGTCCGATCTGGATGCGGTCGCCGAGAAAGATCGTTGAGCGCTTCGTGCAACTCACTAGCAGCAGTCCGATGGTTGTGCCGCGTCACAGCCGCGTGCGCGCTCTTTACCACCGCTTCGAAACCTTCTGGACCTCGATACCGCAGCTCCCCTTGATGTAGCTCCCAACCAATACCGTGTTCGACAAAGTAGGCGTTCAGCTCGCGTGAGAAGTCCGCTGCGGCGTCGTGTCGATGCTTGTGAACAAGGGCGGAATATATTGCCTCAGCGACATCGTAGACTTTGTACCACGGCGCGTCGTCTAGTAGTTCGCGCACTTCACGGTCAATGTTAGGAAACTCCGACCAATTGTTGGAGTCGGCGCGGACGCGCAGCACTCGGCAGACAATTTCGCGCACCACACTTGGCTTTGCGAGGCTCTCATACGCCAAATCAACCAGGACCCCGCGAAAATCATGTGGCGCATCCTCTCGCACAGAAATCGGTGCTGGAACAACATTGGCGCCATAACCGTAACGCTTGGAAAATGATGTCATCGCCGCCTCTTTTCCGCTATCTCAGCCTTCCAGCGATTCTGAATACCAATGCTCGACGCGCTCGATGGTGAAACGCGCGACAACGCGCTCGCCGTCGCGAACAACGAGACTCTCGCCGTCCTCGGTCGCTTCGGTAGCAGCGATGGACTTGTCGAAGTCGTCACCCTTTAATTTCACATATACGGTGATAGTTGCCATGATCCCTCCGTTGCCGGCGTGTCCGGCTTTTCCTATCTGCTGCCCGGTTGAGACCTGACGGTTGCCGCCGCTTCGCAGCGGCAAGCATCAGGCGTCAGCTCACCTGGTTAGTTGTTGACGGCATCCTTGAACTTCTGGCCCGCCTTGAACTTCACGGTCTTGGCTGCTTCGACCTTGATTTCCTCGCCAGTCTGAGGGTTGCGCGCCATACGCTCGGCGCGTTCGCCTTTGCCGAAGCTGCCGAAGCCGATCAAGTTCAGGGTGTCACCCTTGGCTACGGTGTCCATGATGGTGTTGAGGGTAAAGTTCAGCGCCTGTTCAGCTTTGGCCTTCGTCAGGCCGTCCACACCAGCCGCGATGGCATCGATCAATTCAGTTTTCGTCATGCATTGCTCCTTCTCAAGTTGATAAATTTCCTTGCCGTCAGTGCCGGGACAACGGCTTTTCCAATGGGCGTTTCGCCGTCACGTCAACGTTCTCGGTCAGTTCTTCGGCGTTGCCAAACTCCCACATGGGTTGCTCCGCAGGTATTGCATAAGGTCGTCCCCTTGGCCCAACGCGGCCGCCGAGGATGTCTGCCGCCGCGTTATCTCAGTTGTGTTCCGCGCCGTAGCTTGCAACTCGACTAACGTCAGGGGCTGCCGGAACCACGCATCGGTTCGCGCGGAATTGATGAACGTTTGATACTTGGGCTCACTCATGCCAAGGTAGGAAGAGACATGCTCGCTACCCTTCTCATATAGGCACTCGACTGGCGCCTGAACACTTGCTGTGTCACCGGGAGGGAATGAACGAAGCTCACCCAACTGCGGAGCTGCACATGCAACCAGTGAGAAAGAAAGCGTTGCGCTACATAGGCGGAGGTAAGGCGTACTACCCATCTTGGCTTGGTTGCTCCTTGTCGTCTTCATTCTTCTTTTCCGGGTTAGCTTGCGCCAGCCATCATGCGCGGCGATCTGCGGCCATAAGGTCACGAAATAAAGCGACGGCGCATTGTCAGTCTGGTCATTCAACGGACCAGTCGTCAATACCGGGAAAGACTTCGATGTCTGCCCACGTGCCATCAGAATCTTGCCCGAAACCAAAGACGAAGATTTTCAGTGGAATAGTAGGCGGGGCCTTCCGCCCGCGATTTCGATGACCGTGCCACATACATGTAATTTGATCGCCGGCGGCGGCCGTGACCCTAACTTCTCTTATCTCTTTCGGAGGTGCATACATGCCAAGGTCCTCCTGAGTAAGTTCGCTGTGGGCAAGTACGGCAGTCGCGATCTGCCTCTTAAGCTTCTCCAGGTTGGGAAGACTTTCCCAGCCCTCCGAAACGACTGACGTAAAATTCAAACTAAGCAACTTGTGAGACATAGGGAACTCCTCATGCAATGAGTGCGGCATAGTTTGTCGATTCTTACCGCCCGACTGTGACGCGCTGCGGCGAACGTGCTGATGAAGCTGCTCGTTCATCGACTCTATCGTGTTCGCCCTGCTTTTCCTATGCTTCACCAACAACCGTAATCGGACCGGTCAAAAGTACCTCCCAACACCGCGCCTTCAATCCTTTGATCTGCGGCCCGACCTCTCCTGCCCAGTAGGCATGCGCGAACTGAGATGCCCGCAACACGCTCGTCCCAATATTTAGCAACGCCATGTTCGCGACGAATCCCTCGGCAGCCTCAATTTGCCAGATGTTTGCATCAGTCAACCCTGAGTCCAACCGAAAGGCTTTGGCTTCTTCCAAACTTTGCCACGCAAATGTCGAGGTCAAGCGGGATGGTCGCTCGGGAAAGTGCGCACGACGTACGTACTCCCAGATCAGTTCGATCGCGGCTTCGCCCTTCCCTGACTTGACATCTGAATTCAGATATTGATTCCCGTGCGCGGACACCCCGTTGGGGCAAAGGATATCCAGATGCTGGCCCAAGTCCTGGGCATGCGAGAGGTCCAACTTGCTCAGTTGACTGTGCTGCCCTGCGGTAAAGCCCTGTCGCCGGTCTACATGGAAATACGTTTTCATACTTTGAACTATCTCGAAATCCGGTTTTTCCAATCCTAGTCACTGCCCGCACTGCACGCTGCTCGGGTTGACCGCGATCCGCGCGCGCGTTTCGCAGTCGATGAGATCGAGAGCAATGGCAATGCCGTAGATCAGTCCGATCGCCATGGGAATGGCAAGGAATGGATTGCGGGTGATGAAAATCCAGATCAGTTTGATGAATTCCATTGCACGGCCTCTTTTCCACTGTGTTGATTCGTCGGCGTTGCGTGCCGCTTGTCTACTCTATCTTTCCCTCATCTTGTAAGGATGCTATTTCGACAAGGTCACCCGTGCAGCGAGTGCGTCTGCAATCTCAGCCGCTGCCTCAGATAGTCCCTTTCGCATGATCCGATCAGCGGGAGATCCGGCCATTCCTCCGTAACCGTTTTGCCACGTGACTCCGGCCAGCAGCTGGCCGCTGCGAGTACTATTCATCCTGGCGCTTGCACTCTGTGGTTGTTGGTCGTACCCGCCCGCGGTTTTCACGACCAAGAGTGCATCGATGCCTTGATCCCGCAGTTTCGCCATACCTTCTGGTCTTGCAATCTCGACCTCGTTGAGGTTCAGCCGAATCATCATATTGGAAGTTGACGCTGGGTCGATGACAGTGAAACCGCGATTTGCGAGTTCAACGCCGACCGCGTCGGCCATCAATCCACCGCCGGGCACCAGGGCAATCACTTTGACACTCTGCGTTGCGGTGGTCGGGGTAGACGAGATCCTGGAAGACGCGCACCCACCGAAGAATAGCGAAAGTATGACGCATGCTACAGCCGGGATTCGTCTCATTCTTTGCTCCCAGAGGTTGCCAAGTATGTTCTTTTCCGATCTGTGGTTAGTTACACGGGAACGCCTTAGATAGCGCGATTACCGCTTCCATACGACCGCTCTGATGAAGGCCCTCGGGATTCTCCCGCAACCACTTTACGATTAGTCGAATTGCCTGCTCGTTATTGATACCGTTCGGCGGAAGGCAGAGCGCTTGCTTGCCCTGAACCTTAGGAGGCGCCAAACCGATGGCGTCTAGAAGTCCACTGATATAGCCAATGCACCAGATGGCTTCCGCGCTTTCAGTAGCGGAGATTCCGATGCCATCCTGTTGTTTTACTGTCGCGCCACACGCGCGCAGTAAGTCGCCGCCTGTAACGGCCGCACATACTGCGCCACCGCTCGTCAGCATGAGTAGGAGCGCAATGAAGCATGATCGAATTCCGTTCTTTCCCATGTTTTCCATTGATTCGTCCCTTTTCCTAGTGATCGGTTGGAGGGATCGTATGAGCGCGCCAAGATGTCGCCGGCGAAGTGCACGCGCCAGGTGCTAGCCGATGCCGACCCCGCAGTTGGGGCAAACCTTACTGCGATCAGGTAGGGGGTGCTTGCACACCGAACAGACATAGCTTTGGGCTCTCTTCGGACTCTGTGCTGATTCGCTGGCCAGCATCTCGACAGCTTTCTCGGCTTGATATCGTGTGACATGCATCATGCGCGCGATCAGCTCAAAGTTGACTTCAGTCTGTATCTTATTAATCACTAGCCATTGTGAAAAAAATACAGCCACGCCCCACAGCATCATTGGGCCTTTGGCAAATACAAGTGCCACGAAGACAACCACGCAAACGATTGTAATCCAACTGACGATACGAAGACCGTTAAGCAGTAGCAGGAGTAGAGACCCACTACGGGTTGCCATAATGCCTTCGCAGAACTCTCGCTGGCTCAATAAGTCCAAATACGTCCTGTAGAGCGTTGCGGCCTCCTTTTGGCTTAGACCGGCCAGTTGCTCTTTGACATTTCGTTTGATCGCGCGGACCTGGTCCTTATTCAGCTCGTATGGCTCGCTCATGATTACTCCGTTGCTTTTCCGATCTATCGATCAAACACTTCGTCAGTCGATGGTTGAGAGTAGCCAATCTCCCATACCCGGCGGCGTCGCTGGGTGGCGCTTGTGAAGCTCTCGGTCCAAAAGCTTCGCGCGGTAGCAATGTAGGTGTGGTACTTGATTTCGTTCGGGATCTCTAATCCAAGCGTCGCAAGATCACCTGTAGACAGATCGATTACCCGTACGGCGCAGTCCCCATTGCGCTGCATGCCAGAAGCGGGATGCTCAACACGAAACCTGGACAAGAAAGAAAGCCATTCCTCCGGCGTCCTGAAACACTCAAAAAGCCTGACATAGGCTCGGCTCGTCGCTTTGATCGTTGGCCTCTTGAAGCCAGCAGAACTCTTCATGTGCTTTTCCGATTCGTTAGGGTTGTTGTTGCGCCGGGAGATACTTTGTTCAATGGCGCGTTCCCACAGCAGCCCAGCCAAGACAATTGCAGCGGCAATTGGCACGCCGACCCACCAGGACAAATCGAACTGTAGGCATGCTCCAACCATCGCGGTCGCAATCACCGTGGGTACGATGTTCACTGCCCACGTCCAGCCAGGCAGTTTTCCTTGTTCACGCTTCTCGTCCATGATGAACGTCTTGTCCTCTAGCCCTTCCCGACTTTCGACAGGTAAGCGCCTAAGGCAGCGGCGAATCCGACAATCAACTCTGCATCGTCCGATGACGGCTCACGCCCCTCACTTAGATGTCGACCATGATTCGAAGTGAAGCCCCACATCGATTCGATCGCCTTGTCCAGAGGTGCGCCAATGCGGTCTCGATTTGCCTTGACCCATTCGCCAAGAGTCAGGCTATGCTGGTTGGTAATGTCGCGGGCAACGCACTCTAACGATGCCATGGCATGCTGAACAGCGCCAGTCGTGTCGGGATTCGGACGACGCGACAGATCCATGATCGCTTCATGGAGTTCCCTAGAGGCTGTCGTATGGCCATGGTTTGCCTCTGTTTCGCGAGCATCTGTAACAACCCGGTCAAAGCCCTCTTCACCGCGATAGACGACTTGGCCAGAGCTGTCTAATGACCAGCCGATACCATTTGCAAAGAAGTAGCGATTAACATCCTGATTAAACCTCTCTTGGTCAAGGCTGTGGCAGCTTGCTAGCATTTCGATGAAATCATAGACTTCATACCAGTGAGCGGCGTCCAGTAACCCACGGACTTCTCTTTCAACATTGCCTTCGCTCCAGTTATTGGAATCGGGTCTCTTCTGAAGAAGCCGGCAAAGCAGTTGGCGCAGCCCGTCTGGCTTCATACCGCAATCCACAGCGGCATTGATCACCACAGCCCGAAGCTCATCCGAGGCTTCACGCCGGACTATCACAGGAACCGCATGCACCTGGGCATATCCATTTCGTTCAGAAAACCTCATGACCTTTCCTATCGCGACGGGCCGATGCCGACACCGCAATTCGGGCAAACTGCACTGTTCGCTTCGATGGGCTGCTTACACAACGCGCAAACATGTCTCAGCATCTGCCGTGACGTGTTGGCCGCTTCAGTTGCCAGGACGTGGATTGCAGCCTGCTCTGACTGATACCGGACGAAGTGGAGCCCGCGCGCGACTAGTTCCAAATTGATCTCCGTTTGGACCTTGCTGAGCGCAAGAAACTGCACCACGAAAATAGCCGTACCCCACAGCATCGTCGCGCCCCTGGCAAACGCAAACGCCAGGAAGCCAATGGCGCAAGCGATCGTGATCCAGTTGAAGATGCGGATGCCGTTCAATAGCAGCATGAGTAGGTGCCCGCTGGTGGTCGATCCAGCGCCTTCGCAGAACTGCGGCTGGTTCAATAGCCCTATGTAGTTGCGGTAGAGTGCCGCTGCCTCCCGACGACTCGTACCGGCCAATTCCTCCCTCACATTCTGCTTGATCTGCCAGATCTGTTCCTTGTTCAACTTGTATGGCTCGCTCATGGCTTTTACGTCCTAATAGACAACGTGCGTTCACATTCGGCGCGATGGCTAACATCAGATCACCCCACTGACAATGGTTGCCAGGCGTACCGGGTCGCTTTCGACCATCCTTTTAACGGCCGACAGGCTCGAAACTCCAATCAGTTCTTGGATCAGCTTAGGGTTGCGCCCTTGCCGGTGCAGTCTGACGGCAAAGGTCCGCCTTGCCGCGCTGGCGTTTCCGTTCGCGATGCCGGCCTGCTGGTGGAGCCTTCGGTAAATCTCTGCCAGCGACTCGCATGAGTAGCTGTCCGCACCGCTCGGCGTCACGCGGCGCGTGAAGGTGAACGGCTCTCCCTCACCTGTCAGGAAGAGTGGGCCTTGATGATCCAAGCCACGATACGCCGTCGGCCTTGCATTAATACCTTGTCGCGCTGCAACCCGGTGCTCCAGATACTGATCGATCGCCTCACGGACCTTCACGCTAGCCCACAAAAGTGGCCGCTCTTTCCCGTTGAAGGCAATTTCCGCACGTACGATTGATTCGATCACCACTTCCCCGTTTGCCTTTAGGTAATCAGTGATCAGTAGCTTGGCAATCTCGTTGGGAGTAAGGCCGGTACCATATGCCACCAACAGCAAGGCCACGTCGCGCCTACTGTTCTGGCCGGTCACCGCGGCGACCTTTTGTGCGTGACGTATTTGGTGTTCCTCAATAACCTGTGGTTTCGACATCCCGTAATACGGTTTAAATTGGTTGTATTACGAGGAAGTATGCTGGCACGGTTGGCTGAATGCAACCCTTAGTAACGTCGCTGCTCTGGTCCTCGGAAAAACTGGACGTCCCCGGCGGCTCACCCGCAACGACAAGCCATCACGGCTCCAGCTTTGCCCTCGGCGATCTGAGGTTGGTCGCAGCGGATGGACCGTGGCAATGGCTAACCAGCCCTCGTCGTGCTGACGATGGCGCGGTCCAACGTTACCTGGGGTTGCGGCTGCCTTGACTTCGACAGGCGCTCTGTAGCATGAAAAGCATGCAACGCGACCCCTTGCCCATGCTCTCCACCACGCAACTCTCTCTGTTTCCCATCGCGCCGGCGCTCTGCAATGAGGCTGCCGATCCCGCCCTGCTTCTGATGGCCTGTTCCGGTTCGAAGCTCGATGGGAGCGCACGTGCCATCGATCTCTATCGGGGCGTCATGTACCAATCGTACCGGGCACACCTGCGCAGCGATGCGGTGCCCCGCCTCCTGATCCTGTCCGCGCGACACGGCTTCCTGCAACCCGACACTGAGGTCGCACCCTACGACGAGCGTATGACGCGGCAACGCGCCGACCAGATGGTGGCGGACCTGTCGACCTACCTGCGGCCCGCGGCCTGGCCAACGCGCGTCGGATCGGTGATGCTCGCCGGCGGCGCCGAGTACCGGCGCGTCATGCGGGCTGCGTTGGCCCGCCGATACGGCCCTGCCCTGCCTGCCCTGCAGGAAACCTGTGGTGGTATCGGCATGCAACGATCTCAGCTCGGCCCTTTCTTGACGGGCTGAAGCCAGCGTTCCGCGACCAGATCGGCCGGCATGCCAACGGCACGCCGGTCTTTCGCGCCTATGGACGGATCCAGGCCGGCGCAATCGCCACCCTGCGCTACCGGGCCGCGCCCGCTCTCCCCGCCCGCCAGGCTCGCGTGCTTTCAGTCTTCAACGGGCCGAGCGGCCCCACCGCTGATGTCGAGGTGGAAGAGTTTGTGCGTGGCCGCGTGAAAATCTGCCCCCGCTGGGTCAGCGTCGCGGATCTCCAGCCTTTCACCGGGGAGCCGGCATGAGCGATCTTGACCGGCAACTGCATCGGGAGGCGGTGGAGCTATGCCAAACGGGACCGGCAACGCCCGACAAGCTCCTTGCGCTGGCCCATACAGGGCTGAAGGCGTGGGCGAAGGTCGGCAATCTGCATTTCCCCCCGGAAACGCGGCATGCTCTCCTGCTTCAGATCATGCGCTATTGCGCTTGGGAATGCCTCGCGTGCTGCTTCTCGCAGGAGGACCGCTTGGAGCGGATCGCCGACATGCTGGATGCCGCCTACCCTCGCTATGCCTGCACCCGCGCAAGGCTTGCCGCACGCCGCAACCGTTATGGGCCGCCGCGGTTCTGACCCCTTTGCCTGCAAGCGATATCCGCCGCGTAGCGGTGGAGGGGTGTGGGATGCGCCAAATTCAGTATATAACTGCGGGCATGGTACACATGGACTCCCTCTGGCTCAGCAATCCAACCCTGGCCTACCGTGACTGGCAGGCCCGTGAGGCGGCTGGCGCCGATCGCCGCCCCTTCTCGGCACGCTCGATCGTCCAGCATCAGGCGATGTTCGAGCATTTCCGCCGGCATCTGATGGCCAAGGGCGCAACCATCGTCTCTTTTGGCGCAGCCGATATCGACGCGTTCTGGCAAACACCTGATGGTCGCGCCTACTCCCAGGCCACGCGCACGCGGTATGTGAAGCTGCTGGACCGGTTGTGCCGGCATCTGGTGTTCACCGGCGTACGGCTGGACAACCCCGCCGCCGCCCTGCTCTCCGCGGAGCGCTGGCCAGATCAGGAGCCGGCGCCCCTGTTCCTGACCGAAGCCGAGGACGCGCGGTTGCAGGCCTACCTCCGGTCGATCCCTGAAGATTTGGCCGGTTTGCGCAGCCGCGCGATCGTCGCCGCGTTCCTCGGTATGGGTATCACAGCGGGGGAAGCCCGCGCAGCGCGCGTGGCGGATCTGTGGGCGGACGCGATCCCGCCCTACCTGGTCGTGCGCACCCATGGCCCGCGAGACGCGCGGACGGTGCACATAGGCAGGTTCGCAGTACCGATACTGCGGGCCTGGTGCGCACGGCGCGCAACCCTCCCCGTCGACGGCGATTTGCTGTTCACGCTTACTCCGGATGGCCGACCGGTTACCGACATGAGTTTCGGCCGCATCGTGGCCACAGCGCTCGCAGATATTGGGTTCGTCGGCGCTGAGCCAAGCCCGCGTACGTTGCGCAATACCTTCTGCCGCCGGCAACTCTTGGCGGGCCATTCTCGCGATGAAGTCAGCCAGACGTTGGGGCTGGCCAGCAATCGAACCTGCGATCGGATTGCCGCGACCTTGGACTCGGTGGCTCACGCTCTGGCGCAGGACCCGAGCGCTAGCTAGCGAACTTGCCTCGAGCGGCGGCAAGCCGGATGCGCCGCGCATCCGGCTCGCTGAGGGTATGCTGATCGAGCCGCCTGCTGCGCTTTCGAAAATCGGCCTACCCTCTTGCGTAGGCGGCCGATTTTGCTATTCTTCGCCGGTGCGCCACACCCTCAAACGCTGTCAGGCGCGCATAAATCTACCAAGACACGACCATGGCCACGAAAGCGAAACCTGTAGCAAAGACTGCAACGAAGACCGCAGCGAAGAAGGCTGCTCCGGCTAAGAAGGCCGCCCCCGCAAAGAAAGCGGCTCCTGCCAAGAAGGCTGCCGCGGCCGCACCGGTAGCCAAGCCGCTGAAGGACACGTTCAACAAGTCGAGCCTCCTCGCCCACCTGATCGCCCAGACCGAACTGGTGTTGACGGCGGTGTAAAAGCGACAGTAAATGGTGGCGTATGGTTGGGTAAGCAAGGGGCCGCGTGCGGCCCCTTGCAGTTTGGAAGGGACGGTGCTGGTTAGAACGGATCGTCGAGGCCTTTCTCGGGGGGCGAGCGCTGCGCACTCAGCAGGTCATGTAGCGCGAGCTGGTAGTGCGCGCAGATCCGCTCGCGTAGATCGTCGATGAGTTCGACGACGGCGAGGGCCTGTTCTGGGGACCAGTTGTCTGGGATCAGGAAGTCCAGGCCGTTGGTGATGCCTGAAGGCAGGTGCAGATGCGTCATGATGGCTTTTTCTCCGCCCGGGCCACGCTGCGTTTCTTTGCTCGCTGATCGGCCCGCTCACGCGCTTCCTTGACGCGATACGACTCGCCCTCGATCGCGATGACTTCGGCACGATGCACCAGTCGGTCAACCAGCGAGACGACGCAGGCGGCATTCGGGAACACCTCAGACCATTCGGCGAATGGTCTGTTTGTTGTAACCACCGTACTGGTGGCGCCATATCGGCGACTGATGAGCTCGAACAGCAGATCGGCATGTCGGTTCGAGTACGACAGGTAGCCGACCTCGTCGATGACCAGCACGTCCGGCGAGGCATAGCGGTGCAGGCGTCGACGCAAGGCCGAATCGCTGTCGAGGGCGGCCAGCTCGCCGAGCATCTGGCCGGCGGTGGTGAACAGCGCCGTGTGCCCTTGGACGAGCGCCTGATAGGCCAGATTCAGCGCCAGGGTCGATTTGCCGACGCCGTTCGGGCCGATCAGCACGACGTTGGCCGAGTCCTTGACGAACTCCAGCGACATCAATTCTTCGACGGCGGCCCGGTCGCAGCGCGTCGGCCAGGCCCAGTCGAAGTCGCACAAGGGCTTGAAGTTGCCCAGGCGGGCATCCCGGATGCGTCGCTCCAGCGAGCGGCGCGAGCGCTCCTCTTCTTCCCATTGCAGCAGCGGCGCCACCCAGCCGGCGTCGGCGACCTCCGGCCAGTGCGCCAGTAGCCCATGTAGGCGCAAGGCGTTCGCACGGCTTTGCAGGTTCTCAGGCGTGTTCATTGGCATCTCCCGTGATCTGATCGTAGATGTCGAGGCGGTGGGGTATCACCAGCTTGTCCTTGTGCCGGACGTGTTCAGGTAGATGGATGCCCACGGGCGGCGGTGCCTGGCGCGCCTCGCGCCGGCGCTCCAGCGCCAGGCGCACCGGATTCTGGTGAGGCGCCGCATCGCTGGCGAGGATTTCCTCGATCGCCGCTTGCAGTTCAGCGGCGCCATAACGGTCGAGCAGCCGCAGCAGGTGGGTGGTGATGTTGCCCAGATTGCCGCCCCGTTCCGCTGCGCGCTGCAGCAGCGCCTGGCTGGCCGGCGCCGCCCGAGCCAGATGGTCAAGTCCGCGATGGTGGCGGGCTTCGCGTTTGCGTTCGACCAAGGCGTTGATGTGCGCGGCATTCTCTATCTGCGCGCCGCGATCGTAACTGCGCTCATGAGTGGCGAGCAGCTCCGCGCCATCGAGGATGCGTACCTGCCGGGGACTGGCCCGCACGGTGAGCGTGCGTCGCACGTGGGTATGCGGGATCGTGTAGTCATTCAGATCGAAGCGCACATACGGTGTCTTGCCGACCTTGACGGCCAGTTGCAGTTCGCATGGATAGGGATTCTCCGGCAAGGCGAGCAGGCTGGGTTGCTCACGAGTGAAGGCCTCGCGTACGCTGATCGTGGGTTCTTCCCGGCAGGGACGATCGGCCGCAAGTCCCGCACACCAATGGGCGGCTTGGGCGTTGAGCTCATCGAGGTCGGTCACGGTGCGTCCGGCGAAGAAGCTCTCGCGTACATAGCGGATGGCGCGCTCGACGCGCCCCTTCTCGTTGCCACGGGCGACGGCAACCGGCCGGGGCTCGTAGCGGTGATGCGCCGCGAACGCGAGCAGTGTCGGATGGAAACGGATCGCATCGCCCTGGCGTTCCAGCACGGCACTCTTCAGGTTGTCGTAGAGCAGGACCCTGGGAAGGCCGGACCAGGCTTCGAAGGCACCGGCATGGCCGGCCAGGAAGCTGTCCATGCGGGCATCGAGGTAGAAGCGCAGATAAATCTGCCGCGACCACGACAGCACCATCACGAAGGCCATCAGCGGCCGGCGTGCGCGGCCGATCTGCAGATGGCCGAAGTGACCCCAATCGACTTGCCCTTGTTCACCGGGCAAGGTACGCAGACGCAGATAGGCTTCCGGCTGTGGGCGCGGCCGGTGCAGCGCGATCATGTGCCGGAAGTGGTGCTGGCTCCCGCGGTAGCCGCGTTCGGTCACCATCGCATACAGGCGGCTGGCCGTGAGCGACGGGAACTTCTTCAACGTCTCATGGATGAATGGCAGGTAGGCGTCGATCTGCGACGGCCGCTGCACGCTGCCAATCCTGGGCAGGCCGGCCTGCGCCAGCACACGCTGGACGGTGTCGCGGTGCACATGCAACTGGCGCGCGATGGTGCCGGCGCGCCATTTCTCGACGTGGTAGTAACGCAGGATCTGGGCTTCAAGTTCTACTCCAATGGTCATGGGTCGTGTCCTGTGCGGTCAGTCGTACGAACATCACGGAAGACCCGACGACGCAGTGGTCCGAGGCGGACAAAGCCCGAATATGTGCAACGGCAGAAGTGGCAATGCTCAGGCACAGGGGTTGAGGCGCCAGCGGGCGCCGGTGCTCTGGCCGGCGTCGTCAAGGTCAGCGGCAGTAGAGCATCGGCGGCCTGCGCGGCGGAACCGTGATGCGTCACTTTCTTTTGGCGACAGCGGTAGCGGCGCATCCGCTCCGCGTGGGCCAAGCGGCCGCGGCGGCTGCGTTGATAGCGCTGAGCGGCCTCGCGCAGGCTGGCGCGGCGCGCTGTTTGCGAGCAGCCGCCATTGCAGTAGATCTGACCGCGGTCGCAGCGGCGGCAAACAATGACCTGCGCCCGGCAATGGGCGCACACAAAGAGGCGGCCCGTGGCCGGCATCGGCAATCCCCCCGTTATGCCGAAGCGGCCTCGACGGGATGGGCGAGCCGTGCCATACTGGCCCGGCACGCGCGCCCTTGGCACGAGTGGGGCACGACATCGGGATGAACTTGGCGGTTTGGACCGGTGTCGTGCCTGTTTCTTTTCGGCGGTAAAGCCAACCTTTTACCGCATCCCTACTGCGACGTCACCACCTTGCGGAATGCCGGCACCGGGCGCGTCTGCACTCGCCCTACGGGCTCGCTCCGACGCGCCCGGTGACAACCTTCAATATCAAATCAGAAGACCTCGAGACAGTCCTGCAATTCAGGAGTTGCTCCGCATCTTTAAGCCGCGCCGCCGTTTAGTGTCGGTTTTAGACAACCGTTCACAACTGGACAAGAAGACCGTCCAAACCGTCCTGGCCCACCTGGAAAACACCATGGTGAGCGCGATCCACAAGAAGGGCGCCGGCGAATTCACCTTCCCCGGCCTGTTCAAGGTCTCGGCCATCCAGGTTCCGGCCACGAAAAAGCGCTTCGGCAAAAATCCGTTCACGGGCGTGGACCAATGGTTTGCCGCCAAACCGGCCAGCGTGAAGGTGAAGGTTCGCGCGATGAAGAAGCTGAAGGACGCCGCTCTGTAATCGCACCGGCTCCGATTAGCAAAAGAATAAGCCCCGAATCTCGCGATTCGGGGCTTTTCTACATGTTAACGGTTCAGAACAGCGAATGCTGCGGCGTCGCGACCTGCTGCCACGCCGCCTGTCCCGCCGGCGGTAGGTCTTCGAAGTGCAATGCCCGCTTCTGCAAGGCCCCGACGTCATACTCAAGGGTCAGCCCGAGGCGATCCTTGTAGGCGGTGCGCCGCGCGATTTCGTCGTGCTCGGCGCGCTGTGAATGCGACAGCGTGAGGCAGCCGTACTGCGCATACCACCGGTAGCCGTAGACGACCTGGCCGGGTGCCACGCCAGCATCATGGGTCTGCAGCAATCGGTCTAGCTCGAACTCGGAAATCAGCAGCGCCGCTTCCGGGTCCACCGAGAACTGCTGATCGGTTGGTAGCGCCCAGATTGCACGACCGGCAGCTGTGAACTGAATCTCCGGTCCACACGCCGAATCCGCTGTGAAGCTTTCGAGGTAGGGGTCGCGCAGACCAGTCCATTCCGCAGCGGCCGACGTGTCGTCCCAGCCCTCCCCGACATGCAGGAAACGCGCCTGCGGCACCGCGGTCTGCGCGAACAGTGGCACGTCCGGGATGTCGTACCTGACACCACGCGTGCGGATATCCCGCCAATCTGCCCAGGCGGCGAACGGCCTGGCCAGCCCGTTTAGTGATTGAAGCGCGTCGACGGCCACCAGCATATCCAGCGGCAAGAGCTCGAACTTCGGGCGCTCGCCGGCTTGCTCAGCGCGACACTGCTCGTCGTAGTCCAATTGCAGCATGTACCGCACCAGTTCCCGCACCATCGTCGGATGGTAGGTGTCCGGCTGGACCTTGATGAACCCGCCTCGAATGGTTCGACCCACCCAGTGGCGACGGCCCCAGTCAAAGCGGGTGTTGCGAATGAACCGGTTCAACTGCTGCAGGCCCGCGGCGTAGGCATAGCGCGCGTCGTACTCCACCATGTTGGCCAGACTCTTGTCCTCGGCCATTTGGCAAACGTGGCATCCCAGTCGTGCGCCACATTTGCCCTGGCGCCGTGAGCCGCCGCCTCCGGAAAGAATCGCGTCAGCGACGACGGCGCAGGAGGTGCCCACCGCATGCGCGTAGATCCGGCGCATGTCCTCGAAGTCGGAGTAGCCTGGGCGCGCGCCGCTGCCGTAAAGCGCGATTCCCTCCCAGATATCGTCGTCCTGCCAGTGGCAGACCGGACTGAGCACCAGGTCGCCATCTGGATTGCGCGCCGGCCGAGCCGCTGACTCGCCCCTTTGGCGCATGGCGAGGTTCCGCCTCGTGCTTTCCCCGTACCTCGTGCCGAGCAGCGTCACAGGTTCGGCGTGCCCTTCCTGAGCCAGGGAGCGGAAGAGGCCCCGCCGGAAGGCCCGTTGTGGACCGATTTTCAGGTCGGTGCTGCAGTCGCCGTGCGTCCCAGGAAAGCTCGGAAGCGCCCGGCCCGACAGGACCTTTATCTGGAAGGTTGCGGCCATCGCGGGTTGGACGATGCCCGTCTGCACCTTGATGCCGTGCCGCTTGCCGAACACACGCATGCGCCCCAGCTCGCAGCGGTAATGCTCCGTCACCTCCGGAGACTCCACCAGCGTGTCACCAGTCGTGACCACTATGAGCGGGTTGCCGCCGGCAGCGCGGTGAAGCACCGCTGCATGCAGTGCGAGTGCGGCCACCATGCTGCTGTCCTTGCCGCCGCTGTAGGCGATGACCAGCGGATGCCCGGCCTCGAGCAATTGGCGGATGGCCAGGATGGCCTGGTCTGCACGGTCCTCGATAGGATCGAGGGTCCCAACGGGAAAGAGAGAAATGGCTTGCATGGTACCCCTCTATTTGGATAGGGCACCCCCATAGGGGCGTGCCCCCATGGGTTGGTTGACAGAATGATTGGCTACAGGTCTGCGAGGTATGCGATGCAGCTGCAGTCGTCCGGGGAGCCCGCAATCCGCTGCCCTTCGGCGCAAGCCGAGAAATCCCGAACATTGGCTTCGATTTCACCGGCCAGCTGGCGAAGCCGGCGGGCCGCCTCTGCCGGGCCGTCAGAGCCATCGAACGCCGGGGCATTCAGACAAATGCTGACGATCAGGTCCATCGATCCCTCCCCCGTCACGCACCAGCGAGCTGCGGATGCAGCTTGCGAAGCGCGGTTTGGTTGGTGTCGATGTAGGTCCGCATGCCGTCCATCACAACGGCAAGGTGATGGTTGAAGCATGCGGCGTCGGCCGAAATCTCGACCTCCTTAGCTGACTCAAATGCCGCCAGCACCTTTTCACGATCAACGTCCGCCCCCATCCAGCCGAAGACTTTGAAGAACGTGTGCACCTTCTTGCCACGGGGCAACAGCTTGGCGGCCTTATCCGCCGGAATCATGATTTTTTCCATTGTCTGAGGAATTGAAGCTAACAGGCCGAAGCCTGCAAGCAATTGAAAGAGAGAAGCCGCGTCATGCAGGCGTGAATGTCGCCACCGCGCACACTCCAGATCGCGGGTCAAGGCGAACAGATTGGCCAGGCTCAAGCATGGGAAGCCGTGCCACGACCTCGTCAGCCAGCACACGCAGGAGACCCGCTGCTTGCGCGGGCGCTTCTATGCCATCGAAGGATGTTCCCTCGATGGGCGATCACCACCATCAGGCCCATTGAGCTACTCCAGGTAAGAGGCAATCGGGATAGGGGCAGGCCTCACGGCCCGACCCCTCCCACACCACCGTGCGTACGGGTCCGTACACGGCGGTTCGGCTTGGTTGATCGGCGTGGACCTAGCGACGGAAGGCCAAGAGAATCGAAGTAGCTGTTGGGCAGCGCAATCGTGATACCAGGTGCAAGGCTTAGGCGCCAGTGACTATGTGGAGACCCGGCAGCTTTCGCTGCAAGGTCCTTTTTAACACCACGGGCGACCATCTCGGCAAAGCGGGTGCGACTACGCTTCCATTGCTTCCAGACAAAACAGCGCAGGCGTCTGCGCACCCAGCAATCGAGGTCACGAAGCAGGCTAGGGGTTTCCGCGAAGCCAAAGTAGCCGCGCCATCCGATCAAGTAGCGCCGGACTTCGTCAACTATCTGGTCGAGGCCTACACCGCGTGACCGACGGGTTATGGATCGCACCCGGTCCTTGAACCGTAACAGCGCCGACGGCGATACGGCCCGCCGAATCGACTTGGCTCCGAGGAGGAAGGTAAAACCCAAGAATTTCCGTTGGTCTGGGCGCGCAACTGCGCTCTTCGCGGCGTTTACCGTCAGCCTGAGCTTCTTGGTTAGAAAGGCCTTAAGACCCTCCATCACCCGTTTCCCGGCCCGTTCGCTGCGCACATAGACATTGCAGTCATCTGCATAGCGAACAAAGCATAGGCGCCGTCGCTCCAGTTCACGGTCAAGGTCATCAAGCAACAAATTGGAAGGCAACGGCGAGAGGGGGCCGCCTTGCGGCGTTCCCTCGACCGTTGCCCCAACCAGCCCGTTTTCCAACACGCCGGCTGTCAAGAACGCGCGTATCAGCTTCAGAAGTCGCTTGTCGCTAACTCGCTTTGCGACACGGCACATCAGAATGTCATGATTCACCCGATCAAAGAACTTCTCCAGGTCGAGGTCCACAACCCACGTGTTCCCCGCCTGAAGGTAGCGCTGCGCTCGGGCAACAGCCTGATGTGCCGAACGCCCTGGACGGAAGCCGTAGCTGGACTCGGAAAAGGTTGGGTCCCACTGCCTCTGCAGCACTTGCAACACCGCCTGCTGAACGAACCGGTCCAGCGCCGAAGGGATGCCGAGCTTGCGCACGCCCCCATCCGGTTTGGGAATCTCGACTCGCCTGACAGGCAAAGGCCGGTATGAGCCGCTAAGGAGCGCTGCTCGGATGCTTGGCCATTGCTCCCGCAGGAACGCCGGCAACTCGTGAACTGTCATGCCGTCCACGCCCGGCGCCCCTTTGTTTGCCTTCACTCGCTTTAGAGCTAACTTTAAATTCTCTCGCTCACAAATCTCTTCCATCAGTCGGTCACTAGCCGACGGGCTTTCAGTCTCGGGGTTCGCCGCCTTGGATTCAGCCCCTCGACGGCAAGGCGTCTGGGCTTCACCCATATCCCCGAGATCAAGGCCGCTAAGCGTTTTCTGCTGCTCTTCCATTGCGAGTTTTCCGGCTTACTTGCCACTCCATGCCGTTCAGGCCTTCCGGTGTTTCCACCGTACTACGCCGTCTGCTGACTCCTGCCGAGCGGTCAGCGGCCCTCGCGAGCCACTCAGTCCTGATTCCAGGACACCAGGCAGACCTCCCGAGGTAAGTCCAACCGCCTTCACCACACACCTGCCAGATTTACCACCCCGGTCCTTGATGGCTATGGACTTCGCGATCATTTGCCCGCTCGTCCGGCCGGGCAGGCCTTATATCTGGTTTCTGTTCGTCAGGTCATGGCTTTGCTACGCGCTTCTTTCAGACCCCGCCTCACGACGACGCCCTTGCGCTTCACTAGTCCTTCACCACCATCAGGTTGGACAGGGGACTTTCACCCCCAAGCTGTTGAACATGCTCGGCACACAAAAAAAGCCCTCCGAAGAGGGCGATGAACGAGATGGGCCAGGCTTATTGCCAGCCGGAGCGGACAAGCTTCATGAGGCTCCGGGTCTTGCGCAGGCTGCGCAAGCGTAGCGTGAGCCACAGGGTGCCGATCAAGGCCACCATAAAGCCGCAGCCGAACAACTGGGGTCGGGGAAGATCACCGCCGGGTGCGGTGACTACGAAGTAAAGCGCAACGAAAAACACCGCAACGATTGCGAGGACCGCTGCGCCGGACGTGCGAGATTGAATCAGCATGGCAAGACTCCTATGAAGACGGAGCCTCGCCCATAGGGACAAAGCCCCAATGGGAAAAGAAAAAAGCTGTGCTGGCGAACCAGCAAGGTCGATGCGTCAGAGACGCGAGAAGTGCAACGATTCTACAACACGCACGAAGCGATTGATACCGGTACGGAGCACGATGTAGCCCCAAGCGGGTCAATCCCCTTCGTCCTCAGACAAGCACGAGATCTCGCAGAGAACGTAGCGCGCAAACATGGCCTGAAAGGCTTCCTTCTGCGAACCCGAGAAGAACACGCCTGCAACGTCACCAGCCGTCACCTTGAGGCCGTCCTGTACTGCCAGACACGCAGCGTTCAGTGCATCTTCGACCAGCTTCTCGACCAACAATCCATTCCGGTCCGAGCCGGCGGTCAGCCACTGGCTCAACGCAGCTTGCACGCGGTTGGCTGCCTCGCATAAGACATCCTCCTCAGCTGCACTGGTGCGCGGGAAAAGACGGTTCCACTCGCCATCATCCTCACAAAGCCCGCCAAACTCGTTGGCATCCACGAAGTCGTGCAGCTTGGCGAAGTCCGTCACAGTCGGGGGGATCCGGCCCTCGGCGATTTCCTGTTCGATTTGCCGCTTGCCCAGCTCGATCGCCCGGCCGACCGCCCCATCCTGCTCTTCACTCAGAATCGCGTCGTTGATGCATTCCATCATTGCTCCTCATACAAAAGAAGAATGCCCGCGTCCCTTTCGGGGCGACGGGCATGGCTATAAAGGGGTTGGTGCGAACTACTGGGCAGCCAAGGCCACGACGTCAATCACCGCATCGGCTTCGTCGACCAGGTCCGGCGTGTGGGAGATGAAGAATTCACGCTCGTACCCGCCCTGTCGCAGCACTTCGCGCTTCATTCGCATGAAGGCACGCTTACGCTCGGTGTCCAACGGTCCATCGGCTTCGTCGGTAAAGAGGGTCTGGAACGCCTGTCCTGTGTCCTGCGCCCGGTACAGGGCGATTCCGCGGGTCAGGCACTCGTTGATCCAGATCTTCTGTCCCCCTGACATCACGGAGAAGTCCTTCGTGCTGTCGTTGTCGGCGTCAATCACGTCGATGGCAAAGCCTTCCCGCTTCTCGCCGTTGGCCAGCTCCGTCTGCGTCTGAATCGCGATGGTGAATCGCGGCCCATAGCAGGCCAGCAGCAGGTCATTGACGATTTGCGTGATGGCCGGGCCCGCGTCATCGATGGACAACGCGATCACGCCATCGTTGCCCAGGCCCTTTGCCAACAGCTTCCACTGCGCGATCTGGTCGGACAGCGCTTGCGCTTTGGCCTCCGCTGCCGGCAAGCCGGCAAGCTCGACATCCAGGCGCTCGCGCTCGGCCACCAGCGTGCTTTCCTGCCGGATCAATGCTTCGATCCGGCCGGCGATGGCAGCGCCAGCCTCCCGGCTGGCAGCGATCTGGCGGTCCATCTGGGCCAGCATGCCGGTCACATCCTCTGTGGCCAGCGTTGCCAGTTCCCTGTGCACCGCGTCGAGCTGGGCCTGCACATCCGCGGCATCCCGCTTGTGGCGGTCTGCGCGGGTGCCTTCCTCCTCAGCCAAGGCTGTCAGATCACGATCGACCTGCGCCAGCCCTTCACGTGCGGCGTCCAGCATGGGCTTCCTGGCGGCCAGGGCCGTCAGGCGCTGCAGCGATTGCTGATCGCGCTCCAGGTCGGACAGCAATGCGGTGAAAGCACTCCGCGCCTTGGTGCGCTCCCCAAGCGTGTCCTGCATCGACTGCGCCTGCGCCTGCTTCCTGCGATAGCTATCTCGAAGCGCCTCCACCGTCACTGCCTGCTCATTGAGACCGGCTTTGGCATTGCGCGCCTGTGCCAGCAACGGGCAGGTGGCGTGCATCGGGTCGTTCCGGCAAGGAACCGTCTCGATGACGTCTGCCTGCAGCTTGAGCGACTTGACCAACTGTGCCGCCGAGGCACCGCGTTGTTCCAGGCCCTTGAGCTCGGAACTCAGCGCCGCGTGCTCGACCTGCACCGCATCGAGCTTTTCCACAGTCGCCTGCTGGCTGGCCAGTTGCGCCTGCTTCCGGCCGATTGCAAGTTGCAAGGCATCCCGCTCGCCGGCGGCAGATTCGATCGCCGAGGCCTCCGCCAGCACGGCGCGGTGGCTTGCCGCGTTTCGATCCAGATCGCGTCGGCGCGCCGCAGCACGGCCGGCAGCCGCCTGTTCGTCGCTGGTCAGCAATACCGCACGCTGGTCCAACTCGCCCTTGCGCTGGCTCAATTCCCGCAACCGCGCTTCGGTACCGACATTGGCCTCCTGCTTCGCAGCCAGCGTCGCGCGCTCCTGCATCAGCTTTGCACCCTTGGCCGTCTCCACGTCCCGGGCCTCGCGCTGGGTATCCAGGGTTTCGCCGACCTGCCAGATCTCCTTGGCAACCACCGCGGCCCGATCGCGCTTTCCCGTGAGGGTCAACACGTCGCGCTGCAGGATATCCAGCGAGCGGGTGAGCAGCTTGGCAACCTCGCCCGCTTTCGCGGACAGGTCACGCAGGTGCTCGATCCCGAGCAGCTCGGCGAGCAGCTTCTTGATCTCGCCGGCCTGGTAGCTGGCGAGCGGGCGCCGGTTCTGGGCGGAAAACACGCTGGTGAAGAACGCCTCGGGAGACCCGAGCACGGCCTCCAGACACCGGCTGTAGGTGTCCGCCTTGCCGTCCGACAGCGTACCGTCAGCCAATTGCAGCGGCTTCCAGTCACCTTCAGCGTCCTTCTCGAACAGGTAGTACTCGGCCTTGCGGCTCTTTCCAGGATTGCGGAACGCGAACGCGGAGCGATACGTCTTGCCACCGTGCTCCCACTCCAGATCCTTCTCCGCGCGCGGGGCGCAGAGATGGTCCCAGTACGAGAACGCGTCGGCCGACATCTTGCTTGCGTGGCTCGGCATGATGGGAAACGGGTGCAGGTTGTCCATGATCGTGGTCTTGCCAGCCCCGTTAGGGCCAACCAGGGCGATCAGGCCACCCGGCAGCGTCGTCAGGTCCACCGTGACGCTATCGCGCTTCATGCCGTCGCGGATCCCATAGAATCCGGTGAGCATCAGTTTCAGTGGACGCATTCGGACACCTCCGTACCGTTGAAGGAGTGAAGGTAATCCGACGGCATTTCCATGACGTTGTCGTCAAACACCGGCATCTCGGCAACGACCGGGACATCGCGTTCCGGCTTGCCAGCGATTGCGCGCTCCAGGGAGCGTCGCGCTGCGGCAAACTCGCCGGCGGCCATCTTGAGCACCGCTGGCCAATCCCCAAGGCCGGTGATGGCCCTGAGTTCCAGTTGGCTCCACTGGGAAGCCAAGCCGTTGGACACTGACCAGATCAGGTCCTGTAGCTCCTTGGAAGGTGCCACGGCAAAGAAGGTGTTTCGGCCGACCTCACCAAGCGCCAGGACCAGCATGTGACCGCGCTTGGCGATCACAGTGCCGCGGCCTTGGCCAAACGGCTCATACAGCATGCATTGGGTAAAGTCATGGGCGTCGGCCAGGCGCTTGGCCATCACCGAGCGGTCCATGCACGTTTCTTCAACGAACAGCCAGTCGGGACCGGCGTGGTACAGAATCATGATGCACTCCTGGAAAAGGACGGAGTGCGCCCCAGACGGGAAGCACCCGTCTGGGTAGATAGAAAGAGGATGGATACTGCGGGGTCGATGCGTCGAGGACGCGGGGAAAACCGGGTTTCGACAGCCGCTAGGGCTGTCGGAACATGGCTCATGTTCTAAGGTGTGGGCGTATCGCTACGCAAAGAGATCGTCAGTCAGCCAGTCCATCGCCGGGGCGGTTGGCGACGATGCCGGCTTGGCGTCCGGTTCCATCTTTGAGACTGGCGGCACCGCATCTTCCAGCTCCATGCCAACCAGCGCCGCTAGGACCGGTGGCAACACGGGCTCGGGTGGGAAAACATCAAGTGCGGGTGGCACCGGATCAGCAGCAAGATCCGCCAGCACGCGATCGGCTATCGACTGCGCATCGAGTGTTTCAAGCATCGAGAGGCTGTCCATGAGCGGATTGGCCTCAACACCTGTCAACTCACACCAGCGTCCCAGCTTCTCGGGCAACGTTGCTGCCCGGCTGATGCCTTCGGCCCGGCTGCGAACTGCCGGTAGCACCCGGGCTTCGAGCTTCACCTCGGCACTGGCGCCAAAGAGAGCCGTGATGGCCTCCCGGTCCACAAGCTGGCGGTGCTCCTCATTGACCGTCCAACGGATGCGAACGAACTTGTCGGCAGCGTCGGTGGCCATCTCGGTCAGCTGCGCCATATCCGGTGGGCCATCGAAGTCGATGCAGACGGTCTGGCGCGCCGGTGTCGCCACCAGCGAGGCCTCGGCCCGGCCGGGAGCAATTTGCCACCGCAGGTAGCCCTTTTCCCCAATCTCACCATAATGAAAGCGCCCGATGGAGCCCGGATAGGCCACCACCCTGCCCTCCTGCGCCCATTGCTGGGCGCGGTGAATGTGCCCAAGCATGAAGGCATCGCAGTCGGCGTCGAACAGCGCACCAATGGTGAATTCGTGGTCGAATCCGGCCATCGGCACCCCGTGCTCGGTCTGGCACCCGTTGACGGTACCGTGGGAAACGCCGATCGTACGCGCGCCCCGCGATCGCCATTGGCGATTGACAGTGCCCGCCGCCTTCAGATAATCGGCCAGGTGATCCCCAACTGCCGTGGCAGCACTCGCCACGCCAGCCGCAGCCGCCAACACGGCCTTATTGACCGTGGGCACACAGGTGAACACCACGTCCGGTATGCCATGCTGTGCTACCAGCACGCCGATCTCGGCAGTGTCAAAGACCGGCCCCGCCGACGGCACGAACCGTCCGGCGCATAGCGCAACCTGATGGATGCGATCCGCGACATAGACCGGGTACTGTGCGCCGATGAGGCGAAACAGGTCCAGCGTGCCCGGGGGCTCGTGGCTATACGTGCCTTGCAGCATAAGAACGGCCATGTGCCCAGTCAGTTGGTGAACGCGGCGTGCCAGCGCCGAGAGTGCCGGCGTGTGCGCATCCAGGCGGTGGTCGGTGGAATCCCCCGATACCACGCCAACCTGACAGCCGGCGGCAATTGCATGATCGACCGCAAAGCCGAAACAGCGATCGGCCTCTGCGAGATGGCCAGGGGAATAGTGCAGATCCGAGAAATGCGCGACAAGCAGGCTATCGCCTTCATTGTGCATGGTATGACCTCCAAGGGAATGTGCCGGCGTTCGGCAAAAGGAAAAGGGAAGCCATACGGCTTCCCCTAGACATGCCGGCACAAGGCCAGCGTTACGGTGCGACTTCGGCAGCGATCGCGGAGACCTGCTCGCGGAACGCGAGCGGATTGGTCAGCGCTGTGCGCATTTCGCCGAGCAGTTGGCGAACGTCCTGGTCACGCTTGGTCCAGCCGCGCCCGAAAGTGGCAGAGGCGTAGATGCGGAACTGTGCCCGGCCCTCCTGATTGGCCAGGCCCAAACGCGCCATCAGATCCTCGAACTGACTTTCCAGGTCCTCGCCGTCGACGGGCAGTGCATTCGCCGCTGGAGCATCAACAACCTGAGACTGCTGCGGCGGTTCATTGTCCGGCAGCGGCGTCTGCTCCGCTGGATGCAACTCGTCTTCCAACGCAGCAACCGCCTGCGTCGCCAACTCGAGTGCCGGCGCACGTCGGTCCGACCCGTCCAGCAGGGCAGCGATATCGATCTCGGCGTCCAGCGTGATGAGCCACTGCATCTGGCGCACGGCCCTTCCGCTATCATCGATACGGCTGATCTCCACCTCCTGCTTCGCCATCCAGAACTTGACGCCCACCAGCCTGCCGCGCGCCAACGCAACGGTCTGCATGGCGGCGTGAGCCTTTTGCAGGACATAAATTGAGGTTGTCGGCATTTCGATAAGGCCAAGGCCGGAAATGCTCGGCAGCGCGAAGTAGAAACTGGCTGACAGGTTGCAATTCCCATCCTGGTACTGCGGGCACATGTGCGGATCGCAGATGCCGTCAGGGATATCGTCGTCCTGGCGCAGGATGATGGTGCGGCCGCCCCAGGTTCGCTTCGCGCGATTGGCGCGAGCGTCGCGCACGGGGGGTGCGTACATCTTGCAGTAGCGCCTGCCGTCGGGCCCGTACTCCGAGAAGAACTGACGACCGCTCTGCGTCCATGCCACGAGCTGATTGGGCATATTGCTCAACCAGTCGTCGAACGCGAAGATGACCGGGAAACGCCAAAGACGGAAGCCGTTGCCGTCGCCACGGTCCTCGCCGTAGCGCTGCACGATGTCTTCAGCCACTGCCGGGTTGGCGAAGTCCGAGCCGCGGCAAGTGAACCACGGCACGTTCTTCGGAACAAGGGGCGTTTTGATGCCGGTTGCCCGGGAAATCTCTGCCCCGATTCGCTCGAATCCCTGCCCCTGCGCCAACATCCGGTCATGGATTTTGACAGCTTCAGGCTTCTCGCGTGCGGCCTTGGTCAGGACCTTGATGCCGGGCCGGATCTTGCCGATGATCGGTGGCCGTGTGGGCCGCTCCTCCAGGAGGCTGCGGCGTCCGCCAGGTTCGCTGTAGGTGATGGGTGCATGCATGGTAGTCCTTTCTCCTTTCAGGAAAGAGAACGACGTCGGCCAGGATGGACGCAGCATGCTCCCGAAGGCGCTGGGCTGTGTCGGCCCCGCGCTGGGTCGTTGCGGAATTGAGGAAGCGTGACTCGCAGGCTTCCAAATGACTGGCGGCGCGAGAGGCGCGCCAGAAACGAAAAAAGCCCGCTCCGGATTGCGCCGGCAGCGAGCTTTGATATCAGAACCTGCAATGCCACGCCCCTTCCGGGGGCGTGGCACTGAGGGAGCGGCACGCTAATGCGCGCTACTCGATGCTGAGGACGTAAAGTCGTCCTCGTGCAGCATGGTCACGCTGCACAGCAACCCATTTCGCGAACCCACAGGTTCGGCCGCAGGTTCACGGATCGGCTCGACGGCAGCCGTTCTGCCCGGGAGGGGCCTTTGAGAGAGAGCTCCACATGATCCCGGGCTCGAACGGTGTCCATCGCGTGGCACTCACAAGGAGGCACCGCGAGAACGCGTATTACGAGCTGATGAGGGAAGTGTTCGGCGAAAACACTTAGCACAAGGAAGATCCACACTGGTAGCCAACCAGTCGGCGCGTGCGCAAATGCACGACTTGAAGCAGAAGATGGACTCGCCAGGAGTCAGGGTCGATGCGTCAGTGACGCGAGGTGTGAATGCATTGTGGCACAGAAAATTCCTGCAAGGAATGCGAATGCTCGCCAATTTGCCATAGCTTTCAAAGTCATCGGGTGCCCGGTTGTGTCAGACAATTTCAACCTGAGAGAGCATCCGAAAAACATGAAAAAATGGCCGAACAAGATCCACCCAAGAAATCAGCCAGTGGGCTCAAGCCCATTGAGCGACATAACAGCGAAGAACGTCTCAGCCGCCTCACGCCGACGACGGCTTCCGCCACCCTCCACGCCTACTGCTCAAAGTTCGCGCGCGACTTCCTGGATGCGCATTTTTACTACGCTTCGTCCAAGTTCGTCGTGGCGCGTGGCGGCAAGGTCAAGGCGCTAGACGAAGCATTCCGCGACGCGGAGGAGTGGTATGGCAGTGCGCTGAGCTGGCTTTCGACGACTGACCAGGTCGAGATTCCGCTCTTCTACGAGGAAAAGGAGGTCAAGGTCTCCCATTCCTTCGCCGGTCGGTTGCTCAGATTGCTGATGCAATTCGACCGGATCTTCGTGGAGACTCTCTACAGCCAGGAATGCGGGTCCATCTCCCCGGACCAACGCGCCACGACTATCCAGATCGCAGCAAAGCGCATCACCGCGATCCACCAACTGTGCATCCCGGATACCGACAAGTTCGACCCCGACGGCGCACTGATCTCTTCTCACCGGAGTTCCCCCGATGGACATGCGTGACATCGAGCAGCTGCATGCTCAATACGCCCAGCCACCCCTCACAATCGATATCACAGCCGGAGTTGCAGCGACTGCGCCGCATCTTGGTTATAGCGGCACTTCCTCCGCGCCAGCAAAGGCGTCAACTCCCCCGTTCGCGTTGAACGGCAATCCCCGGCTGCTATGGGGGCTAGGCTTCGTCGCGGTCGCGGCGCTCATGTTCGCCATTGGCACATCAATTGGGAAGCGGGAATCGCGTGCCGGCAGCGAGCAGGTGCAGCCACTTCATTCAGCTTCCGATGCTTCCGCGCGCAATGCCGCCGGCGGCGGCCATGAATGGCCACGCAAGAGCGACAGCGTAGCCGTGGCCGAAGCTGCTCAGTCTGCTGCGATTCCAGTAACCGCCGAGGCTGCAGTGGCGCCGGCCTCCGCAGCATCCGCTGTCGCGGTGCCGGAGGAACAAGCGCGGGATCGATCACCGGCGGAGTCGAAGGCGGAGATAGTGAAGCGACCTGCAGCCCCGCCAGCACCTGCACCAGCACCTTCGAGGGCTGCGACCGTACCGGCTCCGGCCAAGACTGCACAGCAACTGCCGACTAGTGCCGCGCCGGCGCGAAACACTGCGGCGCAGCAGGCCAACTCCCCCACCGACATCAAGATGTTCTGAGCGACATGGAAAATCCTCCCATCTTCAGCGTGCTGCGTGCCGGCATGAGCATCCATGGCGACATTGTGTCGGACCATGGCTTTACCTGCCTGGCGCTGGTCACCGGGAATGTTGGCGCTTCCCGAGGCCTACTGCATATCGCGGCAGGCGGCGTGGTGCACGGCAACGTCGACGGCGAGCACGTCATCGTGGACGGCGTGGTCGAAGGCGATGTCGTGGGTCGGGCCTCGTTGCTGATCAACGGCCGAGTGAAAGGCCGGATCATCTATGCGGGCACTATCCGCCTTGGCCCGAATGCCGCCCTGGACGGCACCATCACCCGCATCCAGTCCGTTGGTTACGCTCCGCCCCCACAAAAGGAGGGGGTGACCGTCGCTGAATCTGCCGCCGAAGCGTTGGAGCCAGCGATCAGTTGAGGAACATGTTCCTCCCAAGAAATCGAAAAGCGCGGTTCCACACCTCTCTTTCAAAAGCAAAAAGCCCGGCAGTTCTTGCCGGGCTTTTTTTAGTACATGCGTCGCAGCGTCATCAACTCAGCCTGCGTAAAAACGTCAGGTAACCCGACCCACGGATAGTCAACGCCGCTGGCGGGATCTCGAAACGACACATACGGAAAGTCATTGGCCAACTGCACTCTGAAGATGCGCCCGCTTCCGTCCTTGCCGCGCACTTCGTACACGGCCCCATGTACTAGATCAAATACAACCCTTCCCCGCTTTAGCGTCACTGAGGGTGCGGGTCCTTGCACATATCGCTGGTCCATCCACGCGTCATACTCCACCTGGACTGCCTGCTGACTCTGCCACTCGTCAAAGAGTTCATGAAAGCGCTCCTTGTGGAAATGCGCCACATCAATTGGCTGCCGTTGCATCAGTCGCTCCGCGACTCGCTGCCCGTCAGTCCTGATCGTGTTACGACAGGCATTGCGGCCACGAAACGCAGGTCGCTTCGCGTCTGTGGTCCGGAACAGCCATCGAGGGTATCGGGAATAAAAATCAATTAGCATCATGGCAACGAGCGAAAAAAAAGCCCCGGACTTATCGCCGGGGCTTTATGGACCTAAAACGACTACCTCCACGCCAAACATCGGCATGGAGCGTCGTTCGCTTTAGGGCTAAACAATTACGATTTCGTCAGGCAATGAGCTCGATAGCAGCGTCCCAAGCCCGCTGCTTGAGTGCAGCGCCGGCACCGAACCACGCTGAATCCAACCGATTGCCTGCATTGCGCGCTCGCTGCTGGTGATCGACGTACTCGGTCACGCTGTTCACCAGACCCCAGGCAGTCCCGGCCGCCGATTCCAGCGTGGCGCCACGACCGTTGCCCTCGAAGAGATTGAGCACTGCCTTCAGGCCGCGCTCGTTCACCTTGTCGGGACCGTTCGAATCCGGCTTCGTCCACGGGTACGTGAACAAGCGCTGGAAGAAGCGTTCCGATTCGACCTGACTCACCTTGCGGTCAGCCAATTCATGCATGCGCACCATGAAGCCATCCCACGACGAGATGGCGATGCCCAGCTCTTCCTTGACGGCGCGCGGGTCGAATTGGCTGCGGTGCGGCACCTTGACGGCGCCGCGGTTTCGGCCAAGCGCAATCTGCAGCGTGTTGTTGCAAACTACTCGCACCGACGTGAACTGGGCGGTGGTGGCCAAGGTGCCATCGCAAGCCGTGGCCAGCAGCAGGTAGCCGCGCACCTCGTCGACGCCAGCGATCTTGGTCGATTGCCCCGTGCGCGCGAGCGCCCAGAGCTTGCGACCTTCCTTGAGCACACCTGCCGTTTCAAGCTGGTAGCCACCGACCTCGGTAAGGTCGCGGTAGAAGTCGAGGATTTCCGAGGGCTGGACCACCTGGTACCGCTTCGACACCGTCGCAAGTGCCTTCTTGGTATCCGAGCGAAACAGCACCTTCTGTTGGGGGAACGAATGAATCGGATCGAGATCGTGGGAGCCGGCGCGATACATCACGTCGGTTTCCTCGATTCGCCAGTTCATGCCAGCAGCGTCCGCCCACACTTCGAGCGGCTGATTGCTTTCGAGCTGGTTGCCAAGGCCGTGCCACGGGGTAGCGCCGACATAAGCCATGGTTTGAACGAGATGGGACATGGATTGCTCCTGAAAATGGGATAGCGCGAGCACGGCCCCAAGGCCGGTCGCAGGAAGGAAGTGGGAATGATCGGAATTGCGGCGCGCAGGATTGCGCGCGTGCGGGGCAAGACATGGCGCTTCCCGGGAGGGCACGCGCCAAAACGGCTACAGCAATGGTTGGAGATGCATGTGGGTCAGGGATGCGGCCCACAAGAGACGTCCCCACAGGGATCGTCCCTGTGGGAAGTTGCAAAGGATGGCCGGCATGCCGGCTTGGTCGATGCGTCGCAGACGCGGGTAAAACTCGGTTCGGACTGAACGTCCTTCAGTGCGAACAGAGCTTGTGTGTAGTCCAAAGGCTAACGCAAACGTCGCGTCCGGACGAATCCGAATGCTCAGGATATCCACGAGTGATTTGAAGAAGACGCCCCCAGCCAGTGGCCGGGGGGAAAAACGATCATGCGGCGAGCGCCACGGGCACGGCGACCCGAGCCAGACGAGCACGCGCATAGTCGAGCGTGCCGTCCTTGGCGCGCAGCGGTCGGGAAGCCCGCTTTACCGGATCGTGGATCAGGTACCGTCTTGCACTACCGCGGCGCTCGTCGATGAGCTGGGAGAAGCCCGCGTCAATGCAGAAATCGACGTACTCGCGTCCGCTCATCACCTGGCCGGTTTCCAACCGGTACTTGGCCGCCTCAGCCTGGCGCATTGCATCAGCCAGTTCACGCTCGGCACGCTTCTGTGCCTTCTCGATGGCCTCGTGAGCCTCCCATTCAGCCTGTTCGGCTTGCGAGAATCCACACAGCTCAAATAGCCGGCGGCGGCGAGTCGTTGCTGGACAATGGAGAACGTCGACGCCGATCTCGTCACGCAGGGCGCGCTTGGAATCTGTGTTCCAGTCCTTCGGCCCGTCGAAGATCTGCAGGACAGCCGCCACGTTGCGCTGCATGACTGCGAGTGCAACGCGGTTCGGCCACTCGTAGCCATAGGCTGCGCGGTAAGCTGCAGCGGTGCAGGCCTGGCGATCGAATTCGCGTTGGCTGATCCTCCGCGCCTCTCGCTCGGCCCTGGCCTTGTCCATGCTTTCCTGGAACTGCCGTTGGCTGATCAGCACGTGAATCCGTGCAGCCAGGTTCGTCACGGGCTGTGCGTTGTCATCGGTCTGCGGCTTGGGCGTCGGAACCGTCCGCGGTGGCAGGATGCCAGCCACGAACAGGGCGTCGTCAACCTCCACGTCACAGCCATCGTGCGGCACATGCCGGAGCGCAGTGAGCAGCTTGCCAACATTGTGTGTCGTGATCGCAAGCTTCTCGGCACGCATGGTCCGGCAAAGCGCCTGCAGCACGCTTGCCGACAATGCACCGCGCAGCGCGGGTACCTCGATCAGCGGCTTCAGCCAGAGTTCATGGCGGCCGTGGTGCGGGTTCTCGCGATAAGTATTCACGATGCATTCCCGAACCTTCTCTCCACGCATCAGCGCATAGGCAACGTGAACCTCATGGCGGACATTGGGGCTCGCATCTGGGGCATACAACGGCCCGTTAGTGCCGTAGCCGAATCTGCGCACGAACTCGCCACAAACAAACTCAGCGATGTCGAACGCTCCCTTCTCCTCGAAAAGGTCTGCCGTCTGGAAGAGCGGTCCCGCATCGGCTTGGGACATGTCGATGGCTTCCGCGGGGAAGTACGCCAGGCGGCCGGCGGCCACCACAGCGCCCCAGGACGCGCGGCTCATTTCGTGCGGGCGCAGGATCTTTCCACCCACGCGCACAATGAAGCGATCCACTTCGTCGAGGATCATGGTCAGGATCGCGCGCCGGGTGCCCGTCGGGCGGACCGCAAGAGAGCCGGACGCCAGGCGCACTACCGGGATTGCCCCGCGCTCGATGTGACGAACGGAAATGTCTTCGAGACGCGGCAGCGCGCGGCCCTCACGGTCATCGTTCAAAAGCTGCAGCACGCCGGCGAGCGACGTGCGATTCTCGGCCTGCTGGCCGACGTGGACAACGTACATGGTGGCTCCTGAGACGGAGCACGCCCCTTCGGGGGGCATGCCCCGAAAGGGTGGAAAGGAAGGGAATCAGGCGAGCGCTTCTGCGCGGCGCACCGGACTGGTTCGCCGGGCGACCACGCGTGCGGCGGCGACCTGCGACAGCAGATCAGGATCCGCAACACGCCAGATTTCGCCGCGGCCAAGGCCGACCTGGTTCGACCGGCCGGTTTGGACGAACTCGCCGGTGCCCAGCAAGGCGGCCTTGAGTTCGGCCGGCAGATTCCAGTCCGCCGACGTGAGAATCTCGTCCTCGGCAAGGTCGGCGTCTGGCACGTTCACCGACAGCGCGCCGTAGGGCATGCCATCGTCGGCACAGACGAGCGAGAATGCCGCGCGCAGGTTGGTGGAATAGACACTGGTGCGCAGCAACACGCCGGCGGGGTAGCTGGCCAGGCCAGCGCCATAGATACGGTCCATCGGGATACTCCGTTAGAAGGGGAGCCGGCCCGACGGGACGACGCCCGCGTGGGTGTGGAAACGAAAAACGCACCCCGAAGAGGTGCGTTCAAGTGGGAGCCGACGAGGGCGGCCCCTGAGAATGGCTTGGACTCAGTCCTTATGGACGCGACGACCGTTGCGATCTGCCCAAAGCAGGAACGCTGAAACCACGCCAGTAACGACGAGGACGGCTAAACCGAACATGTCAATCTCCTTTGGAAAGGACTGCGCCTACTACGAATAGTACAACACTGCCGACAAGCAAGCAGAAGATCTCCCATGCTGCGAGAAGAGACCATGTCTGTACGGACTTGAAGTAACCGACCAGACCGATCAAGGCAGCTGCCGAGAGGGTATGTGCAAAGCGCCCGTACTGCTGACGCTGGTCCTTGTGCGGCTCAATGATGGCCCGCCAGGCGAGATACCAAAAGCCATCGCGGCGGCGGGAATCGCTGTCGAGGCGGTACTGATCCGCATCCTGATGGACCAGTTGATACTTAAAGCCGTTGTCATGCGCAACGATTTCGAAACCTTCACCAGCGCTTCTGGCACGGTCAATGGAAACCGAGAAGCGAGCCGGCAAGGTCACAATGCCCTTGGCTCGATCAATTTGCGCCTTCCCAGACACTTCCTCGCCGGATGTCGCTGAGAACGTCACTTTTATCAGTGTCGTCATAGCCACTCCTCAGCCACGCCGCCCGGCCACCACGCGGAGCGTGGAAACCAGATCGGCATAACCTTGGTCGGTGGCCAGCGACTCCACGTTGACGGCGTTGTCGCGCCCGCCGGTCAAGTCATGACGACCGCGACAGGTCCGGTAGGACATGCGCACGCCGCCATCCTGGCCGCGACCGGTCTGGATCTCGACAAGCAACGAATTCGTATGCAAGGCGAACACGTCGACGTCACGGCGCCGCTGGCGATGCTCGCGAATCGTGTAGTCCCGCGGGCTAAGTGCCATGTCGCCGGCGAATCGGCGCAGCACGCGGCATGCGTCACGGCGAACCGCTTGGCAGGCCGAAGAGTTGGTCGACGCGTGTCGACCGAAGAATGATTTGGGAAGTTTCATGATGTCCTCAAGAATGCGCGGGACACCCCTTCCCTACGGGACGAGTGTCCCGCAATGGGTTGGTCCGGGCAATGCCGGACAGTGGGTCGATGCGTCAGCGACACAGGTGAAAGCGAGTTGCCGAAGCCGTGGCGGCTTTGGCAAGCCCTCTCGGGGCTTGCATTCTTGGTGTCAGGTGACGTCGAGCATTTTTACGATCGCGCGAACGACCTCCCAGCCTTGCCGTTCCGTCAGCGCCTTGCCAATCAGCAGTTTCTCGGCCGTTGTCGTGAGGTTCGGCGCGTTGCCGATATAGCCGATACGATCGACGAAGACGCCCCAACCTTCCGACCAACTTCTCTGCAGGTAGACAGCGAGCCGATCGCGAGCCCCGAGGACTGGCCATGGCCGATTTGTCTTCGGGCCGTACAGGGCTTCGTTGTCGTCATTGTGGAAGTTGGCTGCGTTCAACCACTCAGGCTCCAACTCAGAACCGCGAAGTCCGTCTTCGAGCTGTCGAAGGACTTCGGCTACGGTTTTGCCCTCGGTGAGGATGGGGGCGAACCTCAATGGTGCGTCTGCGAATGCGGGCATGGCATGCTCCGATGGACGCGTGGAGCCCCGCACGGAGACTCCGCGCGGGGTAGTTGCAGGATATGGAACTCCAGCTAGAGTTCGTTAGCGAGTGAGACGGTAGCCGCCGGCACCCGAGACGAGGAACAGCCGCTCGCCAGATACGAATTGCTGATCCGCATCCTGGGTCACGACGACCTGGCGGCCACTGTCCGTGCGGACAATGACTTCCACGCCATCGCGGCGGCTCAACTGGTTCGCCGCTGTCTGTGCGATGACCGCCGAGACGGTCCCCGACAGGGCGCCGGCCAGGTAACGGCCATTGCCGTCGCCGATGATGCGCGCACCAAGCACCGCGCCGACGACGGCACCGAGGACACCGGGTACGCCGGTGTGGGCCGACATAATGCCGTCCCTGTCGACAATCGTGACAGGACGAACCCTGACGACTGTGACAGCTTCGGCGCTACTCGTGCGCAGCGCTTCCGTCGCCCGGTAGGTATTGGGCGAAGTCGGCTGAGCAGCGCAGCCGGTGAAAACGAGGCAGCAAAGGAAAAGCAGGAAGAATCGCTTGATCATGATGGCCTCAACGAAAATGGGGCCAACATGCCCACGGGCAGGAAGGCCCGTAGGTGGGGAAAAAAGAGATGTCCGGCTATACAACCGGAAGTGTCGATGCGTCGGAGACGCGGTAGGTGCACCTATGTTAGCAGTGTCGAGCGCGTTTGTGGAGTCGTTCAATCCGGCGCAGCCTACTCAGCTGGATTCGGCGTGACGCCAACACCAACTGTCGCCGATCGCATACAGCATCAGCTCCGCCCCGCCAACGCGATACGGCTTTCCCTGGATGGATACCGCACCGTGCTCTTCGGAAAGCAGGAATGACGAATCACTCGCTACAAACTCAAGGGTTGGCATCGATTTGCATAGTTGCTGCGCTGATGCAAGCGTAAACAATGGCACCACGAAGCCGTTCCAACCGACACCGTTCCAGTAAGCATCAACTGCGAAGTCATCGGGTAGCCAGTCGCCGGCTACCCTAACGGGTCGGTATTCGAGAGAGGCAAAGACATGAAGGTCTTGCATAGTGGTGTGCTCCAATTTGTCAGGAGGACGGCCACCCGGGCCGTGCCCCCGGTGGGTCGATGATAGGTGGGAGCCGAAAGCTAAGTAGCGCCGCTGCCATGAGCCCCAAAAAAAGAAAAATGCGATCTCCATACTTCGGGGATGGCGGGTTCAAGCGGCAGGGCGAGAGGCGCAGCTCGCGCGCTGCTTCGGTTCGGGCAGGTGATACCCGAATCGCGCCCAGGCCTGTGGGTCTACCGGCAGCGGATTCGTACGCCCCACCGCCAGATTCACGAACGCGCCGCAGAACTTCAACGTGCCCGTGCGAAACAGCGTCCAGAGCAGGTTGTAGGCCTGCACCGCGATCGCCTGATTGATGACCAGCGATTGCTTTTGCAGCGCCTCGGCCATCGAGCAGGACGGCGCAGTGTCGGCCTTGTCCCCTTTCGGGTTCAGCAGCTCGGGGAACAGGTCGCCCACATGGGGCAAGCGCTGAGCCGCCTTGCCTCGCACCTGGCCGAGAATCACCTGGCCACTGTCCGACTCGTTGCCGCAGTCAAGATAGTAGCCACCTGTGCCACGCTTCATTGCTCCAAGGATTGCCTTGCGGGCGGCCCGCGTATCGACGCAGCCAATCACCATGTCGCAGACGAAGCGATCGCCGCTGCCAATCCGACGCGTCTGCGCTTCCCAGCGCGTCCCCATCAGGTTGTTCAGCCGGTTCACAATCAGCGTTGCCTTGTGCTGGCCCACATCAACGGGGTAGAAGCCCTGACGACCGATATTGGTCTCGCTGACGGTATCGTCATCGTAGACGGTGCAATCGATGCCGCCCGGGTGGCCCAACTCCAGCATGGCGTGATGCAGTCGCGCCAGATTGGGTAGCAAGGCGCTGCCGGTGCCGCCGGCACCGACGACTACCACCTTCCATGCTCGGGTCGTCATGCTCGCCGGAATGCGATGCTCGAAGGTCATGCCAGCACCTCCTCGCGCGCCGCGGCGTACCAGTCGGCAGGGACCTTCTCCACGTTCTCGAAAATGCCCTTGGCGCAGAGCCGCAGCGCCATTGACGGCGTAGCCGCATCGCAGTTTCCCATCACGAACGCAAACTTCACGTCGTGGCGGTCGTCGTCATTGTCCGTCGGCGAGAATTTCGCGGTATGACGGCCGTGCGAATGGCAGTCGACCACCAGCACCTCGCCATTCGCAAGCGCGGGGCGGTCGTACTTCAGATGACCACCGCTATGCTCCAAAATCCGCACGGACACCAGCCGGAACGCCGCGGTGGCAGCATTCCAAACCAGCCACCCGCCCGTTTCCTTGGGGTGTGCCGCGCGCGCCATCATGGCGAACTCACCGATCAGGCTCGCTGGAATGCGGCCGCAGCGTAGCTCGGTGGCTTCCGCCGCCTCGCCATATGGAATGGCCGTGCGATGTTGGAAAGCGCCGAGGTGGCGGACGACGCGCAGGCAGGGCCGGACGATCTCAAGGAACACACCGTTGGCCGCAATGAGCAGGCGCTCACCGGGCCGCTCCATGGGTGCGAGCGCTCCGAAGCGTGGCACCATTACAGAAGGAAACGATTGCTGCAGGGCAGCGTCAGCAGGATTCATGATGCTTTGTCCAGTTTGCCGGCGATCAGATCCGCCAGCTTGAGTTTCATGGGAACGAGGACTTGCTTCGGGTAGTCGGAAAACTGCCCGTCAAGCATGTCCTTCCAGAAGGCATAGGCGCCGCGCTCGTATGTCACGCGCTTGCCGCCATGGTTGGGATGGGTGAAGGCCGAGTTGAAGAATCCGGCTTCCCAGCCTGCAATGGATGCCACGTCAATCTGCTTGGGCACATGGGCTGAGCCGATGCAGATCTTCCCGTGGTCCCAGGTGTTGAAGTAAGGCGGCTCGCAAAGGTCGCTGCCCGGTACCGGGCGCTCGTCCCCTCTCAGGGCGAAGACCCGGAAACCGGACTGCGATGCCTGGAACACCAGGGCGGGGTGTGGCACGACCGTACTGCGCTTACCGAACTCATTGCAGTTGAAGAACACGCGTCGCTGTGCGGCCGGACACCACCAGGTCACCGCGCTGGGGCTGATCGACAGGACGTTCGGTGTGAGGAACTCGCCCTTGGGGAGCGAGGCCTCTGCCACTTCACGGACTGCGTGGATCAAAGCCATACGGTTCAACGGCGTGCCGGCGCCAATGACGGGACGCCCCGAGCCATCCGGCTCGATGCGATGGGCCGTGGCGTAGGAGAACTGCCCTGGCCCCTGCCCATAAAGCAAAATGGCCCCTTGCAGGGCCACGTCGTGCGACCGCGTAGCGGTCAGGATTTCGGCCATGTGGCCCTCCTAGTCAGAAATGAGTGTGAGAACCCGATCGAGCGCCGAGATGGTCTTCAGCATGCCGTCCAGATCCTGGAACTGTTGCCGGATCGCCTTGGGCTCGTCCGCAATGGGAATGAAACATTGGAACAGCGTTGCATCGCCGCTGCAGTTGAGGCCGTCGTAGAGATCGTCAAGTACCTGCGTGACGTAGTCGGACCGGCTATAGGCAAGCGTGGCCGCGGAATATGCCGGCTCTGCCCACTGGGACCCTGCAACGGCCGACCTATCGCCTTGCCTCTTCAGGGTTAGGTTCAGTTCGGCCAGTGCGATACACAGATCCTTAACCCAGCCCTTGTGGGCACGAGACAGTTCATAGAGCTTCCGGCTACCGAATGCTCGCAACTTGCACGACGCGGGATAGCCCTGGCAGGCCGGTGGCAATACGTCATCCGGTGCGAGCTCCGGCCTGACGACAGACGGCAAGTATCGCTCGATGTCGCCTTCATCCATGCCACAACTTTCTGCAAGGAATTCCCGGGCGTTCTTGTCGTCGGCAAGGGTGCTGTCGTACTCCCAGTGCCACCGCGCGAACAGGTCGAGCAGGGTTTCAGGCGTTCGTAAAAAGAGTGACTTCGCGCTTGCGGTGTTGATCAGCGACATCGCGGTGTAGAGCAGGTGCGGATGCACCGCTCGCAGCGCACTCGCGCGCGCTTCGCCGATGAAGTAGACGTCGTCGCCGGGCATGTCGATGGCGAGATACAGCGGCGCCTCAATCTCGTCTTCCCAGCCGAATTGCATCAACTGGTCCTTAGCAGCGCCAATGTCGATCAGTGAGAAACCGAAGCTCAGTCGCTTGCACTCCGGCGTGCGGGCGCATAGCCACGCAAACATGGCCTGCGCGAACGCATCGCCTGCGCCCGTTGGGTTCGACACATCGCTCGCACGCAGTACGCCGGTGGCGAACTGTGCACGGACAAGGTCCATCACATCGACCTCATCCCCGAAGGTGAGCAGCGCGCTATTCGGAACCCCAGCAGGGATGGCCGGCAGCGTCAGAAAATCATGGGCAGGTCGACGTCGGGCAATGGGATGCTGTCGCGCAGGCGTCCATGAGGGTTGTCCAGCATCGAGATCTGGAACAAACGACCGAGGATCGAACAGCATTGTTGATTCTCCTCAGAATGTAAAAAAACCGCCCTTTCGGGCGGCTCCGTGGTGGTAGCAAACTGGCCGGTGGCCAGTGCCTTCATCAGGTCAGATTTGCGCATGCGCGCCCTTGGCGCCGGCGGCGCGGACGAAGGTGAAGCTCGCGACCTCGCCCTTGACCTCCGGACCATCCACCGAAGCGGTGGTCAGCTCGGGATACTGGGCCGAATAGATGTCGCGCACCTGCTCTGGCGTGAACGCCGGACCAGGGTCCACAAGGGCCATGCCGTTGTAGGAGAACTGACGAAGCAACTTCTTGATTTCGAGTGCCATGTCGGTCTCCTTAGAGCAGGGACGCCAGATCCGTGCCGACCGAGGACGGCGCACTCACCTTCGCGTCCGCCTCGGTCTGTGCGGCATCACCAGCTTCGGCATCGCCTGCTTCGTTATCATCGTCCGACCCGCTTGCCGTTTCCGACGCCGATGGCGATGCGGCCTTGGCCAGCGCCTTCGTCGCCTTGGACGATTGCGTGGACTTGGCGGCATCGAGAATCGACTTCGTTGCCTCGGCCTGCTCTGCCAGCGAGCGATGCGACTCGCTCACGCTCAGGACGGCCGCCGCGAACTCAGCATCCAGTTCCGCAGGCGTTGCCGACAGCACCAGAGGCGATGTCAGCGCGGCATCCGCGGCATTCTTGATGACTGGCAGCACGACCACGGACATGACATCGCCCTGCATGGACAGCGTAACAACGACCTTGTCGCTCGCACGGACGAGCGGAACCAATTCAGTAAACATGGTGAATCCTTTTGGGGAAATGGGATGCAGGGCGCCGGATGGCGCCCGGCGTTAAGGCAGAGAGAAAGGGATCAGTAGCCCAGGACCTTGGGCACCTTGCCGGTGTAGTCAAAGCCATCGACAGCCAGCAGGCCGGCAATGACTTCGGGTTTCGGCTTGTTGAACAGCTTGGCAAAGCTATCGCCCAACGCCTTGCGAATGCCCAGTTCGTCCGCGAGAACCTTCATCTCGGACTTGGTGAGCATCTCCAGGAAGTCCTGCGACTTCTGCAAGTTCCAGTGCGCGCGGAGATCCAGCTTGTGGTAGCGGCACAGTTCCTTGAGGTTCGGTACCTCCATGCCGTCGATTGCCGCGACAGTCAACGCCACGGTCAGCTGCTGGCGCTTGCCAGCGTCCAGGGCATGCACCGCCGTCAGGCAGCCTTGCAGCGTCGATGACGCCTTCTGCTCCGTCAGCTTCTCGAAGAACTTGCCCATCTTGTCCCCGCCGATGTTGCGTGCGAGGCCATTGAGGGCGATCGAGATCAGATAGGCATTGGCCTGCTCGGCGTTTTGCGCGACTTCCTTGCGCAGCGCCTTGCGCCAGAGATCGGTCCGGTAGTTCTTGACCTTCTCCGACTCGCTGATCGACGTGACAAGCTTCTCGGCTGGCGCCGAAGACTTGTCCCCGCCCTTCGCAGTCGCGGGCTTGCCGGAACCGGCCGCGCCGCCTGCAGGCTTTTGTGCCGCCGCTTTCGCGTCGCGCTCCGCCTTCAGGCGTGCCGCCACCTTCCGCTGGTTGCAGACGGTGTCGAAGCACTGACCACTGTAGACCTTACCCAGTGAATCGGGCAGGCCGCTGACGGCGGCACCGAAGTTCTCGCAACCGTGGCACGCCTTGGCTTGCTCCTCCCCCACCCCAGTCGGGCCGTCGACCTGAAGCTGGATGCGGGTGTGGTTGTCGCCGGGGCGTATGACGCGAATGACCTGGTACTCGTCCTTGAGCCCATAGCTGATGCTTTCGAGCTTGCGGTCGGTCTTCTCGGTATAGCAGGCACGGTTGGTGCAGTTGCCCGTAGCAATTGCCTCGCTGAACATCTCCGTCTGCAACGAGGAGTTGTGCTGGCAGGTTGTGCACTGAGCCTTGTCGAAGATGGCCTTCTCCAGGCTGCACGCGGCAGCCTCGATGGTCTTCTTCAACTCGGACACGGACTTCTTCTCACTCACGATGACCGGCAGGAGCTTGTCCTGCGTGGCCTTGGCGAGCGTCGCGAGCAATTCGGCGTGGCCGAGCTGGATAACACGCGTGTTGAGCGCGTTCAAGACCGATTCGCTGCAGTTCATGAGCGCCAGGCGCTTGTCCAGCGTCGAGCGCGACCAGCCAAGGAGTCGGGCCGCTTCGTCGCGATCGCCCTTCAGCTGGCCCACGATCTTCGATGCTGCCACGGCCTCCTCGGAAGGCGCCATGTCGGCACGCTGCACGTTTTCAATCAACGCCATGCGGTCAGCCTCGGCGTCGGTGATCACCTTGAGCGTGACAGGGATATGGTATCCATCGCCATGCGCGGCCAGCGCGGCGCGATAGCGGCGTTCACCGGCAACCACTTCATACTCATGTCCATTCTCATCGTCCTCAACGGGACGGATCAGAATCGGCTGAAGGATACCGTCCACGCGAATGGATTCGGTCAGTTCAGCCATCTGGACAGGATCGAAGTACTTGCGCGGGTTACGGCCAGGACGGATCTTGCCAATGACAACGGTGGGGTTTTGCATTTTGGGTTCTCCGAGACGGAATGGGAACCCGTTGCCGCACCGGGAACGTGGTTCCCGATGGGGTGGAAGGATGGACTGCCAGGCTATGCCGGCGACCACCATACTGCAGAAGCTGGCACCAAAAGGTGCGGGGTCGATGCGTCTGGGACGCGAAGTGTGGTGTGAGGATACTCGAATTTCGTCTCGACGAGCAAGATTTGATGGCCAAGATGGCTGCGCATGCGATGCGGCGATGTGGTGCTAAGCCCTGGAGCATTTCCCGGACACCGCCTCGATCCGGGCTACGGCCACAGAATTCGCGTGCAAAAAAATGGCCCTGACGAGCAGGGCCTGAGGGAACGGGTACATCTAAGAGGCAATTCCGTAGCGGGGCGCGCTACGGAACTGATCATAAAGTGGTTCGAGCCCGAACCATCACCCGAAAGTTCGTCAATTTCGACTGCTTTTCGCCGGAATGGGTCCAATCGGCCTGGCCAGCACGCTGGTCACGGCGCCACTAACGTGCCAGCCATCCATCTCGTCCTCGAAAATGCCGTGAACAAGGCGGTCCAGGCAGACGACTTCCAACCCGTCCGCCTCGACGGTGCCAAGGATGTGGGCAACGGTAGTGCCGCGCGTGCCGCGCCGCTTGATCGTTGCCACCCCATCGCCAATGCTGATGCTGCACTCGATTGCGTTCATGCTGCCTCCTTTAGCAGGTCACGTTGATCCCGGGCCTTGCGGCCGTGGAGCTTGGCGAGATCGTCAACAAATTCATCCAACAGCGTGTCCATGTGCAGGAACGCCTCGTCCTCCAGTTCAGGTGTCGCCCAGTCCAGGCCCGCCTCCATGGCGTCACGCTTGTGCGCCACCATCTGGTCCTGGTAGATATCGAGACTTCCCGGTAGATGGAAGTACACCACCTTCAACTGCCCCTTTCGGTTCCACCGCAGCGCGCGCCGCATCGCCTGGTATTCGATGCGCCACGTCCACGAGCGGTCATAGAAGAGGACATAGTCGGCATTGGGCAGGTTGTAACCAGCCCGGCCCGACGCCTTGGTGCACAACAGCCCCGTGGCAGTACCGCCGACGAATCGCTTGTCCTTGTCAGCCACGCGCTTCGCAATCGGAATGCCCCCGTGAAAAGGCACCGTCTCTACCGTCTTTGCCTTCAACTGGTTGGCGATGAGGTTGATAACGCCCGGGTTCTCGGCAAACAGAATGGCCTGCTTGCCCTCGCCTGCGATGGCTTCCAACCGCTCGATCACCGCGCGCTGCTTGCTGGTCAACTGCCCCAGCGCTCCGACACCCTCCACCCCATGCTGCGGATAGTTGGCGGCGAAGTGCACGGCACGGATGCGGGCCAGGATCGCGATCAGGTTGTTGGACTTCCCCTCTACCTTTCTCACGTCCCGGTACCACTGGGCGAACTCGTCGGCCGTCCGCAGATAGAGCGACAAATGCGCGGGATCCCAGTCCGTCTCCACGACCTCGACCGCCGGAGGTTCGATGCGGATATAGCGGGCTACATCGGGCTCGCACACCAACCGCCGCTTCACATGCGGCGCCAGCATCTGCCGGTACCGCGGCAGGTTGCCGATCTTGGGCACTTCGCGCTTGGCCCCATCCTGCAGGCTTTCGGCGAATTCCCAGGTGACCCACTCCAGCACCACGAAGTCGCTGCGGAAACGGTCGATGCCGCGCTCGGCGTGCTGCACCGAGGCGAGCCAGTTAGCTTCCAGGTAGCCACGCCGGTAGCCATACGGCTGGGCCGCCGTGCCGTCACCGCCCGTAAAGGCGATCAATCCGAAGATATCGCGCGGGTAGTTGGCAATCGGGCTGCCGGTCAGGATGTAGCGCCGCTTCGCCGATAGCTGCCAGAGCGCGCGGCTCTGGTCGCTGGCCGGGTTGGACAGTCGCTCCCCTTCATCGGCCACCAGCAGGCCGATGCGACGGCGCAGCCGGTGCGCGTAGGTGACACGGCGCGAGGCCTGCCGGTCGACGGGCATGCGCAGGCGCTCATAGGGAATTAGGTTGAGGCGGCCAAGCTGCAGCAGGTCCTCAGGCGACTGGATCACGTGCACGTCCGATGCTGGCATGACTTGCTCCAGCTCGGCGCGCATCTCGGCAATCAGGCGTGCCTCGACAACGATCAGGCCGTGCTTGACGCCGGACAGCAGGATCAGGCCCGCCGCGAGACGGGACTTGCCGCAGCCCTGTTCCCACGCCGCCACCGCACCATTGGGCTTGAGCAGCAACTCGACCAGGTCCTCCTGTTGGAATCCCCAGTCCAGCCAGCGGTCGATGCCCAGCGCCAACAGCCGCTTGCGCAGCCGCTCGGCCTGCTCCGGGTAGCGCCTGGCAAGGCCCTCGTGGACGACTTCCCATGCCTGCGCCGATTTCTCGACGCTGTAGCGGGTGGTGATCTCGTCCAACGAAACGACGTAACCCTTGTCGCGTACTTGATACTGGTAGCGGCCGTCGGCCTGCCGATCGAAGCGTATCGCCTGGCCAGCCTTGATGACCGGGCCGCCCCAAACCGACGAATCGACCAGATGCGTTTTCGTCGCCGTGCCGATGATGGTATCGGCAGCGCCTACGCCGGTGGTCCAGGCCGCATGGCGCAAGGGCAAGGCCTGGCGCCTGCTGCGTCGCAGACGCTGGCGGAAATGCTCGAGGAAGCCTGGCGCAAACTCCGGCTCACCGCCGGCGGCTTTCACCATGCCCACGAGCGCGCCCAATGCCCCGATCGGATCGGGCTGGACCAGGTAGGCCTCCAAATCCAGCCGGCCCGTGCCTGCGTAGCGAAAGCCACGCGGCAGGCGCTGGCCTTCCAGCGACACGATGCGGCGCTCCAGCACGCGGTTGAGCACCATCGCCTCGACGAACCCGCAGTCGAATCCAAGCACGATGCGGCGGCCGTCATGCGAGATGCGTACCCGTTTCTGCGAGGTCACAGGACGCGTGATGGCCGGCCCTTCGTCGTCCAGCAACTGGTGGCCTAGCCGCGGTTCGCCATAGAGACGATCTTCGGCCTGCAGCTCCAGCGTGGGCAGCGGTTGGGTCAGATCCGACACGGTTTGCCGCACGAAATCCCTGGCTCGCAACCGGTAGCGCGCGAACACCGCAATGGAGGTGCGCACCTCTGCCCCTTCCTCCCGGAAGGCGCTCGATGGCAGGTCGAAGACGCCCACCACGCGCCTTGAGGCATCGCTAAACGGCTCGCCGTGAGCGATGAGCCGGCCGGCGAACTTGTCGACAAAGGTCGTGGGCAGCAGTGCCACCACGATCTGTGCCGCATCGAGTGCCTGTGAGAGCGCATATTCATGACTCAGGGCGCTGGTGTTGGCCCCGAAACGGCCCCAGGTGGTGCAGTCGTAGGGCTCCAGATGCGGCGATTCGAGGTGGATTGAGAACGGCGGGTTAATGAGGGCGACATCGAAGCGTGTCGGATGGATTTCCTCCATGCCGGCGTGCCGGAAACTGCCGTCAAAGCCAGCCGCCTCGACGGCAAGCTGCACCGCCTCAATCGTGGGTTGGTGCACATCCACGCCATACAGAGTGTGCGTGCCCGGGTCCGCAAACTGCAGCAGTCGTGCCGAGCCGACCGAGTTGTCGAGGATCGACACCTTCCGGTTGGGCTGCCAGTTGGCCACCGCGCCCCACATCAGGCGGGCAATGGCATCGGGGGTGAAGAACTGCGACAGATGCCGCTGGCGGGCAGCGTGGATTTCGCCCATGTTGGCGATCTTCTCGGCCTGAGAGCCAAGACTGACAATCGCCCGCAAGGGCGCATACCAAGTAGACATAATGGGTTCCGGAAAAGCAAAAGCCCCGTCGGTGAAAGTCACTGACGGGGCGTTAAGGGGATGCAAGCCGTGGTCGGCTATGCGGACTGAGGTGATATGCCGGCGTGCCGCTGGACGAACGCTAGCAGCGTGTCAGCGACTGGCGTGGCGAAGCGCAACTCCCAATACTCGTTGTACTGGATGACGTCGAGACCTGGGAAGGTGCGCCGCTGCTGCGACTCAAACACATCGGCGGGATGGAACTGCGCGAGGCAGCTCGCCAGAACGGCGTGGCCATTGCGACGCGCAAAGACCGCGAGTGCGGCGAATGCCTGCGTAACGGGCTCCAACGAGCCGAAATGCAGTTGGCGCGAAGGCCGCGAGGCATCGCTGACCGTCTCCGAGATGGCAATGAGCTTGAGCCGAACGAAGGCGGTGGAGCGCCGCACGGCCGAACTGCTGGCCAGGCCGAAGGCACGAACGAGCGTGGCCGCCGTCTGCCGCTCGGCTTTCGCCGGCCCGTCCGTCTCGTACGTCTCGCGCAGCAGGTTCCAGAAGCGATCCAGATCCGGCACGACACCGGCCCGGATGGCCTCCCAGATGTTGGGATAGCCGTCGATGGGCAGGCGTGTTTCGTCGATGGCGATGGGGGCACCTTCGATGCCAAACTCGACGCCTGCTCGCTGGATGAGCTCGGCAACCTGTTTGCGGCAGAACCGCTTGAGTTCGGCCGACGCTGGTGCAAGAGCTTGGGCTCCGGCAAGTGTCTCCCCTGCACGGAATGCCTCAATGCGTGAGTTGTACATGTACTTCGACTCCGATAGGACGAGGCGCCCGTAGGCGCCACTAGTAAAAGTTTACATGGGACCTACGCGGCTTCCTGCATGAACGCCTCGCCGTACTCGCCGAGGAATAGCATCAACTCGTCTGCGACATGGTGAGAGAACTTGAATTCCCAGGCGTCCTTAAAGAACACGATGTCCAGACCGGGGTAGCTGAGCTTTTCGCGGTAGTTGTACTCAACGTCGTACACGTTGATTTGACTGAGCCCGCCAGCCAGCAACTGGTGACCCGCCTTGGCGGCAAAGGTGGCAAGGCCAGACAGGCAGTCTGCCGTGCTCTGGTAGCTGTAGTAGCCCACCTTGCGCGCCGTCCGCCGATAGCAGGCCTCGGAGGTGACGTGCTTGCGCAGGACCACCGCCGAGGCGGTGCGCTTGACTTCGCGCTTGCGGTTGAGGCCGAAGCCGGAAATGATCCGCTGGGCGGCCTGTTGGTAGGCCAGCTCGGTCCCGCCATGCCCACCGTAGCGGCGGGCCATCGATGCCCACAGCCCGTCGATGTCTGGGATCTTCCCGACCCGCAGGGCCGCGTCGATATCCAGCCCAGCGCGCTTGTACTCGTCCTCGTGGGCAATATCGAGACGCGCTCCCTGTGGGGCGAACTCGCGCCGGGCGCGATTGACGACGCCGCTGGCGACCGAGCGGCAGAACTTCTCCAGCTCTTGCGCTGTACGGTATTCACTGCGAAGCTCGACCGAGCGATAGTGGTCAGGGATCGCGGCGACGGTCTCGCGCTCGAAAGCTGCGGCCGCGGCATACGCGGCGTGGGCTGCCTTCTGGGCGGCGATGAACTGCTCAATAATTTCCTTGTACATAGTGGTCTCTCAAGAAGGGCATGGGAGACCACCCGACGGGAGGTCTCCCGAAGGTTTCAAAAAGGGGCAGCAGGCTGACCGGCCGAGTCGCCGATCTCCTCTACCCTAAGGCTGGATCAGTGGAACGCCAGCGCCGGGCCGGTAGGCATCGGCACGAGACCCAGCGCCAGCCAGTGCGCAACCGGATGATCCGGAAAATCCGGAACCGACCCGAGGCGGTACAGCGCTGGCACGTCCTGCATCTCGCACTCGCCATCCCGCAGCAAACGGCGGTAGCGATCGCTCAAACACAGCCAGGCCAGCTCGGCCCGGGCGACGTGATCCCACTGGGCGGGCAAGCGCGATTCGTCGAACAGCGCATGGCCTGCCGCATTCATGCAGGCCACCACTTCGTGATAGCGGCCGAAATCGTGGGGGAAGCTCCTGCGCACGAATGACAGCACTTCCGGCGCGTGCACGCCGAAGATCCGGCCCAGTTGGCGGATGTACACCGCGCACTCCATTGGAGAGCGCTTGGCATAGTCATCGCTGCCGAGCTGCGCGCATTCTTCATCCCACGGTGCGGGACCGACTTCGATTTCGAGGAATTTCTGGAACATGGCGTTTCCTTGGATGGAACTTGGGAAACGCCCCACCGGGGAGCGTTCCCCGGTGGGTAGTGGATTGGCGGCTGACCAGGACGGTCAGCCCGCAGTGGCAGGCTTCTGATCCAGATGCAGCAGCTTCGCGAGAAGCCAGCTGATGAGAACCAGGAACTCGATTTCGGCAACGAGGTGCAGCTGCATGGCAGCAAGGCGATCGTCACCAGTGGTCACAAGGAAGTACAGCGCCGCGAACAGATTGATGACGGTCGCGAGAACAGCCAGCGTGCTGATACGGGAAGAAATACGCATGAGAAGGCTCCGAAAACGGGGCCTTCCCCATTGGGAAAAGCCCCAATGGGTGAAAAAGCAGATGGCCGGTACGCCGGCAGGGTCGATGCGCAGTAGCGCGGAGAGTGGACGAATCTTACCGCGCGTCGAACGCCGGGACAAGGACCGAACCGCGGGCCACGCAAACTCAGCCGCGCTTTGCCGCGATGCGATCTCGTCGGTTGGCCTCGCGTAGCCGGTCGACCACGGCCCAGCGCCGCTGCGCAACCTCCTCGGGGTTCTCCAGATTGGAGAAGTCAGGCAATGGGCCATCGTCGAAGGCCTGGTAGTCGTCGGGGATCTTGCCTGTGGCCTTGAGTTCCGATCGAAGCCGCTTCGATAGCCCGTAGTTGATCTCGGTGATCGCCACGTAGTCCCACCGGGCGGGCAACTCTTTTTCCGAAAACCATACCTCGCCCTCGCCTGGCGCAACCAGCGCCACCACGTCATAGATTCTGCCCGCCGGCGAGGGCACGGCCCACACTTCGAAGCGCAGCACCTCGCTACGCGGATGCCAGAAGACACGATCCAGATAGCGCCGGAAGGTGAGTGCATCCATCAGCGCGATATCGTCGTAGGACGGATCGCCCGGTGGAATGGCTTCGCGCTCGCCCTTCGGGCGCGCGCCGAGGGACACCTCGCGGAACTTGAGAATGGGGAGCTCAGACATGGCTTTCCGTAAAAGACGCGGCAAATTCTATAGTTTTCATGTCCAGGTGCGGCGGAATTCGGCCTGAGAATGGTACGCGGCGCAACATGCGCGCCGGCCGCCTTGACTTCTCGACGGCCTCGGTATCTTGGATGTAAGAGCAATCCAAACCTTCCCGCCATACGCTTCTCTCGCCTCGAACGCCACACCCCCATCGACTTCAATACCCGTCGCCAGGCCGCCTTCGCGCGCAAACAGCAGCGCGAGCGCGACAGGTACCCGCTCTTTGCGGATCACGTGGCCGCCGAGCAGCATTCTCCCGACGAGGAACTTGCCCGGCGGCAACGGCGATCCGACAGCCTTGAAAAGACAACGCGGGCATTGTACGCACGCGTCTGGCGCGAAAAGCGCGCCAGCTACTTCTCGCTCTCCGATGAACAACGTGCGGAGATCCGCGCAAAGTGGAAGGCATGGACCGGGCCTACAACCGCCCTCTACTTCGCCTACATCGTCGACACGGTCAGTGGCGAGTATGAGCGACGCTCGGAAGCCGCACGTGCAGACACACTGGCCATCCGCCGACGCGTTCTAGCCTCGCTGCCCGAGCAAACTGCATTGGAGATCGCCTGATGGTCCCCACCGACGAACAGGCTTCCGTTGTCGACGCGGTCAAGGCCGGCGGGCCGCTGAAAGTCAAGGCGTATGCGGGCGCCGGCAAGACGTCGACGCTACGCCTGGCTGCCGAGGCCCGCGGCCGCGCGCGAGGGCTGTATCTGGCCTTCAACAAGGACATCGCCACCGAGGCTGCCCAGAAATTCCCGCAGAACACCCGCTGCCGTACCGTCCACTCGCTCGCGTTCAGCGCCACGCCACCGGAAATCACCCGCAAGCTGAAGAACCCGGTCGAGCCGCCGCATCAGCTCGCTTTGCGCTACGGTCTCGCCAAGCTGCGCCTGCCGACGACGATCGGCAAGGACCTCGAACTGAGCGCCAGCAAGGTCGCCCGAATGGTGATGGACGGCGCGGCGCGTTTCTGCCGCTCCGCACAGGCCGAGCCTCTTGCGTGGCACATTCCAGTGGAGTCGATCGTGAAGGAGGAGGAGGCCGAGCATCTGCGCGACTCGCTGCTGCCCTACGTCAAGCGGCTCTGGGGTGAATACCTCGACCCCGCTTCCCCGTCAGCGATCGTTCACGACGTCTACGTAAAGAGGTGGGAGCGCAGCCGGCCGCGCATTGGTGCCGACTTCATCCTGTTCGACGAAGCGCAGGATGCCGATGGCCTGATGCTGTCGGTGCTGCGCGCGCAGCAGTCCCAGGTCATCTACGTCGGCGACCCGTACCAGCAGATCTACGAATGGCGCGGCGCGGTCAACGCCATGGAGCATATTCGTGCACCTGAATGCGCTCTCACCGAATCGTTCCGTTTCGGCCCGGCCATCGCTCAACTGGCCAGCCGCGTGCTGCGCCTCATGGACGAGGAAACGCCCGTCCGTGGACAGGACCACGTTGAGTCCCGGATCCTGCACGACTCAACGCCGGGACAGGATCGCTTCGACGCCATCCTGTGCCGCAAGAACGCGACGGTCCTGACGCACCTTGCCCAGGGCATCGGCCGGGGCGATCGCGTGGCGGTGCGCGCCAACGTCGACGAACTCCGCGCCTTTGCCGACGGCGCCGAGCAGCTCATGAGCGGCCAGCGCATCGGCTACCCCGCCACCCTCGCCCTGTTCGAAACGTGGGAAGAGGTCCACGAATATGCCGAATCGTTCGCCGGCCGCGACCTGAAGCCCCTCGTCACGTTGATCGACAACGAGGGCGTGGACTATCTGCGCCTGATCCTCACCCGCGTCTCGCCAGAGGATGAGGCCGACTACATCGTGTCGACCGTCCACCGGGCCAAGGGCCTCGAATGGGAGCGTGTGCAGCTCGCCGGCGACTTCAAGTTCAAGACCGGCGACGACGGCGAACTCACCATGGCACCGGAAGAGATGCGCCTGCTTTACGTCGCCATGACACGCGCGAAGCGCCTGCTCGATGTGAGCGAGATCCGGCGCGACCTCTACACCATGTTCCGGGAAGCCGGTGTCTAAAGGAGAGACCATGATCACCGTGCGGATTGGCGGGAACGACTACCCGCTGGATGAGGTGTTGGAAGATCCCGGCCGCTACGCGCGCCACCTCGAACGTGCCAAGACGATCCAGGGATTCGCGGAATGCGGCTGCGCAGAGGGCCGGCCGCGGCCCAAACTGGTGATCCGGCGACACCGCGATATTTTCCTGCTCGCGCGCTGGCCGGAACAGGCGTTCCGGCACGCCGAAGGATGCCCCTTCCACCGGAAGACCCAGACAACGCCCGGCGCCGCCGACAGTCTCGACGCATTCCGCATGCGCGATGGCCGCCACGATATCCGCCTCGACGCCTCACTTTCGGTCAGCACCCACACACCGGCCAAAACCGTCCAGCGAACGCCGAAGGGCCAGAGCACAAAGCCGCAACGGCGATCCGCAGGCCTGCTGGCGTTCCTCGAATTCGCTTGGGAGCAGGCCGGTCTTAATGTCTGGCCTGGTACCGGTGCCCGCAGCTGGAACGGCTGCTGGTCACAGTTGACGGCCGAACTGGACGATTGCAGGATCAATGGCAAGGACGCCGACGGCCTGCTGCACGTCATGCAGCGGTGGGACCCGGCGCGGAAGTCCGAAATCCTGGCCGAGTTCGAGGCGTGGCAGGCTAGGCTTTCGCCTACCGCCGCCGGGAATCCCCGCGGCATTCTGATCGGCGAAATCGAGTCGCACGCCGCCACCCAGTACGGAGGGAAGGTCGTCCTGCGCCAGAGCACGCAGCGGTTCTTCATGTCCTCGGGACTGTACGAACGCCTGCAGGCTTCCTTTGGCACCGCGCTGGCCGGCATCGGACGGGCCGAGCAACGGTGTGTCGCTGTCCTGCTCGTTGAGAAGTCCCGCTCGAACTACCTGACGGTCGTCGATATTGGCGCCATGCTGGCAAACCGGCAGTTCCTGCCTTGCGACTCCTCCCATGAGGTCGCCATGGCCGATCACCTGGTCGCTCTGCGCCGGGCATTTCGCAAGCCGCTGCGGCATATCGGCCGAGCGGAGGTACACCCCGACTTCGTCCTGACCGATGTCCAGCCCGAAACGGTCATCGAAGTACTCGGCATGGCCGGCAATCCCGCGTACGACGCTCGGACGGCGAGCAAGCGCCAGCACTACCAGACTGCCGCCGTTCCATTTCTGGAATGGGATGCGGTAGCCACGTCGATTTCCAGCGTCCGCGTGCCGCCGGCTGGCACACGGGCAGCCGATGCACGCTGATCGGATCCCGATCGCCGACGCCCTGTATGGCAAGGCGCTGGAACTGGTGCATCAGCACCGCGCCGCGTCAGTTGCGCTTCTGGAGCGCCATCTCGGCCTCGGGCTGGACATGGCTGAGGCGCTGCTGCAACGAATGGCCAGGGAAACCACAGCCGTGCGACGCGTGCCGAGCGGCCTGTATCTCTACACACACGGCCCCATCGGAGAAGAGTTGGCGGCACTCCACGGGTTCGCGCAGGAGGTCCTCGCAGCGCTCGCAAGCGACAGTGTGGATGTCGCCGATCTGCGAGCCGCTGCAGGCCGCTACGGTCTCCCGGTTCCGCGCCAGGCTGCCCCAACGCGACCGCCGCGCCGCCGCTGAACATGGCTCAGGCGTCCACGACCTGAGCCAGACAAAGCGGATCGTCCTCACCTCGTTCCGTCGGCCCTACTCGGCGCAGCGGATTTCGATGGCCGCATCCCTTGCAGATGAAAAAGAAGCCTCTCTCGTCCAGTTCTGGATCGGCCGCCGAAAACATCACCGACAGCCGGCATTCGGTGCAGGTCCACATAGCAGTCCCCCGTCTTGACAATGCCCACCGCGCGATACGCTGACTCCAACGTAGCCGCGCACAAGCTAACCAGCCAGCCCAATGAAACCTGCCGCCCCTCATATCTCCCCGAAGACACCTGCCGCTACGGACATCGGCCGCGCGTCGCAGCCGCGCTCGCCAGTCAGCGTCGGGCGAGGTGTCTGCGAGCTTTGCGGCTCGATTGCATCGCACCTCCACGTCGAGGCCAACCGGCCCGAGCGCGACACACGAACCCTGGACCTGTTCGAGGACCACCAACAATGAGCGAAAACACAAAGATCGAATGGACCGACCACAGCTGGAATCCGTGGGAGGGCTGCCAGCACGTTGGCCCTGGCTGTGACCACTGTTACGCGGAGACCCGTAATGCCCGCTTTGGCGGTGGCCAGGCCCAGAACTGGGGGCCCGGCGCCCCGCGCCGGCGCACGTCCGCCACCAACTGGCGCAAGCCGTTCCGCTGGAACCTGGCGCACGCCGCCTTCGCCGCGGTGCACGGCCGCCGCCAGCGCGTCTTCTGCGCGAGCCTGGCCGATGTGTTCGACAACGCGGCGCCGATGGAATGGTTCATCGACATGCTCAATGTGTGGCGGCAGACTCCAAACCTCGACAAGCTCGTGCTGACCAAGCGGATCGGCAACGCCATGAAACGACTGGGCGACGCGTTCAACGCACTGATGCTGCGCGACGACTGCGCGGAGAATCCCTTGGTGCCGTGGCTGGCCACCTGGATCGCCGGCAACGCACCGGCCGACATCTGGCTGGGAGCCACGATCGTCAATCAGGTCGAAGCGGAGCGCGACATTCCAAAGCTGTTGCGCGTCCCAGCAAAGACCCGCTTCCTGTCCATGGAGCCACTGCTCAGCCAAGTTGACGTGTTCTCGACGATCACCGGCGAGCTGTTGCACACGTCCGGCAACGATTACAACCCTGGATCGATCGACTGGATCATCGCAGGCGGTGAGAGCGGAAGCGATGCACGCCCGATGCACCCCGCTTGGTCTCGCAGCCTGCGCGATCAGTGCGCTGCGGCGGGCGTGCCCTTCCTCCTCAAGCAATGGGGCGAATGGCACACGGCCACTGTGCTCACGACCACCGGCGAGCCGGTATTCCGAAGCTTCGAGACGTTTGAGCAGTGGGTAAACGAGGCCAGCACCTGGGTCGGCGGCGGCATCTGCCTCGACAAGCACGGCCAGCAGCTAATGAAAGGAGACGATTTCATCCGAGCGCGCGACGAAGGCCGTTTCCCGGTCACCGTCATGCATCGCGTGGGCAAGAAGGCAGCAGGCCGGCAGCTAGACGGCGTCCTGCATGACGCTTTCCCTGTAACCTCGCTTGACGTGGCAGAGGCCTGCCGGCGCGCCATCGCTCGCGGTACGGTCTGATGTGGCGGCACTGCTAATCCTCCGGCCCGTCTAACCAGGTCGGCGGTGCCGCGGTCGCATCCCTCCCTTCCCAAAGGGTGACCCGAACACATTAGAAGGCCATCGTGCCCTCATCATTTTCCAACTGGTTCGTATCGACATTCGGCGTTCCGGTGCCCGAGGAGTTTGCCGAATTTCTCGCCGAACATCCGAAAGGGCTCTCTGGCGACGGCTCGGCACTGTGGGCAGCCGAAGACATCATAGAGGCGACCGAGGATCGCGATCTCAAAATCCAAAGGCATCTGCTTCATTGGCACACGTGATGATCTGTATGTGTTCCTCCTGCGGGCCAATGATGGACGAGTATTCGTCGTCGATAGACACGACTACCAGTACGTAGACGAGTGGTTCAGGTCGATCAGCACATGCATTGGCTTGATGGACTTCGTCCTCTAACACCCGACCATTCCTCAATGCAGCAACACATGAACGAAGAACAAGAGTATCCCGAACCGGAAACCGTCCTCGCCATTCGGGGCGCAATCGCCACCGGCCGGATGGGTGGCCCGATGGGCGAGCCCGGCCACTGGCTCAACGAGTTCTGGCAGATCGGCGCGGCCTTGCGTCACCACACTGAGATGCTCCAAGGTTATCAGGGCACGACCCGAAGAGGCCTCCTGAGCACCACAGCCGACTACCTGGCGGCCAGCAATCCAACTTCCGAACACGCCGGCGACCAGAACTGACCGAGCCCCGGCCGCGGACAGGCATAATGCCGGCATTTTTCAGCACTGGATTTCGCCATGCCTAGCGGCCTTCTACAATGCGCCCACTGCGACGGCGCGCCCACCTACGTCGCCGGCCGGCTCCAGGCCGTCATCGCCTGCGACGAATGCGGGATGTCAACGCCGCCGGTCGAGAATGATCCCAGGAATAGGGACGCCGCCTTCCCGCGACTCAGCGCCATCTGGAACAGCCGCGTCGACCTCCGCCCGGCCGACCAGGAAGCCATCTCCATGATGGCCCGGCGTGCCCTGACCTCCTCCGACATCCCCTATTTCCTCAACCTGCTCGCCTCCACAACCAGCGACTGGGAAACCAACGGCCCCAAGTTCGCGGCGATGGCTGCAGCCCTTACCCAGCCCAGCTACGAGTTCAAGCACGTCGGCCCGCCCGAAACTGTTCTCTCGCAAGCCGCCCGCTACCAAAAGCTGCTGCAGCGCGCGAGGATCATCCATATTGACGGGGCTCCGATGGTGCGCTTCGAGCATGTACCGGCATTGGCCGCGGAGGTCGCAGAGGAAGGTTTGGCGGATCAGGATTGGCCGCTCCTCGACATGGAAGAGTTCATCGGCAAGGCCATCGACAGCCTGCCGGATCACTGGCAGCCTTGACATTGCGCAGCGGCGGGCAAGCTGGAGGCATGTTCATTCCCATGAGGTTTCCGATGACCCGCCCGCTTATCGCCGCAGTCGTTCTCGCCCTCTCGTCCCTCTCGGCAAGCGCACGCGACACGGGAGAGGCTTGTGCCCACGTGCTTCCTGCGGGCCAACCCACAACTCAAACGGCGGCTCGCACGCAACTGCTGTGCTACCGCGCCTACGCCGTTCTCTACTCGAGCCAGACACGCACGGCCCTCTGGGCTGCCGAGCGTCTCACCCGCGAGGCTGTCGACGCCGCGCGCAAGCTGCCACGCGACAGCGACTTCTACGAAGAGGACCGACTGCCCGAAGCCGACCGCGCCAGGCTGGCCGACTACCGACGCGGATCGGGCATGGATCGAGGGCACCTCGCCCCAAGCGGCGACTTCCCCGACAAGGCATCACAAGCGGAAAGCTTCAGCCTCGCCAACGTCGTCCCGCAAAACAGCGTGTCGAACCGCCGCACCTGGAGCCACCTCGAAACGTCCACGCGCAGGCTGGCCCGCCAGCACGGCGCCATCCAGGTGGTGACCGGTCCCGCATTTGTCGGCACCCCGAGAACGCTGGGCCACGTGCGCATTCCCGACTTCGTCTGGAAGGCGATTTACGTGCCAGGCGTTGGGGCCGCTGTCTACATCGTCCGCAACGACGCGACGCCCGCGTACAGCGTCATTAGCGTGGCTGAGCTGCAGCACTTCTCCGGGATCAACCCGTTTCCGGCACTCCCCAAGACCATGAACGCCACGGCGATGGACCTGCCCCCTCCCACCCCGCACCCAGGTGAGAAGCCGGCCCGCCGCGTCGCGTTCGCATGGCTTGCATCGGGCGAAGCCGTCGCAGACTCGCCGGCGCCGGACGCTCTCCACCACGTGATCCGCGACGCAAGCGCAATCCTGTCGCTGGCCCTCGCCTACGCACGTTAGCCAGCCATCGCGGCCGCGGAAGGAACATGTTCCTTTCAAAAAGACGAAAGGCACGCCAAATGACGTGCCTTTCGCAGACAAGCACCGTTCCTGACGCTAATCACTCCTGATTGACAGCATCCCGGAATCGCTGGCCGGCCTTGAACTTCACGGTCTTGGCAGCTTCCACCTTGATCTCCTCGCCCGTGCGGGGATTGCGCGCCAGTCGCTCGCCGCGCTCACCCTTGCTGAAGGACCCGAAGCCGATCAAGTTCAGGCCCTCGCCCTTGGCGACAGCCTCCATGATCGCGGTCAGCGTCACATTCAGCACCTCCTCGGCCTTGGTCTTCGTCAGCCCATCCACACCGCAGGCGATGGCGTCGATCAGTTCGGCTTTCGTCATTTTCCGTTCTCCATGGTCATAGACACCAAGATTGGACCACGCTGGCACGCCACCCTTTCTCGGAAAGACGACACAGAACGATGAGCTTTCCAGAAAATCTGTAGGAGCGTCCTCAACCCTCAAGAGCATGTCATGCCCACCGCGCATTGTTGCTGGTGGCAACAGACAACGCGAGGCCTGACCGTTCGTTGATGCTCGAAAGAAACGCCGGTCGTTGGCACACCCGCAGCAACTCCGGAACGTTCATTCCAGCCAACCACATCCCTAGCAGTTGCCCCGCTTCCGCAAGCGCCCTGGCATCGGAAGCTTGGAAGAAGCCAACCATCTCAAATAGCTGATTGGTTTCGCCATTGTCCTGCCACTCCAGTCTGCTATCTGCGAGAAGCGAACTCGCCAAGTCCTCCAGAATAGGGCCGGCAACATCCGACAGAAATAGTCCGACCTCTTCGCCGTCCCGGCGCAGATGCTGAAGTTCGAGGTACGGGTCCTGATCGAGGTATCCCGCAACCGTGACCAACACCTCCAGAGCAGACTCGGCCTCCGAGAATTCGACCACGATGCAACCCCAGGGCGTTCGCAGGCCGCTTCGAGGACGAACAGCATTGGCAAGGTCTTCCTGTGCATAAGGGCTATCTGGATCCCCGGCGAGCGCGGCGCGCGCGACCATGGCAACTGCCTCTGGCAGTTCGATCCGCGGCCAGAGATTCACCGCTTCGGGAGACAGACCCACCGCGAATATTTGTGCCAGCTCTAATTGTGAGTACTGCTTGATCTCGTACATGGGGAAAAGCTCCTGGTTAAACTTGCGCGCCGCTGAGGCGCCGATAGAGGCTCTGGCGAGTGATGCCCAATTCCTCCGCCGCCTTGCTCTTGTTTCCATCGTGCCGACGCAGCGCCGCCTCGGCTTCCTCCCGAGTCACGCTGGGCCGGTCCAGTGCAGCCATCGCCGACAGCGTCGAAAGGTAGGCCCCGCTCTTGGATACCTTACTGTGGCCTGCCGCGAGTACGACAGCCTGAATCGCCTGGCGGTGCGCTTCCAGATCAGGTGGCGTGCCTCCCTTGACCGGTGCGGGCGAGCCTGATAGCTCCTCATAAAACTGATGTGCCCATCCATGACGCAAGCCGTGACTAGTCACTCCCAGCGCCTTTTTGTAGACGCCATGCTTGCGGAGCACCGCGTTGTAGCGACTACGCCAACGCCCTATCGAGTAACTCGCAGGCGTGGTTGACCCGCTGACCGGATCCATGAGCCGGGCGGCCTCCTCCAGCACCTCCAACTGCAACCGAACGGGGACTCCCCGCTTACGTCCCCCCTTCGTCCCGTCGACCACTCGAAGCGTGTCCAGGTTCTTTAGTGCCGTAGCGATCTTCAGCGACCAACTCTCCTCTACCCTCAGCCCGAACGCCGCCTGCAGTTTCAACTGCACCGCCACGTGCCTATCCGTCTTGGCGATCTCCGCGATCAGCGTCCCAGGGTCAACGCCGTTGCCCTCCCATGACTTGTCCGTTGTCGTGACGTACGACCGCACAAGTCCGTGCGCCTCTCTATCTACATACTGGCCAAGCGAACGGATGAGGTCGTGCTTGCCAAGCCATTGGCAGAACGCCTTCAGATGGCTCAGCTTGTTCTCGATCGTGCCCCCGACCTGGCCTTCCGCTACCCACCTTTCGACCAGCGCCTGGACATGCTTGTGGCGAAGTGAATGAGGGCTTTCGATCATGAACCCCTGCTCGCGCAATTCCACGAAAGCGCGACATACCGTGTACATCCGCCGCTCTTGCGTCTTGAGCGACGCGCGCTTGAGACTTACCCGTGTTTGGCTGATGATCCTCTTCAGGTTGTCCGCCAACACCGCGTACAGTTCCGCCTTCATACGCGTTGGGAGATCGTACTTGGCCAACAGCCCGCGTATGTCAAAGACCGCGTCTTGTCGCATCTGCTACCTCGTTTGTCTATCCAGTCACGACGGTCCGAGCGGCCCTGGTGTTCCCCGTAACACCGCTTGCCCCCGTCCCGTCCATCGTGCCGATTAGCCATCGGCCATGGTCCTGCTCTTCCGTATCCGTTAGCGATTCCATTGGCTGGTCAGCCCTCACGTGGAAGAACGTGCATGACTGTCCCGACTGACTGATCGCGCTCACGCGCAAACCGGCCCGCCGGGCTACCCGGTTGCTGGAGGAACCGCTCTCCAGCATGAACGCAGCACGGTGCAAGCACCCCGCTACGCCGCCCGCGTAACTCTTGTTGCGCTGTTTGGTGACGGCCGCGCACGCCGTTCGATAGGTGGTGGATCGTCCGGTTGAGTGATCTCAACCTACGTCCTGCCCGTCGGGTAGCGACATCTGAACCGCGGTGTATCGGGTTCCAGCGTTCGCTTACCCCGCGTTTCGCAGCTGGGCAAGTGGAAGGGGTGGAGGCCGCGCAGGTGTCCGGTGTCCGGTCTGCACATGTCCTCATTTTGACCAATTTCCCCAAACCGCCCGCAAAGCCAATTGGTATCGCGGTGTCCGGGGTCCTCAGTGTGGGCCAGTATCTACTTGAGCCGACTGAAAAAAATGCCGCGACATTGTGCGGCTTGGACAGACAGGCGCCCGGGGTCAATCTTGAGACGGACTTGGGCACTGATTTGCCACTCACTGGTGGCGAGGTCGATGCGTCGGGGACGCTGAAGGTATGCCAAGCATAAACCAAAGCTCCGAGCCGTCGCAACGAAATCGCCGCCAATTTCGCGAGCTTTCAGTGACTTGACTTCAATTTCTCGACGGTAGAGTGGGGCATGACGATGTGCCACGAAATTGAACCAAGACCGATCACATGGCACTTGATCGAATCATGTCCTTCGAAATGCCACTTTGCTCATCAGCGGGGAGGGACTTGGCGACATCAAGTGCCACTATGGCTGACTTGGAGCGACTTGGACCGACTGGGGCTGACCTCTTTCGGCCACGGCACATCGAACTGAGTGAACCCAAACCACCTGCAAGGAAGTGGACCATGAAGCAACAAATCGAACACATCAAGTACCCAACCTTTGCCATCGACGTCGGCTACGGCAATACCAAGTCCGCCTGGGCGCTCGGGTCGGAGATCAAGATGAACATGTTTCCGTCCCTCGCCCCGCTTGCAGCCAACACAGCCTTGAACGATTTCGGCGGCGGCGTCTTCAAGGGTCGCAATGTCATCACGGTCGAAGTCGACGGTGCACGGTATGAAGTGGGTCCGGGTGTGGAATTCAGCGGCGCCCATGTGAATACTGGTCGTGCCTTGGCGGAAGACTTCACAGCTTCCGCGAACTATGCTGCACTACTCGGCGGTGCCCTCTACTATGCTGGGGCCAGGGAAGTAGAACGCTTAGTATTGGGCCTCCCGGTCCACAACACACAGAAGTATGCCGCCCACCTCAAGGACCGTTTCGCCGGCGACCATGACTTCGGATGGGGCAACGTCCATATTGGCAGTGTGCTTCCCTTGCCGCAGCCGCTTGGCACACTCATCAACTATATCCAGCAAAGCGGCAAGGCCTACGATCCTGACAACGCCTACCTTGTCATCGACGTGGGCTACTTCACCACGGACTGGGTGGTTGCCCGCGGCTATACGGTTCACGATACCCGCAGTGGCGGAGTACCAGGCGGGGCGGCACGCATCCATCAGCAGGTCGCAAGCCTGATTACCGCGGATCGTGGCGAAACAGTCGACGGCATCGAGCGCATTGACAAGGCCATCCGAGAGGCCAAGCCCCTCGTGTATTTCGGCCAAAATCTGGATGTCGGCCCCTACCTCGCCGAGGCAATGGCGCTCACCCATCAACCGGTCAAAGAGATCCAGAGCCGTGTCGGACGTACCGATGATCTTCGAGCCATCATCCTGACTGGTGGGGGCGCACAGCTCTATGCTCCGGCGATACGCGCGGCCTTCCCGCTTAACGTCATCCACATGATGGAGGCCCCCTGCTTCGCGAACGTTCGTGGCTTCTACACAATCGGCGCAGCACAGCAGGCTACCCGCACCGCCTGAGGCATTCAATGGACGACAAGCTTCAGATGACCGTGACGCTGTCAGAACCCGAACTGCTGGCATACCTGCGGCAATTTTCCGGGGCACGCGAGCGGTCCTTCATGCTGCGCATGCTGGCGTTGCGCGGCCTTCAGTCCGGCAGGTCAGGTGGATCGGATAATCACCTTTGGCCTCCGATGGCAGGTTCACCAACGCATACCCGTCCGGAGCAGGTCCCTGTGGCCGTGCCTTCTCCGCCTCTGCAGGAGACGCGCATACCTGAGCCGGCTGTGCCCACTCTGCAATACCAAGCCTCGATGCCAACCCCGGCAACGACTCCGGCTCCCCCCGCCAGTGGGGTGAAGAATTCTCCGGCGACCGGTCCTGGCAACACGGACCCTTTGGCCGGCATCGACATCGACGCGCTCAATAACGCAATCGCCCGCTACTAAGCCGATGGCTTGACATCGTCCTCTTGTGTGGCAAGCTGCAACAAACTTTCAGGAGAAACGGACATGACATTCTTCGACTATCTTTCGACCAACCACGACATCAACCGATTTGTATTCGCAGTCGTGATCTGCTACTGCGTCATCGAGGGGGTAGTGTCCTACTATCGCGGCGTCAAGGCGCGCAAGGCAGGCTGACCCCGTTGCCAGCAACGCGCCGCAAACGAAAAAAGCCCAGCAATATGCTGGGCTTTTTCGTTAAGGGGAAGGCCGGATTAGTGCAGCGTCGGCAAGCAGAAATCGAATGCAGAATCGAGAGACAGGCTGCGTTCTACCAACACCATCCGGCCAGCATCGTCGCGGCGATAGATGTGGAAGAACTGGGCCTCCGACTGGCCAGCCTGCACGTCACGGTTCGGCGTGCTGCGCATAGCGTGAATGTGCAGCTTATTGACGATCATGGTGAAGCCCTTCTGCGGCATTGCATTCTCCAGAGAGACCTGCCACATGGGGGACTCCGCCCCTGTGGGTCGGTCCCACAGGGCAGAGGTTGAAAGTGATGCCACCAGGCGGTGGCGGAAAGGTCAGGCTGCGACGGCAGCCCGTAGGGACATCTGGCGAAGCTGGTACTCCGTTCGCCATTGATCACAAAAATCGGTACCCCGGACCTTCGGTCGATGCAGCACAGCGTTGAAGCCGGCCGCACGCAACCGCTTCTGCAACGTCAATGCGTCGGCCATCCCGGGGGACTTGCCCGTCTTTGCGTCGACCTTGTCGAAGTCCGCAAAGATGTGCACGGTATGGATGCCCAAGCCATCTGGCACCACGAATCTGCTCAGCTCGACGCGGTTCAGACAGAACCAAGTCGGCACGCGGAACAGCATGTATGCGGCATACGCGCTCTCGAGGCCTTCGGCGACGCCGATTTCCCCCTTACGCGGTGACATCAAGCGCACTGCCCCACCATCAAGCGGCAACGCTGTCAGGTAGTTTCGCTTCGAGGGTAGGATCTCGCCGTCCTTCGAAATGACCAGTGCCTTCTCAGGCTTGTGGGGATCCAGCGAAGTCCGGTGAACCGTCGCAATCCTTCCGTCTGGTAGACGGTACTCAGCAACGATCGTGGGATACCGACCTACGATCTCCTTCTCATGCCAGTACTCCTGTGTGGCCAGTCGCAACCCCTGTGGCAGTGGTGCGCATAAGCCAGGAACACGGGCAGCCAGGTAACGCATACCGTGGTCGCCCGCCGTCAGCGGCCTCGACGAATCGACTTGCTTCATCACGCAGCGCAACAGATCTGCGGGACTCATAGACTCTCGTCTTGATGGCCGCGGCCTTTGGGCGACGACAGGAACGGGATCAATGGGCTGGCCGTTCAGCCGGCACTTCAGCTCCAAGTACGACATGTCGGTGTACCGGCGGACAAGCTCAAGGCCGTCGCCGCCAGCAGGGCTCCCGTCGTTGCACTTTCGGCATACCCAGTCGCCGCGATTCCGCTTGCGGGTGTAGGTGAATCGATCATGCCCACCACACATCGGACACGGTCCAGGGCGGCCACGCCAGAAGGCGTCGGTAAGAGCCGATGCCGGCAAGTACTGCTCGACGAGGGCGTCCCATTGATCGGACGACCAGTCTGCAACAATTTCACTAAGGTCTTTCAGCTTCATGGGATGGACTCCAGGTGGAGTAGGTTTGTCGATGCCTGTGACAGGCGAAGGTACGCTTGCTCAAAAGACATCCCGGCAGAAGCCAGAAGGTCTTTTCAGCATGCGTTTGCGCAATCGAAGGGGGAATGGGCCGGGCGGCCGGGAGAAGGAGACTGCTGCTACCGGAGGATCCGGTAGCAGGCAGTTAAAGAACTGCGACGAGCTACGCGTCAGGACATCTGCGCATCGTCGTTGTGGAACAGAAATCCGTCCAGCGCCCGAGTCAGAATGGGATCTGGTCGTCTTCCAGCTCCTCGAAGCCGTTCGACGGCGCCTGTGTTGGCTGCCGACGCGCCGGCGGCTGCCGCTGCCCCGTTGAGGCCGAGCGCTGCGCGCCGGCAGGACTTTGCTGCGAGGCTGCGCGATCCGTACCATCATCGCTATCGCCGTCGTTGGCACCACCGCGACCGCCGAGCATTTGCATTTGATCGGCAACGATCTCGGTGCTGTACTTGTCCTGGCCGGCCTGATCCTGCCATTTGCGTGTACGAATGCGGCCCTCGATATAGACCGACGAGCCCTTGCGAAGATACTGGCCAGCAATCTCTGCGAGCTTTCCGAACATCGAGACGCGGTGCCACTCAGTGGCTTCCTTCATCTCGCCGGTCTGCTTGTCCTTGTAGCGATCGGTAGTCGCGATGCGAAGATTGGCCACAGCGTCGCCACTGGGCATGTAGCGAACTTCGGGGTCCGCCCCGAGGTTGCCAACGAGAATCACTTTGTTCACGGATGCCATGATGTTTCCTTGTCAATGAATGCGGTTCACTTGCCAGACCCAGCGATCCCAGAGCTTCTGTTCGCCGGTGGCAGGGTCCAGAACTGGGCGCCCGGTCCCATGATGGAAGGCGGGCACCTTTTCCTTGTGCAATCGCTTAATGCCTACGCGGTCACCGATGTTGCAAGCGACGTCAGCCAGGGCGTCTTTCAGACCTTCACCTTGTAGCGTCTTCTCACCGGCACTAGTGTCCAGCTTGACCGCGAAGGATGTGTACGTCGCCTTGCCGCCAGGCTTGCGATTCGGGAACTCCATTTCGCCCCACTCGATCAGGGTGCCGACCGTGTAGTTAGACCGGAAGGCATGCCCTTCTTGACGGACCTCCGCCGACTTGGTGGGTGCGAGGTGGGGCATCTGTCGGTCAGCGTGTCCTAATTGCCGCGACTCGGCCGAGTTCTCCGGGGCTGCTGCAGGCGCTGCTGGCAGGCGGCCTTTCGCCTGACGCATGACAGATTCGGCCACGGACTGGGGCGTTACGCCATCGCCCTCGTGCCGGTCGAGCTTGCTCCAGCGCGGAACGACTTCCGGCAGGACCTTGTCGCCATAAGTCGTATGCTGAATCTGGCTATCGAAGACGGCAACAAAGTGAACCACATGGTCGCCTTCGTCGCGAAACAGATTCGGCACACCATTGATCAGGATCTGGTACTCGTTGTCCGCGCCAGTGCCCACCGGCACTTCATCCTTGGGCGGGGACGGCGCAGCCGGCTGGCCCATGATGGCGGCAGCCGCTTGCTTGATGACCTGGAACAGTGTCATGGTTTGGCTCAAAGAAGAGACCCGCAGCACATGCGCTTCACTCCATCGAGGTCGGCACGCAGGCGGGCATTGTTGAGAATCACGTCCTGCAAGACTTCCGGGCTAACCCCGCAGACTGCACAGACATAGCTATAGGGAAGTGCGCCATCCCAGTATCCAAAGATCCAGCCCAAAGTCATGGAGTACTCCTCCAGTTCCAGTGGCTTGTTCTTGATACGGGCGCGAAGCAGCTCAGCGCAGTCAATCAGCGATTCCGGCATGTTGTCGCCGCGGCGACTGTCGCAGGCCAGGCTGATCAAGGCGTCGACCATCCCTTCTCTTACCGATTCGCTCCAGAGCGAAGGGTCTGGTAATGGGTCGACCTTGGGAGGGGGGAGAACGATGGCGGCAGCTTCACCAAAGAAGTCCAGCTGCCATCCTGCTGTCGTTGATTCCATGATGGTCTCCGGACAGGCACCCGGAGACCCACCTGTCGGCGGGTAGCGAGTACCCGTGACAGGTGGAATAGGGCCGCCCACGAGATTGGGCGGCTAGAGGCTAGGAACGATCGTGCGTTCCGGTACGACGGATTGGCGTCACAACTGCTGAGCGCTCGTACTTCTGCTCAGAAGGCTCCGCGGGTTGGTCAGGCGATGGCTTCGGCGCGGAGTTGTGCTCCGGCATCGAGACCTTCGGCGCGGCCGGTACTGCCCTGCTCCACTGAATCGCCTTCTCCTTCAAGTAGAAGAACGCGACTGCGGCAACAAACACACCGACGATGAAGGACTGAGAAGCCAGATACAGCGCCATGCATAAGGCGAAGAGCTTGAGCGGGCGCTTGATCAGGTTATTGGCAAAGGATTCCATGGTTTCTCACGAGAAACAGTCAAAGGGATTTCCTGGACGGATGCCAGGCGATTATTCGATGCTCTGAAGAGCAAGGAATCCAATGAGGCGCGCTTAGAACGGCAACGCGCTTGCGACATGCCATGCATGTCGCAAGGACGCTGCTCGCGTGCGGAAAGAAATGGAGTGGGGCGGACCGCCAAGTGGGCCTGTGTAGCCCAAGCGGAATGTCAGTGCAATCTGGCCGCCAAGTCGATGCGTCGAAGACGCTAGAGGTGTCTGCACTCTACACGGCTAGTCAATGCATGACAAGCAGGGCGCTGTTGCATTGGGCCTCGCCTTCGAATCACTAGTCAAAATCCCTAGCTTTCGCAATTTCGAAAGGAACATGTTCCTTGCATAACTCCCGACAGAGGGGTCAACTTGTCTATACAACCATCCCCATCTGAAGGGGGTGATACCTTAAATTCGGATGGTGCAAGTCGATAAAAAGCACAGCGAAGCACTACTGATTCGAGCTTGACTTTCGAAAGCGGGCTGTTTTTCCATAGCTTTCGATTCTGTTAAGTACCCGACATCGGCATATGCTTCCGACCCAAGATCGCTGCATCCGTTGTCTGCTTGACATGTGCTTCTACCGTGTAAGTTGAAGTGGCTGCCGCGATCACCGGGGCCACAACACCATTCCGTAGAGGCAAACAATGAAGAAGAAAGACGAAGAAAGTCGCGAATTCAATCTGGTCGATCCAAAGTCGCCAAACGCTTTGCGCGAACTGGTGACCCAGCAACTGGGTCACTTTATCGACGCCGGCGCCATCGGGCGCATCGTGCAGGCAGCGCAGGAGATTGAGCTCTCCCGGAAACGCATTCTGGCCGAACACACCGCCATCGGGTCTCGGCTATTCCAGATTTACCACTCCATCCTGACGTGCGTGCAAAAGCGATTGGGCGACACGCCGCGCGCCCGCCAGGAAGCCGATGACAGTCTGTACGCCCTCGCCGTCAGGGGCATGCGCATTTCACGCGCCTCGGTAATCAAGTATCTGCAGGCATTTCATCACTTCTCAGAGAACCACGACGCCTTGACGTTTCTGAATCTTGGCGAACTGACGATCCTCAAGCGTTCGGACATCACCAACGACGAAGTACAGCGGTTCATCGACGCGCGCAAGAACGATGAATCCTATTCGCGCAAGGAGATCCTGCCTTATATCGAGTGGACTCGACGCACGCATCAGGACCTCAATCACGTCATGGCCACGCTGGAAGCCGCGGAAGAGCAACTGAACGAGAGTCTGGAGCGCCAGCGCGATCTCGAAGCCCAGATGCGCCACATGCGTGAGCAAATGAACTCTGCAGACGCGCTTAATGCTGCGCAGAAAGAGCAACTGGATCGAACTTCTGGCGCACTCACGTCCCAGCAGCACGCAATGGACAGCCTGCAGCTCTCCATCAAGAGATTGAACGACGAGCGCCAGGCTTTGCAAAAGGCATTGGCCGAGTCAAAGATCCGGGAGGTGGTGAGGGAGGTGAAGGTAGAAGTCGTTCCCGTCGAATACAAGAGCCTCGCCGACGCCGTCATCGGCGAAAGCAGCAAGCTGGATGCCACGAAGGCGCAAGTCAAGGATGCTGAGCGACGGCTGGCAGAGGTCAACGCCGAACTTGAGCAACACGAGGCGAAGGAGGCAGATTCAAGAAGCCTGGCGCTGCGCATCGACGGCCTGAAGGCCGATCTTGATGATGCCCTCGCGAAGCTTCGAAGCTCCGTCAAGGCCATCAAGGCAAAGGAGCACGGCGCCGCACTGTTGTCCTTGCGCCGCAGCGCCGAGGCTTTCCACAACGAGCTGGTCGCTATCACCGGAGCCTGACATGCAATCCACGCCTACCCGTTCCATCTTTGAGCAGTTCGTTCTGCCGGCCTGGGTGCGAGATCGCGTGCTCACCGCGAATCTCCGGATCAGCAACTACGTCCTGAACACGGTATCGGTGCATCCGACGCTGGAGAACGTTTTCAGGGTCTCCAGCGAAAACCTTCGGTCGCTTCGTGAAAATATCGGCCAGTCGTCGAAGGTATTGGGGACGCCATTCCTTGCTTACGCACCTACGCTCACGACCGTTGAGGATTGGCGCTCCTTCATTGAGGGCAGGATGCCGACGGTCACGATGGAACGTCTCAAGTCAATGGTGCCTCCCAGCCTATCCGTGGTGGACAGACTGGCGCTCGAGCATACCAACCGTTCGTACATCAACGCTGTGTACGACCTCCTGAACATGTCCGTGCTGGCGCCACCGCTGATCGGCATCTCCAACGAGCTGGCGGCGTACCTGCGCTCCGTTCCACAACACGAACTCGATGTGGCCATGACGGAACGTCTGATTCCGCTATTCCACTGGCGCTTTGCGGATGAGATGTTCTGGCTGGAGATCCACACCGGCCGCCTCTCGCGTGAAATGATTGCCCACTACCTGATGGAAACCTCGCCGCTTCGCTCGGACCGCCTGCCCCACTCGGGGGTATGGGGCAAGTTCCGCCTGGAGACTTTTGAGCGCGACGCTCTGTTCGAAGCGTTTCTGTCCTTTAGCTGTCGCGCCATGAGCGTTTGTTCGCTGTTCAACGCCAGCATTGAACATACGAGGAAGACCTACCAACGGATACACGGGAAGTCCTCGCCCTCGGGCCAACCTCCTGCGTCGCTGATGTGGTATCTCGATTCCCCGCAGCGTCGCGTCCAGGCCACTTTCCAGATCTGGCTGTTTCGTTCCGCGATCGCCTGTGACGTTACGACACCGGAGAGCTTCGTCGCAACGCTTGACATCCATCGGGCCTTCTTTGCGGACGATTGCAAGGTTCCGGCCGAGCGTTCCCTGCATCTGGCTCGCTCGATGTCGATGAATGAGGAACTTGCGGTCTGGTCCTGCCGCAGGTGCGGGACTCCTTATCTCGCATCAAACTCCTCTGCCAAGATCGAGCTCTCGCAGTCGTTCCTTTGCCCTTGCTGCAACGGGACGTTGACACCCTCTCGTGGCGGTCGTCGGAACTGAGCCTATGCGAAGATTCCTCGCCATCGCAGCGTGCTGCGCCGGCCCGGCTTGGGCGACCGGCAGCGCGCCACCGCCCGCCCAGCCTCCTGCGGCTCCTGCGGCCGCTTCGCCCAGGATGAACGTGTCCGACCCAACTTACACGCAAGGCTCTGGACACCTCGCACTATTCAAGGGCATCAACACCTTGCGCCAGAAGCTTGGCGTCGGGCTGTTGGCGCAGGACGCAGCGCTCGACACGGCTGCCCAGGCACACGCCATCTATCTCAGTGCACACAGCGTGGCGCAGCACGATCAAACTGCCGGCTCTCAGCATCTCTATGAGGCCACGCCACTGCTGCGCGCGCAGAAGGCCGGTGTCCGGGATTCCCAGTGGGTGGCAGAAGTCGTGGGGGCGGCAAGGGGGCCGAACGACAGCGAGATTGGCATCGGCTGCGTCGACCAGTGGTATCACACGGTCTATCACCTGCAGTCCCTTGTCACCAACCAGGAATCTATCGGGATTGGGTATAGCGGAACGGGTGCCTTAGGCCTGAACCATTGCGTTCTGGACTTTGGCACGATCACTGCCACGCAGCCAAGCCCGACTCCCAACGGCGTGCCCTATGGGGGTGGTCAGCAGTTTGACCCTGAAACTTTCGTCACTGTGCCGGCGGACGGCGACATCGGTGTGCAGGGGGAATTCAACTTCGCCGGTGAGTCGCCAAATCCCGCCCCGGACCTGCCTACACCAGGCCGGCCTCTGATGGTGTACGCCAACGGCGCGCTCGCGGAGGTTCTGGCCGTGACTGACTTCAAGCTTGTCGCCAGCAATGGCGCCGAAGTGGCCGCGCGAGTTTTGGTGTCGCCTGCAGCAAAAGCGGACGGCTCGAACGGTGTTGCCGACGAGTACCTGCGCAACAACGCGGCCTTCCTGCTTCCGCTCGCGCCTTTGGCTGATCGTGAGACCTACACGGCCTCATTCTCGGGGACCCGCGCCGGCAAGCCAGTAAGCATTTCATGGACGTTCAAGACTGCAACGGCCACCACTGCGGCGTTCCGATAGCCAGCCCCTCCGAGAGAAGGGGGCTCAGCGACAACAGGAGATCTAAGATGGAATGGATAACGATTGCGATCGCTTTCGCATTGCCCGCATACCTGGCGTTCAAGTGGGCGAGGCAGGAGGGGCGGTGGGCATGGCCATGGGCGATCGCGTGCATGGTCTTCTCGTACTTTGGCTTGCTCGCATTCGTACTGACCCGCAAAGGCCTGCCAACGGTGAGCGAGTATGCGCGCAAGTATCCAGCTTGTGTTACCGAGCGAGGCATGTCCTGCTATCGGTGCGGATCACGGAGTATTCGCCTTTGGCGTGAACAGCCCTTCATCGCCGTGCACCAATGGCACATCTGCAACAGCTGCGGAACGTCGCTGTACCGTTCGCGGTAGCGCGCCCTGGGCAAAAATCACTCCGAAAATCGAGAGCCGATAGGTAAGGCACCCCACTTTCTGGGGGTCAAATTCGGCTCCTATTCGCCGTCTTGGTGTTGGTCGCCTTCGGGTATTCTCACGTCCGGCCGGGGATTGCGGGCACTTGACTTCGCCGGCAGATCGGTAAGCTAAAAGTAGCGGTCGATCCCCGGCCGGTCAAAGTCAGAGGAAGAAAAAACATGCAAAACTCCAAATTCACTCTATCGGTGCTGGCTACGGCCATGACGCTCGCGCTGGCCGCATGCGGCGGTGGTGGCGGTGACGACGGTGGCTCCAAGAATCCCACCACTCCTCCCACTACACCGACCACCCCGACGACTCCGCAAGAGCCGACGTCGGTGCCGCCGGCAACCTCAGCACCTGCAGCGACCTACCCTGGCGGCGACCTGCGGTTGGCAGCGTTCAATGCCCTGAACGACTACCGGATCAAGATGGGCGTGGGCGCTTTGAAGCAGGATGCAGCCCTTGATATTGCTGCGGAAAACCACCTTGCTTACCTGAAAGCAAATTCCACGTCCGGCCATGAAGAAACTGCCGGCAAGCCAGGCTTCACCGGCGCGAATCCTTACGACCAAGGCGTGGCTGCTGGCGCGTCGAAAGATCAATGGATAAGCCAAGCTGCAGATGGGTCAATCGGGTGCTTGGCAGATTTCAGAAACTCGGTCTATCACCTGCAAGGTATTACGGGGAACCAAGAGACGGTTGGCCTTGCCATTCGAGATGGCTATTGCGTCATGAACTTTGGCGTCAAGACCGGCGCGAATGGTAGCGGGTATGGGCTCCCACAATGGGGGGGGCAGCAAATGGCTACGAACACTTTCGCATACTCGCCGGTTGATGCGGAGAGCGTTCCCGGAACGTTTACGGCCACCGCTGAATCGCCCAGCCCGGCGCCGGATCTTCCGAGTGCAGGTCACCCTGTCATGTTCCGAGTCCCGGCGCCAACTGCAAGCGACGTTCTGACCGTCACAAGCTTTACACTTACGGGCCCCGGCGGCATTTCCGTTCCCGCCCGTATCTTGGTGGCAAGCGGAGCAAAGGCAGGCTCAAGCTCCACGACAATCTCGGATGCTAACGTCTACAGTGGTGTGGCATTCCTTCTTCCGACGCAACCGCTCACAGCGGGCACCTACACAGCGACGTTCGCAGGCGCTCGTAATGGCGTCGCAATCAACAAATCTTGGAGCTTCACCGCGTTCTGAAGCGATCTTCGCAACGACAAAAGGCCCGCAATGCGGGCCTTTTGCTTTCCTGCTTAGCAGATCTGCGTACTGGAGTCCGGCATTTTCTGGCTACCACTACTTCCTACAAACTTCGTACACACCGAGTCCCATGTTGTTGCCGTTGCTTAGGTAGCTCGCTTTGTTTGCGCCGGCGCGATATCCGCTGGCGTCGATACCGGCCGAAGCCAGAGAATTCAGCTCGGGCCACTCCATGTAGCCGATCCACATTTGGGAGGCAACAACGCTTCCACCCCAGAGAATTTGATAGCCCTTGCCCTCGCAGCCGCCATCCGCCGTGCATTGACCCATATCGCCAATGGCGATGCTATAGGCACCCGGCGAATACTGGCAGGCCGGTGGAGGTGGGGGGGCACAGCAAGGCGGCCGGGGCGGCGGGGGTGGAGTCGGCGCGCCACAGGTGGCCAATCCGCTCTGGACAAGCCAGATCTTCCCAACAGGGCAGTCCGCCACCGTCATCGGCGGCGCCGGAAATGAGTAGAGCTGTGCCTCGGCTGCGGAAAAGCTTACCGTCAGGATGCATGCTACAAAGATATGCTTCATATTTGACGATCCTTAAAACGTACAACCCGTTGTGACTGTGCCCACTAGTTGCCCTCCAAGCGCGCCAACGTCGTTGCCGCTGTACCATGCCGCTGGAGACATGGCACTCGCTTGCGCATACCAGTAGGTGCCATAGTCGTTCATTGCGAAATAGGTTCCTTGAATGGCCGGCATCACACTCCCCGTAACGTTCACCATCTCTTGTCTTGGCGTGTACATCGCCCACGCAGTACCAACAGGGCAATTGTCCTTGGTGAACGTCATGCCATCCGTCACGTTCTCGAATTTTCTAGTGACGGTCATATTGCCAAGGGCATTGGTGAGTGCGATATACCGGTTTCCCTTGCAGATGTAGCCTTGGTTTGTCGCACTCGTTGCGATCTGGTTATTGGTGCCGCACCACAGGCCTTCATATATGTTCGCCACCGCCGTTCCAACCGACTGCCAGATACCGCCTGCGCAGATCACATGGCCAGTGCCGGTGGAGCTTCTCCGGGTCGACGTGTCGACACTGCACGCGGTGCCAGGCACTCCGGTATTCGTCAGGTAGGTCTCGCCACCGCTCGTCAATGACGTTGTCGCCGTGACCCGACCTGCGTTGTTGACGTCATTCCCGGCCATGTCAATGGAGGTCTGCATCCGATTTAGTTCCGGATGGCCCGGAACCTGCACCCGATACAAATAGCCGTTGTTGGCCTGTGCGCCGGTAAAAGCAAGCAACGACGCAAGCCTGCCGCTGCCCGGATTCGTGTAGCCGGCCAGCGGGACTTGCCATGCCCCATAAGCGCCGTAGGCCCTGGTAGCCACCATCGTCGGATCGCCGTTCTGCCCCGCATAGGGGACGAAACCACCCTGCGCGCCAGCTTGCGCAGCGATCTGCACGAGCTGGCGTGTGTCCGTGATGGCCCGGCCGCCTTGCGACGTCACGAGCGCCTGCAGATTGTTCGGCGTCGGTTGCAGGACCTGGAGAAGCCAAGTCTGACCAAACACGTTCGTCGCCGAGAATCCGGCAGGCAGATAGCCGCCATTGATCAGCATCGCCGGCGTAACGTTGACGGGCACGCTTGGCGTCGCCTGTGCGACCAGTGTCGCTGCTTCATCCTGCACGAACTGCAGCGCGGCCTTATCAAACACAAGCATCTGGCTCGCCGCGGCGGCCGTCTGCACGTTCGTAACACCCGCCTTTGCCCACGTCACAAAGCCAGCAAAGCTGAGTGTCGAGAGCATCAGTGCGATGAGATATCCGAGTATGGCTTCCATGCGATTTGATTCTCAGGTGTTCAGCTGGACCCAATGAACCAGCGCCCCGACGGGGATGGTCGAAGGCACGCTGTAAGCGATGCCGGTGGACAGGTTGATGGCCGTACCCTGGCTCCGCACACGGAACCACGCGAGACTGCCTTGCGTACTCCCCAGCAGCTCAGCGCCGGCGCCTGACGCGACACGCACGTAGCCATACACGTCGCGCCCGCCGCCCGGATTGGCGACGGCCATGCAGCCTGCGCCGGTGGGCGTCACCATCCCGGACGGCAGCGCCGGGACCAGGCTCGCGCCGACCAGGCCCGGTGTCGTGTCGGCGGTCGACACGCACGCCGCCCCATAGGCCTGGGCCTGCTGCGCGGTGATCGTTGCGACGGATTCCATGCGGCCGGGCACGCCGGCCCCCGGTGCTGCTTGTGACAACTGCCAGCTTTGCGCCACGAGGCCCAGACTGAACAGCACTGTCGCGATCGGCAAGATGAGATAGCCCATAGCCCTCCTCCTCAGAACGTCGCTGCCGCGCCGGAGATCACTGGAAAGTGAGCGTAAAGGTGGCAGTCGCGCTGCATGCGGCGCCAGCGGTGGCCTGATCCGGCAGATTGGCCTGCGTGAAGGTGGTGGTGCCCACGGCCAGCGAGACGTAGTCCTTGAGGCCCATGGCCGTGCTGACACACTGCTTCGCAGTTTGAGCATTGCCTCCACCGAACCGGATCACGCCTTGCGACCCAGCGCTTGCGGCAGACAATGTCACCGCGTTGCCCCATGGGTCCAAGAGCGTGGTGCCACGGACCATGTCCGACGGAAACATCCCGCCGGTGATCATTGCCGGGATGTTCGCAGTGGTGAAGTTGGTGTAGCCATTGCTCCCCTGAGAAAAGCCCGCGCGGGCGTTCGTGATCAGCTGCGAAATATTGGTGGCCACCACGCTCGCCTTGTGGTTTTGGAAGCCGTTATAGCCGGCATAGGCGATACCAGCGAGTGCCAGCAGGCCCAGCACGATCGCGACGATCCGCCCGAGAATCCCATCCATGTCATTTCCCCAAACAAGCACGCCCTGATTTGCGACGCCTCACCATCGTGGACGCGATTCCGACGGTGAAGCGCAGTGGTCCGATGCTTGCCTACTGGAACGTGAGGGTGAAGGTGGCCGTGGCGCTGCAGGCCGCACCGGCGGTCGCCTGGTCGGGCAGGTTGGTCTGGTTGAAGGTCGTCGAGCCGACCGCCAGCGTCACGTAGTCCTTGAGGCCAAGGGCGGTGCTGACACACTGTTTGGCCGTCTGCGCATTGCCGCCGCCGAAGGTGATGACGCCCTGCGATCCGCTATTGGCCGACGCGAGCGTGACGGCATTGCCCCAGGAGTCGATCAGCGTGGTACCGCGCACCATGTCGGACGGAAACATGCCGCTCGTGATCATCGACGCGACGTTTGCCGTCGTGAAGTTTGTATAGCCGTTGTTGCCCTGCGAGAAGCCCGCGCGTGCGTTCGTGATCAGCTGCGAAATGTTGGTGGCCACCACGCTGGCCTTGTGGCTCTGAAAGCCGTTGTAGCCCGCATAGGCAATCCCAGCCAGTGCGAGAAGGCCCAAGACGATAGCGACGATGCGCCCGAGAATGCCATCCATGTGAAGCTCCTAATGTGTATGAATACGGTGGTTGTTAGAACTGGCCCATCGAGGACGTGAGGATCGATGAGAGTGAATTCGAGCCTAGCTGAAGCACGACAAAAGCAAGGAACATCAGGCCGGTGAAGACCGCCGACATCGCCATCCCCTTGGCGAGCAACTGGCGTTCAATCATTTGAGCGTTCTGCCGCACGGCCACCGTGATCTTCTCGGTGAAGTCATCAAAGCCCGCATAGGCGCCAATCTCGTCGATCAGGTCCAGCGACGGAAAGCCGTTCCCCGATTGCCGCATGGCTTCTGTCAGGTCCAGGCCGTCAGCCAGCCCGAGGCGTATCGGCCTCAGACGCGAGGCCAGCCATGGCGACGCCGATCCGATCTGTGCCTCCAGCGCGGCGATGTCCGGGACCTTGGCCCGCAAGAGCGCCACGAACGACATCGCCCAGGTAAAGCCGGTGATTTCACGGTACGCCGTGAACGGGAACACGTGCTGGTCGCAGAATCGCCTGCCAGCCCCGCTCCACCGCGGCAGTGCCCACCAGCTCCAGACGGCATAAACACCGAGACTCCCGAAGATCACCGGTGCCGGCCATCCCACGGCCAACTGGCCCATCCAGTACATGGCGTAGGCCCAATCGGTCCATTTTTCGATCGGCAGGATGTCGAGGAACTGCGGCACGATGTAGCCGCCGATCACCAGCAGGACGGCATACAGGCAGACCAGATACACCGTGGGCGCAAAGAAGCTGGCTTGCAGCTTCTGGCGCAGCCGCGTGGTCAGTTCGCGCACGTCCAGCACCAGCCGCATGGCGTCCGGCAACTGTCCGGCCTTCTCCCCCGCGTCCAGCACGCTGCGCTCCAGATCGCTGAGGCTCGCGCCCATCGCCGCCATCAGCGTCTTGCCGTCGCGCACCTGGCGGCCGACCTCGTGCGCAGCCTCGGCTGCCCGCTTGCGGCCTCGCCGGTCCTGCCGATCCCGGAAGTCCTCAATGACTTGCGCGAGGGTCAGCCCGTTTTCCAGTTGGCTCGATGCCTGTTGATACAGGCGCCGGCGCATTGCCCAAGACAATCCACTCATATGTCCTCCCGCATAGGAATAGCGTCAACGCTTCCCTCAGCGTCGACCGGGCTCAAACGACCGGCCAGCACGAGATCCATCGCGTGCGCAATCATGGGCTTGTCGGAACCCTTCCGGCGCCGATGATTGCGCCGCGCGGCCAAGACACCGTCGTCGATGAAGTCCTGCATCAGTTGCTCGCTGGTGACGACCACCTCGGCAACCGCCTGTTGACCAATGATGGCTTGGCCGTGGCAGTGATCGCAGCCGGCCCCGCGAACGCGCACCTTAGACAAGTCCCCCCACGAGCGCATGGCGTGCAGCATGTATTCCGGCAGCGGCTCCGGCGCCTTGTCGAAGCTAACGGAGCATTTCGGGCAGAGCAGCGGAACGATGCGCTGCGCAATCAGGCCGATGATCTGGGTGTGATTGGCGATAACCTCCATCGCCAGGCGAACATGGTCCAGCATCACCAGTCGGGAGAAGGTCTCGAACGGATCGGTCACGTGCAGCGTCGTCAGAACCTGGTGGCCGGTCGCCGCGGCCTGCAGCGTCGCGATCGCCTCCTCGACGCCCCGGATTTCGCCCAGCAGCACCGCATCGGGGTCCATTCGCAGCGTCATGCGCAGCATCTCCGGGAACCGCTCGCTTTCCGTCGTGAGCTGGATCGCCCAATCCATCGGATACTCGGTCGGGTTCTCGATCGTGATGAGCCGCTTTTGAGGGAAGAGGCGCGCCTGGTGCCGCGTGCACTCAAAGAGAGTCGTGGTCTTGCCGCTACCGGTCGGCCCGGTCACGACGATCACGCCCATGGGGCGGCGCAGCAGCTGCGAGATGAGTTCCACCTGCAGCGGGGTGTAACCCATCTGGCCGAGCTTGAATTCGCCGCCCGGCGCTTTGGGCGTGCGCAGATCGAGCCGTTTGGCTGCATCGACAGCATCCGCCTTCAGTGCGCCTTCGTGGTGCTCCCGGTATTGCAGTCGCGCAACGAGGAAGCCGCCGCCACTCTCCACCGGGTAGGCCGGTCCACGGACGATCCGCACACTCGACAGCCCCGTACCCGGCAGCGCGTCGCCGGCGATCTGGGCGTCCTGTACGTCCAGCGGGTTGTAGGTGGCCGCCTTCACCGTGGCGAGGCCGGTGTACATGGCGCGGATCAGGCGTTCCCCCTCCTCGCGGCGCATCGAAAGGGCCGACACCGTGCGAAGGTCGCCCTTGATGCGTACCTGAATCTCGGTATGGTGCTCGCGAACCAGAATGTGAATGTCCGAGGCGACCAGCACAGCGCAGTCCGCAATCAGCCGGCGCGCGAGGGTCAGGGTCTGCAGGTCGGTGTCCTGTTGCTGGCCGGCGCCGCGCTGTTGTCGCAGCACGGCAAGCTCCTGCGCGGACACCTTGCGCAGTTGGGGCGCCGCACCGCTGCGCCGCAGCTTGGCTTCCCAGGTCAAAAGCCGCGGCGTGCCGAAATGCCGGGCATCCACGTAGATATCGCAGCCGTGCACCGCCAGCACTTGCTGCACGTTGTCATCGGTCAGGCCCAGCTCCTTGGCGACATCCTCCACGTGCAGGCCGCTCTCCGCGACGCGTTGACGAAGCGCTGCCGCTTGGTCGGCCGTCAGATGGTCGAGGTTGCTGGCAACACGGTCGAAGGTGGCCGGCAGGTTGCGCGGATAGAGGATATGGGGCTCAAGCACCTCGGGTGGCTTCGGCAACGCGAGCGCGTCGGACTTCACCGACGGCTCGGCTCGCGTCGCAAATGCGCTGCCTCGGGCCGACTCACTGCGTGGCCTGCGCCACAGACGAGAGATCGTCTCGATCATTGATGACTCCCAGCAGGCGGCACTGCGCCATCCCGCATTGCGTACAGCTTTCCAGTTCCTTTCCATGCCTGGGCGGATGCTTCGTAGCTGACTTCCGTGAGTCGCAGACCCGCCACCCCGTCCAACCCCTCGCCCAAGCCCAGCCACGGCGGTGCGCCAAATCCGATGTCCGCCGTCATTGCAAGCCACGGATCAGCCGGCGTGTTGCCGTCGGCCGGAAGCAGCGGCGGCGGCGAGGTCAGCTGCAAGCCCACACCGGTACCCTGTGCATACGTCCACATGGAACGCTGCGCTTCGGCAGGCCGATTGACCGCGCCCGACGAAGGCAGGAATGCCGCCGGCGCATTCGCGCTCGCCGACGCCTGATTACCGTCGGCGGAAAGCGCACCGGGCGCGTTGGCGGCCAATCCCCCTTCCCGCTTCCAGGTGGTTTCGATCGTCAGGGCCGTCGACGTGGCTGGCTTGCAGCGCCAGCTGGAGAGCGTCCAGCCCGCATCCGCGAGGGCTTGCCGGTCCCACGCGCGACGGCATGCCTGCAGGAAGGCGGTTGGCGTAGCTTCCTCGACCCAAGGTACCGCCCGCTGCCGAGCCGCTTCATTGGCACGCTGCGCGGCAGCGATCGCCCTCTGGCGCATCAACTGCGCTTCGCGCTCAGCTTCCTGCTGCCGGTCGTACCAGTACCAGCCACCCACGAGAATGGCCGCCACCCCAGCCACTGCAGCAACCGTGTATGAGGTCGACTTCCAAGGTCCGGTCAGGACGTCTCGCATGGGCGACACGCCCTTTGACGCCCGCGCCATGTTCGCGAGATCCCGTACTGTCCCTTCGACTTCCGTCCAGTCCCCCAGGGCACGATGCCGCTCTCGGACCGGTGCAAGCTCCTCAAGCGTGCCCACCCGATCGCCGCCGGCGATGACGGCGTGGCCCTGACGGACGGCGATATACCAGTAGAGGCTGCCCTGCAGATGGAAGAGTCCCCGCCACGGCTGGCGGTGCTGGCCGGCCACAATCGCGGCGAGCGGCTTCAGCCCGGCCGGCTTCGCACCGGCGATTGCTTCGCAGAACCCCGTCTGGACGGCGCCTTCCGCGCTTGCATGCACCACGCCCCAGCGGACATTGCGGCCAAGCTCCAGCGCCCGCGCGCGCAGGACGCTCTTGCTCGGCTGGGTTTCCTCGTGCTGCCAGGTCAGCCCGATGGCAAAGCCACCCTTCAGTCCAGGGAATGTCAGGATCTCAGCCATCGCTCACGGCCTCAGCGTGCGCACGCGCTTGCCGTTGGCAAGCTTCACTCCGCCGTCGTCGATGCTCACGACCTTCCAGCCACCCTCTAGCGAGTCGCCAGCCTGGACCGGCACCGTGCGGCCGCTGACATCCACAACGGCGTTGTAGTGACCATCAAACGCGCGCAGCGACACCAGCCGGGGCGCTTCCGGCGCGAGCCGCGGCGCGCGCTCTGCGACGCCGCCCGTCGGCATTGGGCCGCCCAACGAAACCGACGGCACGCCAGCTCCCGGCGGCACCCCAGCAGGAGCTGCCACCATGGAATCCTCGGCACGTTTGACTTCCGCCTTGAACTTGGCGATTTCGGCGCGTGCCTTCCACAAGGCAAGCTGGGACTGCAACGCAGCGAGTTCGGGCGCATCTGTGGGGCGCGACGGTTGTGCCGCCTCCACCGGGGGCGCGCCGGGCACTGTGGAGGTTCCATTGGTGGCTGCTGGGGTGCCAGCAACCGGCTGCGCCGCCTGGCCGGTGCCCGGTTGCGACGTCACTGAGCCGCCGCCCGCCGATGCGATCGCCGCCGCAACAGGGTTCGACAGCGTCGACGCCGCATTGGCAGGAGCGGTCACCGAGAAGCCGACGGTAGCGGCGATGGCCAGCGCGGCCGGGGTCCAACGAAGATTGAATGCGCGATTCTGCATGGAGGTCTCTCTGTTACAGCAAGCGGGCCGAGATCATGATGGCGATGACCGTGTCTCCCCTGAGGGCACCAACCCCGCCGCCGAGCGCAGCCATCCAGGGTTCACCCACGCCGTTGTTGGTCGAGGACGCCTTCTGGTTGCGCAGGCCAGTGAGTACAAGAGATTCACCGGGCTTGAGGGTGATCGACTGTGTGAACCGGTTGGTTGGCATGGTGCGCAGCTGCACGCTGGTCTGGTTCGCATCGCCGCCCGAGTTGAATCGCTGCAGCGGCAGCAGGTCCGACAGCGTCATGTCGAAATTCATCAGGATGCGGCCATCGACAACCTTCGGCAGGAAGTTGCTGGTGAAGCCATAGGTCACCGTTCCGGTCTGGATAGAACTGGTGGAACCCACGTTGGCAGCCAGCGTCGTTTGCGACTGCGCGACATAGTCCTGCAGCGTGGCGGTCTGCAGGGCCAACACCTTGCCGTTCTGCGTCACGCCCGAGCGCGACACCACCTGCGACACATTGCCGAGCGTCGAGAGCGCTTGCACCACGGCCTTGCTGCCGGCGAAAGGACCACTCATGATCGTCGCGCCCAGATTCATGGGGGTGGCGCTCCCTGAGATCGTTGGCGAGCTGACGGAACTGAACGAGACGTCGGGCTTACCGCTGGAGCTTTGGTAGGCAAGCGACAGGTTCAGACCAAAATTGTCCTCGCGCGTGACGCGCACCTCGTAGACCTGTACGTCGATGGCGACCTGCTTGCCATACATCGCCACGAGGCTCTTGACGAACTGCTCAATGCGGTCGCACTGCACGGGGTCGCCGGTGACCGTCAGCGTGCCAAGATTCTTGTCGACCACGACCTCGGCGCTCGCGCCAGCGACTGCCTTCGCGGTCGCCTGCAGCGTTTCCCAGGGCTTCATCTCTGTAGACATCGTCATGGACTGGCCGCTTCGTCCCGCCCCGCTTCCACCAGACCCATTGCCGCCGGCGCCGGCCGTGCCGCCGGAACTGCTGTCCGACGTGGTGATCGAGCCATTCATGGAGGACGAATCCGCGAGGCTCGGCAGCATGAAGGTCCGCGTCTCCGTCCTGAAGAAAGACACCGTGCCGTCGTTGTAACGCGACCAGACCCCGAAATGTGCCTCGACGGCATCAAGGAAGCCCTTGAAGCTGCCTTCGTACCTGAGGGTCAGGGGCATAGTCATTCCCATGCCGGCACCCTGGCCCCCCGCAGACGTGCCGGCCAGCGAGGTGGCCAGGTCCACGCGCGGCGTTCCACCCATCGGGATAGGACCAGTCGGCCGCGCAGCGCCGGCCGGCTGGGTCGGCGCGGTGCCAGACACAGAGGTTGCGACGGCGGATGCGTCTACCGTCGCACGCACGCCGATACTCTGTGCGATCCAGCTCGCCGCTTCGGTCAACGAGCCAAGCGTGCCCCTGAACACCACATGCTTGTTATAGATGTCCGGCTGCGGCTTGCTGGCGCGGATCTTTTCCCCCATCAGCCATGCACCTTCATGCACCCGGAACACCGGGCGGCTGCGTGGCGCGTCCGCGTAGGCCGCATGCGCGTCGCTGCCGATGGCATTCTGCAAGTTGCGCGTCTCCATCACACCGCAGCCTGACAGCAGCGTTGCAGCCGCGACGGTCGCCGCCGTGTAGCGCGCCGTATTCCTCTTCAATTGCATCATCACTGCACCATCCCGTTTTGGCTGATAATCACCGTGCGATTGCCACGCCAGCTATCGCCCACCACGTCCGCACCGTTGTTGGCGAGTTCTTCGACCACGCGCTTGACGGCGCTCTCGAAGTCACTGCCGTAGTCCTTGTCGCCGGGCACAATCCAGCCGTCCGGGACATTCCATGCGACGGTCCAACCGGCCCGATTCGCCCAGTTCTGAAGCTGCTGTTGCAGCGCCTCCCCTTTCACAAGCCGGAACACAACACCAGCCGCCGGCGCGACGCTCGGCACTGCCGGCGTGCTCGCCTTGGTCGGTGCCGCGGCCACGGAGGCAGAATTCGCGGCCAGCATGGTCGGGTTGACGGCAGCCTTGGTGGCACGGAGCGGCTGCAGGTGCTGCCAGCCGTCGTTCGACAGCTGCGACGCGTGCGCCGCTGGCATGATCAGGCCGCTCAGCAACGACGCTGCGGCGACGGCAATGCGGGTGGTTCGGTTGAGTTGGCACATAGCTATGCGTTCGATTGAGGTGAAGGAACTACCGCAAGGCGGCGCGCTGCAGCGCCTGCCACCGCGCATGAATCTGATTGGCGTAGCGCAACTGCTTGTCGGGTGAGGAGGCGTTGTAAGCCCCGACTGCTTTCCACGTCGGCCCAAAACGCTGGATGTTCTCGCGCAGAATCCACGCGCCGACGTAGGCATTGATGCATCCATCAAACAGGTGGGTGCGCGTGATGCCATACTGGCCCAGCCGCGGCAGGTGGATGGAGTTGATCTGCATGAGGCCGATATCTTCGGAGCCATTGGTATTGCGGTTCGTGACCCAAGAACGCATGCCGGACTCCTGCATGGCGATGCTCCGTAGCAGAGACGGGCTGACGCCGTGAAACATCGCGGCATCATCCAGGCAGTCGGCATGGGCGGCGCCGGTCAGCAAGACCGTGCAGACGACCGCAATCGCACCGATCCTCACAGCGCCACCTTTCCAGGCTGCTCTTTGAATCGGACCTGCGGCACGCGATCCACGTAGACCACACTCCCATCCGCGATCACGGTCAGGCGTGCGGCGATCCCATTGAACTTGTAATACCGATCCTTGAGTTCGCCGTTGCGCTGGTGTTCATCGCCGAACACCGACACGCTCACCAGCGACTTGCCAAAGCTGAGATAGGTCGCACCGTCCTTTTCGAAGACCATTTCCAGACCTGCGCCGTTCTGGTTCGGGAACTCATAGTCGATCTCCGGGGTGCGCATCACGTCGACAGACTTGCCATCCGCCGTCGCCGTGAATCGATCGACCGTGGCGAAGGACAGTACGCGCTGGGCCTCATCCCACTTCGTCCAGATCTTGCTGTCGGATGCGTCGCGCAAGACCAGGTCCTTGGGCTCCTGCTCGAACCGAATCTCAATGCGGCCCTGCTTGGTGTCGCGGATCGCCATGGCACCGAATGCCGATGCCAGCGTCGGGCCCTCAGGCAGCGGTGTTCCGGCCACCGGCGTTACCGCATCGGCAGGGGCAGCAGGCAACGTGGCCGGCGAAGCTCGCGCCGTGTCAGCTGTCGGCGCAGCGGCCTGAAGCTTCCCGTCGGCGGTTGCGGCTGCGACGCCACCCTCGACCACGGCGAAGCTCTTCGGTGGGCCGGCGCGCAGCGCGATGTTGCGGCGGCTGAAATCCACTTCGCCGTAGAGGTTGCGCTGCTCAAGCACGCGGCCGAGCGCCTGCAGCCAGTTTTCTCCGCCGCGCGTTTCGAGGGTCACCTCTTCGGACAAAGGGATGTCCTTCTGCGCGGTGCCGCTCCATCCTGCGGGCGCGATCGACTTGACCAGCTGCGCGAGCGGCAGGTTGGAGCGGCCGGCGCGCACCAAAGGCTGGCTGGCATAGCTGCCGATCAGTGCGAGGCGCCCAGAGATTGCGGCGGGGCTACGGGCCGTTTCGCCCACTGGATTAGCCGGCTCCGACGTGAAGCCGTTTGCACGCTTCCAGCGCGCGACCACACTCTGGCCGTTCACGATGTAGCGAACCACGTCGGGAACGCCCTCTATCACCCAGTAAGGGCCACTCTGGATCGCGCCATCTGCCTGCACGGCCTGGCCATGTCGCGGCTGGATGTAGGTCGACAGCCCATCGTTGAACACCATGGCGGGGCGATCGGCAGCGCGCGCGACGACCTGATAGTCGAAGTCCAGCGGGTCGGTGTCGGCCGCCATGGCGTTCGTCGCCATCAGAGCAAGTGCGGAGAGGATAAGCGGCCTGATCATTGGAATTGGGCGACGTGTTTCATGAATCGGGAGAAGTACGGCCCACCGCGCTCTGGGTTCGCGCTGTGGTACCACGCTACCGCCTTCATGGCGGAGCCACTGCGTTGCAGGTTCTCGGTCAGAATGTCTTCTGCCACGCGGATGTTTGTCGCCGGCGCGAGGGCATCCCACGGCGAAGCGAACCGCTTGCCGTGGTAGCACCAGTTCACCTGCATCAGCCCGACATCGAAATCGCAGCGTTGGTTGGCGAGCAACCGGTTGATGGCCGCGTACGCCTCCTCGCGCGTCGAGAAGAACATGCCGCGTCCCGCCACATTGAGCGTCCACGGCCAGGGGCGGCCGCGGTAGGACGACTCGTTCATGGCAATGCCCGCCGTGATCTTGGGGTCCACCCGGCTTCCCATTTGGGCGAAAGGTTCCGTCTTGGGCGCGCACGCCCAGCCGCCGCGCCGCTCGGCCAGCGCTTCCTGTGCGACATCGCTCAGTGCGGGCGGGCGCAGCCAACCCTCGCGCACGAGCAATGCGGAGATCGGTACGGTTTTTCCGGCAAGCGTAACGACTGGGCCAGTCTCCACACCGGGATCGATCTGCGCACCGAGCAGACGCGCCGACCACCCAAGGAAGGCTTCCAGTCCGCAATACAGGACCGGCTTGCCTTCGAGGGTGTGCACACGCGCCTGGCCGTCCACCTTCACCACGATGGCGTTCGGGCTAATGACCGCATCGATCGTTGCAGCCTGTGCGCCAGCAGTGATGAGCCCCGCGCTCATCAGGACGAGGACGCCGGCAATCCGCTTAGTCACGATAGGCCTCTAGAACGATGTCATGCTTGACCTGGACCATCATCTTCTGCCCCGGCTCGGTCGTGATGGTCGGACGGATATTCTGGTTGCGGTTCAGGATCGTCTGCGCCGTCTGCGTGGCAATTTGCCCCGCAGCGTTTCCATAGGCGACCAGACCGGCCGGCCCGACGGTGGTCGTCGTCGGGTTATCGTTGAAACGAAGCGAGAGCGCACCGATCACCAGCGCACCGCTGAAGATCCTCAAGAAGTGGTTGTTGACGTCGCCGCTATTACCAGCGGTCCCATCTGGATCGGCACCCTGCATCCCCAAGAGCGGCACGGTTTTGCCGTTGGGCAGTTGCATCCGCACGAACGCCGTGAGAATGCGCTCCTGCCCGATGGCGATGTCGGCGCTATACATGCCGACCAGCGTGCTGCCGGCAGGGATCACTTTGCAAGTACCCTGCACGGTGTCGTAGATGTCCTGGGACACGGTGGCGCGGAACTCGCCCGGCTTGTCCGAGTTGAGGCCGCCGGCAAACACTGCCGGGATTACAAAGCCTCGGCTGACCGTGCATTTCGGCAACTTTCCATCGAAGCCGGTTCGCAACGTGCTCATGCTCCCGGCGTCACGCAGGAACTGCCGGTCACCCGAGACTTGCTGTGGCGTCGCGTTGTCCTGTGCGAGCGCGGCTGCATTCGCAGCGCCTTGGCGAGCCGCCACCGCTTGCTGGATCGCGCGCATTTGCGCAGGGTCCGAGACATCCGCCATCCCGGCAGGCACTCGCCCTTGATTCAGTTGAGACTTGCGCACGCCAGACTTGAACACCGGTGCCGTGTAGAGGTCATCCTCCTCGTTCTTCTTGGCATCCACCGCTGGCGTAGCCTTGCCACCGCCGTTCAGATCGGCAGCGGTCAGTACCGGCTTTTTGGTGTCCGGCACAATGGCTTCCTTGCGCTGCTTGTCGGCTTCCTCGCGGGCCTTGTCCGCCTGTGCGCGAATTGCCGCCTCAAGGCTTTGTCCGTTGTCAGCATTGCCCGCGCGCTGCTTGATCTGATCCGCGCGCGCCTGTTCGGCCTTCGCCTCCAGCTGCTCGTCCGTGATCGTCTGGAAGTAGTAGCCCAGCACGCCCACCAGCACCGCCGTGACGCCGCCGAGGGCGAACATGACGTTGCGGGGCAACTTCCCCTTCACCGTACGAACTTGCGCATCGCTCACGGATGCTGCGTTCGGGTCCATTTTGGAGGCGCGCATCAGAACAGCCCCAGGACACGACGGCGGCCCCGCTCGATCTTGATCTCATCTTCACCGGCGCGCAGGACGATGGTATCGGCGAGGCGCTGCACCACAAGATAGCCGCCGCGACGGATTTGATTGACTACCACGAAGTCGCTTCCGTCCTTCACCAGTGCGACCGGCCAGCTCTGCAGCGCGGCGGCAGGCAGCCGCAGCCACAGCGCCTTGCCATCGTCGAACGCGGTCTCGGGCTTGAAGCTGGCAGTGCCGGAAATGGAATACTCGAAGTTCAACTGGTCCGGCGACACCGCGACGGCGTCAGGGTTGCGCGCTTCGGCGGCTGACCTGGCATCCTCCCCTTGCTCGCCGCGTGCATCGTTGCGCGCCTTGACCTTGGCCGAGATGGAGGTCGGAATACGGAAGCGCACCTTCTGGTAAAAGATGCCGCCCAGCGGCGAAGACACCAGCGTGAACTCGTAGCTACGCTTGTTCGTGTTCACCGACAGCGTATTGACGAGACCTGGCGCTTGCGGCTTCACGTAGAGATGGTTGGCACCATCCGTGTCGTAATCCCAGCGCACGTTCTCGCCCCAGGCCGGGTCGCCAACGATCTGCTCATCGTCCGGGAACTCGATCGTCGTAACTTTCAGGGGCGCGCTCAGCACGCGGAAGATCTGGTCGCGACTATACGTGAACACCACCAGGCGCGAGTCACCCGGCAACGCGATCGGGTCGACACCGCCGTTGAACGGGTTGCCCGGGTTCATGGCATCGCTCAGGTCACCGATACCAAGGCCGGCGACGCCTGCGCCGAGGCGGCGCCCATTCTTTTCCGCCGCGTTGCCATCGGGGATGGAGAGCAACAGTGACAGGCCAAGGGCGATGGCGAGCGGAAGAAGTCGGGAGGGGTTGCGCGCTTCCATGGGCATAGGCACGGCTCAGGCCGCGGATTTCTGGATGGAGAAGAAAATGGGGAAGACCCCAAACGGATTCGTACCGAGCATGGCTTCCTTGTCCGCCGGCTTAACCTGGTAGCGGAAAGTGATCGCATACCGCTGCTTGCGCGGCTTGTACCCATCCTCGGTTGTCGTGGTCACGAACTCCACCACCACGGTGCTGTCGGGCAGGCTGGCGATATTGGTGAACTTTGGCTCCCGGGTGAGCGTCGGCGCCGACATCACCTGCCGGAACGGCTCGTCTTCATCCACCCATGCCTTGAACTGCTCCTTGGCCGATCCCAGCATCTGCTCTCGCACAGAGCGCAGGTTCGCCGCCATGCGCGACGACTCGATCTGTGGCGTCAGAATGGGCTCGATGGTGAACCACCGCTGCACGAGATCCTTGAGCGCGGCCTGCACCTGACGTTCATCCGGCCGGAATGCGTCGAGTTCACGCGTGATCGGCTTCCCGGTCGCATCCGCCGAAACGCCCACGACCTTCACTACCGACGGGGGCGGCTCTCTGGTCAGAATGGCAGCGAGAGCGACGCACGCGGCGCCGACTGTCGCGAGCTTCCAGTGATTGCGGTCCACGGTAATGCGCGTGGTCCGATCGAAGATGACTTGCTCTGGAGGCTCTTCGCCATACATGCCTGGCGCAATGGTCAGGGGCTTGGCTTTGTCGGTGGATCTGCGTAGGAATCGCATGATGCGGCTGGACTTTTGGATGCCGCTAATTGAATCAGTGAAACCAGCTACACCTGCCCTCGAAAGCTGTGCCAATTTGCAGAGCTTTCCATTTTTCTTCTCGCTGCACCTCAAACTGACGATCCCATAGCCGTCGGGATGGCTTGCCCAATGGCACTTGCCCCGAATCCCGCAGTTGCGGGCCCAAACCAGGTGTCAATCCTCGAAAGCTCAGGATTTGACCGCGTGATTCGCAGTCTTTGGGAGGAACATGTTCCTTCTGGCTCGACTCGGTCCGTTGGGTGCAGCACGACTTCGTCGAAAGCTCTTGAAAATGGCCTAGCTTTCAGTCGACTACAGGATCGTTTGCCCGCCAACAATAGCGGGCATGGAATCAGCGTCCACCAACCACCCTCTTCTGCAGCTCACGCAGCTGGCCGACAGCGCCGTGTCGATGTTCTTCGAATCGCTGGCGCCGTTGCACGATGTCATTCATGCGGATGACGTGGCGGAGGTCATGATCAATCGCCACAACAGCATCTGGGTCGAGCGACGCGGCATCATGACCCGACTCGATATCGAGATCGATCCGTTCAAGATCGAGGGGGCGATTCGTTCCTTGGCGTCGTCGGTAGAAAAGTCGGCGGTGCGCGGCACGGCCCAGGGCATCATCAACGCCGGTCACAAGGGCCTGCGGATCGCCGCCGTGATGCAGCCAACGTCGATCGACGGCCATGCTCTGAGCATCCGGCGGCATCGCGAGAAGAACATGCGCCTGTCGGACTACGTGTCGGCCGGCGCGTTCTCATCCCTTCATGCGCGCACGGAAACCGAGACGCCCATCTTCTGCGGCCCTGTCGAGGACGACGCACTCGCCCAGGCGCTCGGCGAGCTAGTCCGCCAGCGCAAGAACATCCTGGTGGCAGGCGGTACGTCTTCAGGCAAGACCACGCTACTCAATGCCATGGTCGGAGAGATTCCGGCGGAGGAGCGGGTCATCACCATCGAGGACACGACGGAGCTCAAGCCCAGCGTGCCGAACGTCGTGCGGCTGCTTTCCAACGCCGACAAGGGCGTGACCACACAGCATCTCGTCGCGCTCTCTCTGCGCTTCCGGCCAGACCGGATTCTTGTTGGCGAAGTCCGGGGCGGCGAGGCTTACGACATGCTCCAGGCCTTCAACACCGGCCACGACGGCGGCATGGGATCGCTACATGCACCGAGTCCCCGCATGGCCTTGTCTCGTCTTGAAAGCATGGCGCTGCTCGGTATCCCGCCCGGCTCCGGCTGGAAGGTCGAAGACATGCGTCGCCTCATTGCCGACTGCATTCATTACGTCGTGCACATGAAGCGTTCAGGCGACATGCGCGTGCTCTCCGAGATCATCGAGATCAAGGGCTTTCGCAACAACGACTATGAGTTTCAACGCGTTTTCTAAACCTCAGGAGTCTCTCCGCATGACCTCCCAGTTCTCCCAGCGCGCCCGCGCCACGGCTCGCAAGTACGCCCCGTCCGCCCTGCTGCTCGTCGGCATGATGGCCGTTGCCACCTCCGCCGTCGCGGCGGACGATTCGTTCCTCGGCAATCTTGGCAACTTTATCTGCGGCATCGCCACGTTCATCAACACGAAGTACCTGTTCGTCATCGGCCTGATCGTCATCGTGCTCGGCGCCTATGCCTACGCCAATGCTGAATCGAGCCTGTCCAAGTTCATCTCCGGCGCTTGCGTTGGCGTCGGCCTGGCCGCGGCCGCGCCTTCGATCCTGAAGACGCTGAACATCGTCGCCGCCTGCACCGGCTTCTAAGAGATGAGAAAGCACCATGTGAGCATCGGCCTGTCGATGCCTCGCCTGATCGCAGGCGCGGTGCGGGGCCTCGCCATTGCCAACGGCACCATCGTCGCGCTGCTGATCTATATCACCTACCGCAGCGGCTGGGAGATCCCGGTGTCGATCTTCGTCATCGGTCTTTGCACCCATGCGTTGCTGGCGTGGCTGACGAGCCGGGATCCGTGGTGGAACCAGATCCTCAACGTCTACAACATGTACGGCGACCTGTACGAGTCGGTGCCCTGGCACGGCAAGTCCGACGCGGTGTTCCGCCGGCCGTACGGCTTTGACAGTGACTTGCCATGCTGAAACTCAAACGCCGGCCGCTGGCAGAGATCGTGCCGTGGCTCACGTCCCTCACCCCGGAACTGATCCTGAACAAGGACGGCTCCCTTCTTGCGACCTACGAGTTTCGTGGCGTCGATGCGGACAGCGCCGACGCCAGTGACATTACCTCAGCCCGAGACCAGCTCGACCAGGCTTGTCGATCCTTCGACAACCGGATCACAGCCTGGTGGCGTCTCTCCCATCGCCGTACTACCGGTTTCATCGACGGCGAGTTCAGCAACCCCACGGATGCCCGGCTGAATGCGCTGAACCGCGCGCACATGACCACTGGGCGGTACTTCCGCAACACCCACGCGCTCAGCATTGCCTATACACCCGAATCCGGCATTGCCAAGTTCTTCGAAAAGATTGGCTACCACATGACCGTCGGGGGGCGGTCCGTCTACGGTGCGATCGTAGAAGCCGCCAAGGATACCGTGCTGTCTCGCAGCGCGTTTGCATTCGATGTGGAGAAGATGCAGGCCGATACCCGACGTTTCGAGGCCATGCTCGACGCGTTTGCTGGCGGCATCCCGCGAATCAAGCCGACACGGCTCACGATGCAGGACAGCTATGCGGCGCTCCATCAAGTTGCCAACCCCAGCGTGCCGCCGCGTCGCATCCGGTATCCGGTCACGCTGCTCGACACGCACCTGACGGAATCCGAAGTCACGGTGGGTGCCGAGAGACTGCTGTTCGAATCCGCCCATGGCAAGCGCTATGCGGCAGTGGTCGCGGTCAAGGAATGGATGAGCTTTCAGGAAGCAGCGCTGGACAGCCTCCTGCAAGTGGATGCCGAGCTGGACATTTGCATCATGTACCGGTTTCTGGACACCGCGCGCGCCACCGCCTACATCGAGAAGGTGCGTCGCTTCTACAAGATGGCCGCGGTGAACCTGCGCTCCATGATGAAGCAGTATGTCTCGAAGGAAGAAAGCGAAAACGACGAAGGCCGCGAAGAGCTCGCCAAGGAAGCGGGTCACGCCCTCAAACGGCTCACCGCCGAGGGCGTGCAACATGGCTTTGCCAACATCTCGGTGATTATCTATGCCGACTCGGAAAGTGAGTGCGAAGACGCCGTCAGCGAGGTGGTGGGCGCATTGACCAATGCCGGGTTCGGGGCGATTCGCGAGAAAGCCAATCTGATGCCTGCATGGAACAGCACCCTCCCCGGTCGCTGGGACAAGCAACGGCGCCTGCAGTTCGTCGAGACGCCGGCGGTATCTGACATCGCGCCCGTCCGCTCCGTTCTGGAAGGCCCCACGTTCAACGCATGGCTGAGCGAGAAGACCGGCGCCGAGGTGCCCCCACTCACCTGCCTGCCAACGCGCCACCGAACCATCCAGCGCGTCGACATGCATCAGCGGGGCGGCAATGGTCATTTGTTCGTGATCGGTCCGATTGGCGCAGGCAAATCCGTATTCCTGAACTTCTTGGTGTCGCAAGGCGACAGGCACAAGGCCCGTCGGATTCGCTTCGATAAGGATCGATCCACCCGCATTCCCACGTTGCTCAGTGGCGGCACGTTCATCGACGTGACGGGCAAGTTCCAGACCAGCACGCCTGTAAATCCCTTGTCGCTGCTGGCCGATCCCGCGAACTTCACCTACGTCACGGAATGGCTGACGCTCGCCCTCGAAGACGATGACTTCACACTGTCGCCGCAGCAGGTCCAGGACATCTTCGAGGCGGTGAAGCTAGTCGCGGCCTACCCCCGCGAACGCTGGACCCTCAGTTCGCTCTCCACGATGCTGCATGCGGATCTACGCACGCGGCTTCAGATCTGGCTCAAGGGCGGTCAGTACGGTCACTTCTTCGATCACGCCGAGGACGCATTCGCCGTCAGTGACAACCTGTGCATCGAGATGGGCGAGCTGTTCCAGAAGTATGAACGCGCAGCGGTACTGTTCACCGACTACGCCTTCTACCGCATCAGCCAGTCGATGGACGGTATCCGCTACACCATCATCGAGGTGGAGGAATGCGGCTTCTTCTTCCAGAACGAACGCTTCTACAGGCGCTACGAGGATTGGATTACCACCATCCGAAAGCTCAACGGCGCCATCTGGTCCGCGACGCAGTCTCTTCGCCAGATTGCACGCGTCGCGAACTTCGAAATCCTCAAGGAGAACATCGCCAACTGGGTCTACCTGCCTAACGGCCAGGCCAAGACCAGCCCGGATCTCTACAAGGACAAGTTTGGCCTGACCGATGATCAGGTTCAGCTGATCTCTGACGCGGTGCCCAACCGCGACTACCTCCTGATCACGAACACCCAGACCCGGATGCTGCAGACGGCATTTTCCGACGAGATGGTAGCCATGCTGCGCTCGGACGGTGTCGCACAGTCCATCTGCGACAAGCACCATGCATCGGGCGAACCCGACTGGCAAGACCGCTACGTGCGCGAAATGCTCGCGCGCGCAGCATAACTTTGGAGAATCAACGTGAAGAAGTGGATCGCCAACATCGCCATCGCAACCTCGGTCTTCGGGGCTTCTTCGGCCCATGCCGCGCTGCCCGTCACCGACTGGGTGGGACTCATTCAGACCACCATGACAGCAATGCAATCGCTGAAAACGGAGGTCTACGAGAATACCAACATCGCCTACCAGTACAAGATGATGGCCAACCAGCTTCTGCAGTCCACGGGCCTGGACGCCGCCGCCCTGACGGAACAGCTGGACGCGATCAGGGATGACATCAGCAAGTACGAGGTCTACGGCACCTCGCTCAAGGACCTGTATGGTACGGTCTCGGACAATGCCGACTATCTGAAGAAGATCCAGAGCATGGTCGTCGCCTCGGGCAAGACAAAGGAGCAATGGTTCCAGGACCAGCGCCAGCTGCTGAGCAACGGCGATAAGACGGCCAAGAACCTGTTCAGCCTGGGCGAGCAGATCTTCAAGAACACCCAATCTGTCGCGCAGCGCCGCCAGAAGATTCAGGCACAGGTCAAGCTCTCGCCGACGGCTCAGGCGGCGGCGCAATCCACCAATCAGATGCTGGACGTGCTTGCCAGCCAGAACTCGGATTTGCTGCAGCTCATGAGCGTGCGGGCCCAAGCGGACGCGGACAAGGACCAACAGAGCGTCGCAAGGGAAACGCAAAGCGCTGAGGCGATGCGCGCGATCACGACTGCGCAGGATGAGGAACTTCGGCAGTTGCGTGCCCGGGTGTTCTCTCGCAAGCTGCAAGCCGACTGAGCGGGTACCGGGAAGCCATGCTATTGCGTCTATTGATTCTACTGGTCACTGCTGTGCTATTGCACACAAACGTGGCGTTCGCTCAGGCCGAGATTGCCCCCCTGATGATTGGGTCGCAGGCGGAAGAATCCACCAAGACCCCGCCGTCATTCTCCGGACCGAAAGGGACGATCGGCGAATCTCTCAAAAATTGGGTCGGCCAGTTCGAGTCGTTTCGCAGCGGCCTGATCGCAAGCGCTACACCGCTGAGTCAGACCATCCGATCGGAGACCGACAAGGTGGCCTATGGCTTGGCACTCATCACGCTGACGCTGGCCGGCATCCGATTCGCTGCAACGAACGATCCGACCACGGCGTGGACGGACATGTTTGAGGCGTTCATGCTCTTGGGGATCTTCGCAGGGATCTATTTGGGGTACGACAAGTTCGCACCGGGAATTTTCGAATGGTTCAAAATGCTCGGCGACAAGATCGCCGGTACTCGCTCCAGCAATCCGGCCTTGACGCTCATCTCGGTAGGCGCCGGCTTCCTGGACACCTACAACAAGGCTATGGACGCGGCAAGCGGCCTCTCCATCCTTAGCGTAGCCCTTTCCGGGATCGTCCTCATCATTACATTTGTGGTCTGTGCGGCTGCAGCGCTGCTCTACAGCTTCTTCATCGCTTTAGGGGAGGTGCAGGCCGCCGTCGGCATCGTCGTGGGGCCGCTCGCTGTTGCGCTCGCATTCTCGGATTACTCGCGCCGATTCTTCTTCTCCTGGCTCGATTTCATGATTAGCGCCTCGATGTACACGGTCGTTGCGTCCGTCATGGCGCGACTCGTCTCCAGCGCCTTCACTTCGACGATGGTCGATCAGACTGACATCGGCACCCAGTCCCTTGCGGGCGCTGCCTATGCGCTCGGCGTCGCGATTTTCATGCTGCTTGTCGCGCTGGAGATTCCCAAGATGGCGGGCGCAATCTTCGGGTCCGGTGGCGGGCTGAGCGGGGGTGCGGCCGGGCGTCTGGGAATGAAAGCCGCTAGCGGCATCGGCGGGTTCCTGGCCAAGAAGGGCAAGTGATGACGGTCCATCACAACCTGCCTCCAGTGGCTTTGCTGGCCTCTCACGACAGCCGCCTTGCGTTGGTCCGGCAGTACGCCAACGAGCCGAATGGGGAGGATTTTGATGCCAAGTGGCTGAGCGTGCTGGATCGATGCGCCGCGTGGTTCTCCAGCATGCCGCTTCGGCCGAACGAGCACGCCGAGCCAGGCGGGGCGTTCCGAGCGACGGTCGAAGCCGCCTACTTCGCCATGCGGTTGTCCGGCGCCCAGAAGTTTGCCGCAGATCAGACCTCGGAACGCCGGCGCCAGCTTGAGCCTCAGTACCTGTATGCGCTGTTCCTCGCCGCGTGCTGTTCGCGGCTGGACGAGCCCTGCCGCCACTTCCAGTTTCACCGGATGCGCGACGGAGCGGAATGGGTTCCTGCCGCCCACGGGGCGTTCGGCGCGTGGCTTGGCGATGACACCTACCGGGTCACCCGTCGTGAGGCACCTCTTCCGAGCGAGCGGATGCGCACGGCACTGCTCGCGCGTGAAATTCTGGGTGCGGAACGGTTAGGCGCGTTTGACAGCCAGGTCCTGACGGATCTGTTCGGCGCCATCAACCCTGATCCGCGGCCGGCCGGCCTGGAAACGCTGCTGCACAAGGTGGTGCGTCAGGCCATCGAAACCGTCACCCAGTTCGAGTTGAAGGCCCGTCGGGCGGCCTTTGCCCCGGACACAACACCTGCCCCGTCAGCGCACGCGCTGGCCGCCGATGGCGTCACCGGCGCGTCGACGCCGCCAGCGCAGGCGAAAACGGAGACGGCGCCCGTACCCGAGACGGAGACGCCGGCGAAAGCGGAGCAACCGGAGATTACGACCGAGGCGGATCCAAGTTCCCCAGCCGGACTCCAGCAGGCCGGCAGCGATGCGAGCGCGCAGCACCGTGCGTCGCCTAACACCTTAAAGCTCGACGGTGCCCGAACCTTGCGCAAGGAAGCACCGGCCGAGGATCCGTTCAAGGCGATAGCTGGCACCTCGAACCTCATGCGCGAATTCTTCAAGGCGCTCTCCCAGGACGCGGCCGCCGGCAAGACGAAGGTAACCCGGGTTGAGGGAAAGGTTGCCATCAGCAAGCGCTCCCTGGGCAACTATGGCATTGCCTCAGAGACGCTCATCGAAAATCTGCGCAAGTTCAAGCATCTCTGCAAGATCGTGGGGCAAGACATCCTGCTGGTCAACGAGGTTGGAAACCTGATCTTGCCTGACTCCGAGGCGCCTGAGGAATGAACCAGTACATCAATCACTTTCGCTCCATCTACGAGTTCCGCGCAGTCGTCGGTTGGGCGTTGGCTGTCTTGCTGCTTCTTGTGAGTGGCATGCCCAACAGTGGCTACTTTGCGCTGGGTGGCATGGGATTCCTGCTTTTTCGCTCCACCCAGGTATGGCGGGCGCTGAGATTCCGTCTTTCCATCTCCACGAAATGGCTGACCCTCATCGGGATCGATGATCTCCTGACACAGAGCCGCAAGTTGCGCTCGGATGACAAGGACGACGATGCCATGTATTTGGGTACCGGCTACGAATGGACCCAGAAGCACTGTCAGATCGCCCACGACATCCTGCGTATGCCGTCGAGCGACATCCCGGGCCTGCCAAAATGGCTGCCAAAGGACACGGTCAAGGCTATCGAGAAGGCGTTCGCCCCAGAGAACAGCATTGCAGACCGATCGCCACAGGGCAAATCCTGGATCGGTGGCATGGAATCCCTGCGCAATCCCGTCCCCTTTCACTACAAGGCGATGGGCGGCCACACCTCGATCAGCGGCACGACCGGTTCGGGTAAGACACGGACGTTCGAACTCATCTCGACACAGGTCATTCACAACCCGAATGACATTTTGATCGCGATTGATCCGAAGAATGACCCCGATTGGGTCGCTAGGTGCAAGCGCGAATGCGAGCGGACCGGCCGCAAGTTCCTGTACTGGAAACAGGCCGCACCATCGCAGTCTATCCGGTTGAATCCGCTGGAGAACTGGTCTCAGCCCTCGGAGATCCCGACGCGTATCGCCCAACTGATGGAGGAAGGCCCTTTTCGCCAGTTCGCCTTTCTGTTCATCGACCGCGCCGTGAAGGGCGAGCTCTATGTCGGCGACAAGCCGAACCTGCGCTCGATCCTGCAGTACGCACAGAACGGCATCAACAATCTGCTTGAGCGCGGGCTGGAGCGCTTCTTCCCGGAAGCTGGGAAGCCGGATTGGGAAGAGGAAGCCGCGGGGTATATGCAGAAGGTTGCGCAGAAGGCGGGTGGCACCCGCCTGGACGCCATGGTCAGCCTGTACATCGACCGATTCTCCAAGCTGGGCAACGGGCATGAAGCGATCGACGGCCTCATCTCGACCTATCAACACGACCGCGATCACTACGGCCGGATCATTGCATCCGCCCTGCCCCTGCTGCAGATGCTGGCGACCGGCGAGACAGGCCTAATGCTGGCACCAAAGGCCGACGACTTTGAGGACGACCGCGAGATCTGGGATATCGACAAGGTCATCAAGCAGAAGGCCGTGCTCTACGTTGGGGCGGACTCCCTTTCCAATTCGATGGTGGCGCAGGCCGTCATGTCGATGCTGCTTGCCGACATCGCTTCTGTCGCGGGCGCGATCTACAACTTCTACGCCAAGCCGCCCGAAATCGTCCTGGTGGTTGACGAAGCCGCGGAGGCCATCAACGAGCAATTGCTCCAGCTGCTGAACAAGGGCCGCGGTGCAGGCTTCAAGGCCTTCGTTGCCTACCAGACCCGCTCCGACTTCACGGCCAAGCTTGGAAACGTGGCCAAAATGCAGCAGGTTTTGGGCAATTTGAACAACCAGATCGTCTTACGATTGGAAGACATCGACACGGCGCAATGGTTCTCCGAGAAGGCCGGCACCACCGCTATCCGCAACCTGGTCGTGTCGAGCAGCACCAGTACCGGAACAGAGGCCCACATCGGTGAGTTCAGCGGCTCGGTGTCCCGTTCAGCTCAGCTTGAGAAGGTACCACTCATTCCACACGACCTTGTCATGCAACTGCCGAACCTGCAGTACTTCCTGCGAATCTCTGGGGGCGCTGTCTACCAGGGCCGAATTCCCATCATCAAAGACTAAACACCAATGCGCAGCAGCCTGTTCCGACAAATCGTCAAGGAGTACAAGCTCTCGGCGAAGCTTTCGCCGGTGTTTTCCCTATCGCCGGATCTCGATGACATTTGCACCCGCGTGGTCGACTACGTCGGTGTGAACTTCCGCGTCCGCGAAGAACCCTTGGTCAAGGAAATGCTGGCCGATGGCATCACGGCATGGCGTGCCGCGCGCAAGCACAGCGACCCTAATGTGGCGTTCATGAAGGGCCTGTTCTCCCGCGCGCATGAACTCTATGGCAAGCGGTACGCGGCATTCAAAGGCGAGAAATACAACGTCTGGTATCCGTTTCACGAGTCCATTCCGGCATTCGAGCAGCGCCAGCCCGAAGGCTATGTCTGCCGGGTCGTCGACGAGCCGGCGCCAGGCGCAATCACCCAGCGCTGCGCTGCGTTTCAGCTCGCCGCCCGCGTGCTGACGGGCTACACCTTTACCCGCTACTTCGAGAACTACGATGTCGCTGGCAACTTTGCACAATGACGCACGCCGCCTTGCGATCCGCCTCAAGCAGGCTCCGGCGCGCATGGCTGCCAAGCTATTCGGTGTCGACCCGGCGCTTGCCCTGCACATGCATGAGTGGCTGACGGCTCCGCCTCCGGGCGCGCTGGCAATGCCGCTAGCCTTCACCACTGGAGCCGCGGCAGCGTGCTTTGCGCTCATCAAGATCTCCGTGGTCAAGCCGGCTGTCTTCTGGGGCGCGTTGGTCGCTTTCCTGAGCCTGCCGGTATTGCTCGCCCTGCGATGGAGCTGACATGGCAAATAGCCGATTCGCGTCGCACGTCCGCCTGTGGCTGATCTTTTCGCCGCTGATGATCTGCACGCTCGCCCCTTTCATCCAGGACCAAAGCGCCTTCGAAATCAGTGAGGCGGAACAGGCTTCGGTTGAGCTCGTCCTCGGCCGGGAAAAGGCCGACGTCGCCGTGACACTGGCCAACGCCCGCTTTCACCAATGGTTCATCGAGAGCGGCGTCGTCAAGTCGTCGTTCTCTGGCTCTGACGCCCAGACCGGCTTTTCCGATGGCGGCGCGTCTGCCTTCGGTAGAAGCTGGATGCAGCACTTCTGGCTAACGATCTACCGCGCACTATATCGCGCCGCGGTCGGCCATTATTGGCTCGTTGGAGCAATCGTGCTGTTCCTTGCGCTGTTCAATGATGGAACCGTGTCGCGGAAGATCCGCGCCGCGGGCGCCGGTTTTGCCAATCCGGTGTCCTTCCATGTGGCGGCACACGGGTTGATGCTCTGCTTTGGCTTCGGCGCATCCGCCCTGCTCTTACCACTTCCCATGCTGGCGACCTGGTGGACCTTCGGGGTCTGCCTGGTCGGCCTGCTCTGCTGGCGCCTTGCAGCGTCATTCCACGTCGGCAAGTAGCCGACTCCGCAACGACTAACAGGGCCGGGTATCCGGCCTCCTAAAGGAGAAATCATGACCACGACCGATCTGACCCCTGCAGATGCGCCGCTCCAGGACGTTGGTCCGACCGACGATACCGTTGCACTGCTCAATGAACCGGCTACCACGCTTGGCTCGATCGATAGCTCCGGCGACGTCGAGACAGAGCTCGCGGAGATGGAGCAGTCCGCCGATGTACTGCGCAACGAGGGTCTGATCTCGACAGCGGACCATGAGGAGCGCAAGGCCCAAGTGGAACGCACTCGCAAGCTGTTCCGTGATCTCGCGCCCGAGGACCGCCAGGCGATCGTTCGCCGTCGCCGTGAACTCGGCCTGCTGATTCTCAATCGCGAACTCGCTGGCGCGGCAGTTGTTCCTGTGGCGCTGACACTCAATCACACGCGCCTGCGCCCGCTCTTCGAGCAATGGTGGCCGTATATGAACCGCATGTCGCTGAACCTGCAGCGTTTCGGGGCGGCCACCTTCTCGCGCAGCGAACTGTCGACGTTGGAGAACTACCTCGAACGTGAGCTCTCGAAGATCGAGGACTATGTGGACGAGCAGCTGCGTGTGGCCAAAGCCTATCGCGAGCAACGGGAACAAGAGATGCGGGCAAAAGACGAGATCGTGTTCGTGCCGACGATCCAGCGCCCTTCCCTTGCTCTCGAAGTCCAGGCCTACTCGCGCTTCTCGGTACGCGCCCTGCAGGTTCTGATCAAGTTCGATCAAACCATGGACCAGTTCGACTTCATGGTCTGGAACGGTATTCGTGACCAGAGCGACGTCAACGACGAAGTCACCCGCTTCCTGCGCAAGTTCCAGCCGCTTGGCCTGCGCAGCTACACCACCCATCTGAAGCTGATGACGACTGTGCGTGGGGTCTGAATTCGATCTCATCGAGTGCATCTTGATGACAGCTACAGGCAGATCCCGCCGCCCGGTGCCGGCATCTGCCTCCACGTGACACGACGTGCCAGTTCGTTTGGCTGATCCGCAGTCAAATCGAGTCGGTTCATGTGGTAGCTGGTGCCACATGTTGTCTCCTGCGGCGTCTTACTATCAGCAAGCCCACCGAAGATCGCCCAAGTGGTACTCGATGGCACTTGCAACTATTCGACCTGTGTCGGCCATGTCTCTAGCTGAAGTACTCGAAAGACTCAATCCGTCCCAACGCGAAGTCGTGGACTGCCGGGAGCACTGTGTTGCCGTGGCGGTACCCGGTGCCGGCAAGACCGCAACGATCGCAGCGAAGGCAGCGATGCTTCTGGGTGACCCGAATTTGACCGTAGGCGCTGTGACGTTCAGCAAAGACGCGGCGGTCGAGTTGAGAGACCGAATTCTCTTACTAGCGGGACCAGGCGCGAAGAAGCGATTGATTGCCGGGACCTTTCATTCGCTCGCATACAAGCAGCTTACTTCGGCGGCTGGCAAGCGACTAGACATCGCCTCAGACGGAGACCGTGCCGCCCTGATTGCGCAAGTTCTCCAGGAGAGCGGCTTCGAGTGGAAGCTCGACGAAGCCATAGCGGTGATCGAACGCCTAAAGACTGAGCTGGATATGCCTGCGATGGACGGCCTCGAAGGTCAGCTTCTTGCTGCGTATCAGGAGGCCTTGGAGCGAAACGGCCGACTGGACTTTCAGGACCTGATGCGGCATGCCGTGGATGGAATGCAGCGCGGCGCTATCGAGCCATACGGTGTTGATGTGCTTCTCGTCGATGAGTACCAGGATTGCGATTCGCTGCAAGCGTTGTGGACGGCCATCCATGCGCGAGCTGGCGCAACGACCACACTTGTATCTGACGACGATCAGACGATTTTTGGTTTTCGGGCTGCGCTCGGATTTAGAGGGATGGAGGCCTTTGCAAGAGAATTCAATGCTCGGCAAATTGTCCTGGGCATCAACTACCGATCTCATTCCGAGATCCTCTCAATCGCCGACAAGGTGATTCGGAACAATCGTGAGCGAATCACGAAGGAACTTATTTCACACAAAGGACCAGGCGGTACTGTCGACTTCCAGCGCTACGATGATGAGTACAAGGAGGGCGTTGCCGCAGTTGAAGCGATGACCGCCGCAATTCGTACGGGGAAATCGGCGGCAATCCTGGCTCGCACCAATCGCATTCTGGATCCCATTGAAGCTGTCTGCCGTTCGCATGGGGTCAAGTATCACCGTGCTGCGGGACGATCGATTCTCGACCGCCCAGAATCAGCGCTAATGGGAAACCTTCTCGAACTGATTCAGCAGACCAAATCCAGCGGGCTTGACGCGCTTCTAGGCTTCTCTGGTATTGGTTCGACAGATCTCCAGGCACTCCATAGGAAGCTATCGTCTGAAAAAGGCGCTGAGGGCGCGAAGAAGAAGGATCTCGTAGCCGCTGGTCTCAGCGAAGATGCCGCTGAAAAGTATCTGGATCTGAATAAGAAGATGGCAGAATGGCGCGCGCTCTGCGTGCGCCAGTTCCATGCACTTGTTCTTGATGGTGTGCATGAATGGATGCTGAAGTGTGCCAAGTCTGACCAGGGCAAGCGCTCCATCAACACCACCTACGATGTTCTTTCCAGATTGAATGGTCCATTCTCAGACCGTCTCGATTTTCTACGGCGCAGCAACAACGAGCCAGCAGATGACGCCGTGGTTCTAACCACCTTTCATTCCAGCAAGGGCCTGGAATGGGACCATACAGCCCTGATTCGGCTCGAGGAGAGCGTCATTCCCGATGACGGAAGCACCGAGGCAGAAGAGCGACGGCTCTTCTATGTCGGGATTACGCGTGCCCGTCGCACCATGGTCCTTTCAACAGCAAAGAAGAATCCGACATCACGCTTCGTCATCGAGGCCGGGCTGGCATAGCTAAAGATTCTCGTCGTCTTGCCGTCAGAACTTGACTTCGCTCAGTCAGAGCTAGCCTTTTCGGGTGTCTGCAACACCTGCCACCAACGATCATGAGACTCGCACCACGTTCCCATCAGCACGAAGCCATCGTTGATGTGCTACATGGATTCCAGGCCCACGACCGGGGACAGCTTATTATGGCGTGTGGGACCGGCAAGACGCTTACGGCTCTTTGGATAGCCGAGGCGTTGAAAGCGAGGCTAACTGTAGTCTTCCTGCCCTCGATTTCCCTCGTGGAGCAGTTTGCGCTCTCTTGGCGCGAGAACGTTGCCGACTCCAGTGGTTTTGACGCCTTGTGCGTCTGTTCCGACGAGAACATATCCCGCAGTGACCAAGCCGATGACATCAGCGTTGATTCTCTTCAAAGGTGTGGGCTGGCGGTAACCACCGAAAGCAAAGAAGTCAGCCGATTTATTTGCCTTTCCGGACCTCGGGTTGTGTTTTCGACCTACCACTCGGCACGGGTGATAGCTGCTGCGCAGGCACTGGCTGGCGCCCCGGACTTCGATCTGATGGTATGCGACGAGGCGCACCGTTGTGCTGGAGATGCACGATCACCATTCGCTGTCGTCCTAGATGGCAACCGCATTCGCGCACGCAAACGACTCTTCGTCACAGCCACCCCTCGGGTGCGCGGAAACGCAACTCATGATGGCGCGAGAGCATCGGGCATTGTCGATATGGACAATGAAACCGTATTCGGGCCGCGCTTCCATACGCTTCCCTTTCGGCGTGCGATTGACCTTGGCTTGCTGTGCGATTATCAAGTCGTCGTCGTTCTGTCAAACAGTGAAGACCTTCGGACGGTCGTTGAACAGGACGGAAGACAAAGGCCTGCGGCCGAATCGGACAAGCTTTTGGAGGCCGGCCTAGTTGGCGTGGTTAAGGCTCTAGGAGAATTCGGACTGAGGAAGGTAATCACATTTCATCATTCCTTGAGTAAGGCAGCTCGCTTCCAGCGAGACATTGGCGCCGTTGCTGACGCTATGCGGTCCATCGGAAAGTCCCAGGTTAGGGTGCATGCGTCTTTCGTCTCCGGTAAGATGAAGGCCCATCAGCGCCGGGCGATTCTGTCTCAATTGGCTTCGGCTCCTCATTCCGAGCATCGGCTCATCACGAATGCTCGGTGTCTGACTGAGGGCATTGACGTTCCAAGCGTCGACGGCATTGTGTTCGTCGACCCTCGAACTAGCGAGATCGACATCGCGCAGGCGCTAGGTCGGGCCTTGCGTGTGAGCTCTGGCAAGTCCGTGGGCACTGTCGTGTTGCCGATCCTCGTTGGGGAAGGCGAGTCGCCGGAGGATGTTGCCAAAAGCACCGATTTTCGTTCCATTTGGCGCGTCCTCGCCGCGTTGAGAGCGCATGACGAAGAATTTGCCGCGGGACTAAACATTGCGAAGGCGTCGTCGCTCACTGGCAAGGCCGGCAGTGCTTTTGATCCACTGGCCAAGGTGGCTATCGTTGGTGGCAAGCACACGAGAGAGATTGCTGACATCCTGCGCCCCCTTCTGGTCCATGATCTTTCTGACTCCTGGGAGGCTGTGTTCGAACTTGCGCGGCAGCGCTTTGAGCGGTGTGGTGACTGTAATGCTGCTGGACATGAACTCTGGCCGCAGAATTCGACCAGTGGCTTCCCGCTGGGTCGCTGGATTGCAGGTCAGCGTGACTATCGAAATAAAGGTCGCATGTCCATGGAGCGTGCGAAGCGTCTGGAGACCATCGGCATCGATTGGAAGCCGACTGACAGCAAATGGCATTCGACTTGCGATGCGGTTATCCGTTGGATCGATGCCAACGACAACGGTGTAGTTCCGGTTGGGACGACTTCGGATGACGAGTTGCTAACCATCGATCTCGGGCTATGGGCGACCGTACAGCGGCGGCACCATCGGAATGGCAACCTCTCGGCCGACAAGGTGGCGAAGCTGACCAACGCCGGGTTCTCGTGGGACCCGTTGAACGATGCTTTTGAGAAGGGCTTTCGTGCGGCTGCTTCGTGGGCCGAGGAACACGGCCATTGCAATGCGCCGCAGAGAACGGTGCTCCCGAACGGATACCCCTTGGGCGCCTGGATATCATCCCTCCGATTGGCACAAGCTAAGGGCACGCTGCCAGTCGAAAGGCAGCTGCGCCTCGACGGTATTGGCATGCAGTGGAACTATCGAGATTCCCAATGGGAGGAAGGCTTCGCCGCTGCCAAGGCATGGGCCAGTGTTCACGGCGATTGCAACGCCCCAAAACATTCCACCTGGCCCCGCGACGGTTCTAAGGGCTACAAGCTAGGCAATTGGATAGGCACCCAGCGAAAGCTCTACGGGAGGGGAGAGTTGGACGCCGCGAAGGTGAAGCGCCTTGAGGGTATTGGCATGCGCTGGGACGTGAGGAAGGAGCGGCACGATGCTGCATGGCTCAAGGCCCTGGACCGTCTACATGCCTACCAGCGGGCTCACCGAGGTCTGTTGCCTCCTATGGCATTTTCAAGCGATGACGGGTTCGCACTCGGAATGTGGCTGCACGTGCAGCGAGACAGGTGGAGGAAAGGCACGCTGGAAAAGAACCGCGTGGAACCTCTCGCCGCAGCGGGCGCGTCGCCTGAGGTCAATTTGCGTGGCCCGCGCACGAAGACCAAGCGGACTGGCGAGAAACTGCCCCGTAGCTCTCCACCCGTGATCGCGCCTGTGGCCGAAATCGTATCCTCGGCCATAGTCGTGGGCGCCGCCAGTTCGGCGCCGGTGATCTGGGCCCCTGCTCCCGACAATGGCTATGTATGTGCGTCAGAAACTTCATTCTCAGACGCACGGCCAGATCTATGGATTGGTCGCCGTTCCCGGCGCCACCTTCTGCGAAAAGCCGTGGCCATTGGAGAATGAGCGTCGCGGCCATCGTCGCAGGTGGGCTGTCCCCGTTCCGTCAGACTTGCTCATTCTTGCTCACACTTGAACGAAGCTGACTTTCTGCTTCACCGAGGCCGGTTTCGCCGCCGTCTTGCGACGGCGGCCAGAACCTTCCGCTCCACAGACTGACACCGTGAAACCACGGCCATAACCTCTAGGTTCTCTGCGGCGTTCCCGTCGCTGTCGTGGGTCGCACCGCATGCCGGGCACGTCCACTCACGCACCGACAACGGCAATTCATCGACCTTGAGTCGACGCGGCGCGCATATTTTGCTACTGGCGTAGAAGCGGTCGGCCACTACGACCTGAGCGCAGCGGCGCTTGGTGTTGATCGGGGCATTGCGGTGCCCCGTGTACACCAGTGCTGGACAGACAGTGGCCCTGAGTCCCGCACAGCAGCAACGGATTCAGAAGAAGGAGCGCGCCCGCCAGCGCTGGCAACGCAAGATGGCGCGCCGGGTAAGAGGCTCGTCAGCCTGGCGCAAAGCCAAACAGCCAAACACAGGACTTCGCGCATCGGACGAGTTACCGCCTAGTGACACAAGACGGGATTCCAGTGATTCCCCGGGCATTCTACCGCCGTAATACGGCAGCAGAGATACCTACTATGGGGCCAGGCAACGCGAAGCGCCCGCACGTCCTTTTGATAGTTCGCCTATGGCCTGCCCTGGTCAGAATGCGGGAGTATCTGAATAACAGGCTGGGAGCCCGTTAGGTCACCCACTCGCGATCCACACGAACCGAACCGAAATCTCGGCTTGTGGCCGTCGCCAAAGCCTCGATGTGGCCGGCGGAGGCAGCTACCGGCCGCGAGCGTGGCGTTCACAGTGAGTCGCCGACTTAAGTCAAGTCAACTTCTGGAACCGCCCTGGTGCAGAACCGCATGCTAGCGGTGTGGCAGAAGCGCGGCCTGCAACCGCCCGTACTCCGACCCATCCATTGGCGAATTACCGTCGGTTGGACCGCGGAGCTCACCGTTGGTGAACTATCAAGTCGCTCGTCAGCAAGCATGGGTGAACTATCAAGCTTTCCAGCATTTTCATTGGTCAACTATCAAACCTGACGGCGGAACAATGCTGCATGCGGCACTTTTTGCTGACTAACGGAAAGCTCAGGCGGCTCGTCCGTCGAAAGCTCACGTTTTCAGTGCGTCTTTTGATATTAGAGCGATGCGTTGATGGTAGATGTACTCAAAGCTTCTTTACTAGCAAAGAGTATGGCGAAAGTGAACGCTCACGTAATGGCATCGATGAGAACATTGAACTTCTCGCAGAATGCCGGCGCGGAAGCCGGCGCAAGGCAGGTAATGTCGTTCCCGCCCCGACAGGATGTGGATAAGTCACAGCATGGGTGAACTATCAATAGCAAATCGGCGAGTCGCCAATGGTCAATCGCCGATCCACCAATAGCGAAATAGGCGAACTATCAATAGCAACTCAGCTATGTTGCTATTGGTTATTCGCCAACTATCCACAGGCCTAACTATCTGTTTTTTAAGGACAAATCGCCGTCCCTAATCAAGTCTTAATGTATACCTTTAATCATATGGCAGACGAGCCGCCCTGGCTTCCTAATAGGCGTGAGTGGCGGCTACGCCGCAATGATAGATTTCTTCCAAACCGTTGGTGAACTATCAAGGTTCATTGGTGAATTACCAATAGTCCTTCCTTGACAGCGGTATACACCCCCCCATAATGCACGTCAGACATTGCAGCGGGGAACTAATGGAGCACCCTTCACAACCGGACGAGCACGAGTTCGAGCTGGTCGCCGAGACAGGCGACGAACAGAGCACAGGCCGTTCAGCACGTTCTGCGCGAGCAGCTGGTGCAGGAAAGCGGGTCTCCTCCCCTTCGGGCTTGCTAGACGCGACAGCAAAGCTGTTGTCCACTGCAGCGACCCGACGCGCGAAAGGAGTCGTCAGCGCCCATATACCCTTGGAGCTGCCGTTTTGGAACGAGGAAAAGCGAGGTCTCCCCAACCCGCTTGCCCGCGGAGCACTGTTCACTGCTGCCAAAGACAACAACCGCGAGTATTACAAGGGCACGAAGGTAACAACGCTCGCAAACATCGACATCATCTACAAAGGCGAAGAATTGCGCCAGGACGACATGAGTGTCCTCCTCACAATCTTCCACCTTGCACGGCAACGGCCACTATCCAAGGATGAGCCTGTCGAGTTCACGGCCTACAGTTTCCTGAAGGAGGTCGGCTGGACTATCAACGGACAGGAATATAAACACTTGCAGGAATGCTTCGACCGCTTGTCTGCGAACCAGGTGAAGGTCCTGGCTGACGGTGGTAAAGCAGGCTATGCGGGGTCTCTTGTGCGCTCCTTCGAATGGCGCGATTCCAACGGCAAGTCGCTCAGTAAGTGGAAGGTTTGGCTCGAACCGAAAATCGCCGGCCTGTTCACTCAGGATTCCTTCACGCTCATGGAGTGGGCCGATCGCAAGAAGATTGGTCAGCGCTCTCCCCTTGCACTTTGGCTGCACACCTTTCTCTCGACACACCGCGAGCCTATTCCCCTGTCGGTCGAGAAGTATCGCGAGCTGAGCGGGGCAAAAGAGAAGTCCCTGCCTGGCTTTCGACTACGGCTCAAAGCGGCGCTCAATCGCCTCAAGGAAAGCGGACTTATTGAGAGCTTTGAGCTGAGGAACGACTTCGTCTATGTCACTAGGTCGCGTCCGAGATTGCCGAAGGTCTGAGAAGCTTGTATGGTCGCCCTGGGGTTACCCCGTCGCCCCGCTTCTTCCAGGCCGAAATGGCGCTTGAGGGCTGCCGGCGCTTGGCCCCGCTTGATATCCAATTTGTCCCACTCCTTCCGGTCGGCGTTTGCCATGGGATCCGCCCAGCGAACTGGCCATAAGGGCCGTTTTCCCGGTGGTGGCAGGGATATTTTGGATGCGACTTAGGACGAATGCAGGAGGCTTCGAGCTTGCGGCTTTGAGAGCGCGTTTAGCTGGTAGCTATCAGCTATCCTTTCTTGGCATATAACGAGCTTCCAAAGCTTCAACAGCCCGCTCCAAGAGCGCGCCTGCTGGAATATCCAGCGAATCGGCCAGCGCATAAAAGCGCGCGATGGTGTCGGCGGTCGCTTTGATATTCAGCTGCTGGTTTCGCCCCGTCGTATAACGACGCTGCTTCCGCACAGGTCGACTTTCAGCCGCGGCCTCTGCTGACTCCAAGCGCCGTGAATCTCGGCTTACAAAGCCGTTCGCTTTTGCCAGTTGTTCAATCTCGGCCCGCGCGGGCCTGGGCTTTTCTTCGGTTGGTTTGACGTCGAAGTCCTCAAGGGCGTCAAGTGGATTGGCTCGGGTCATTCTGCAACCTCCTTACGCGTTTCGCTCTTGGATGCGCGCAGTAATTCGACCATCTCCCCAGCGAACGCTGCAGCGTTTTCAATGGCTTTTTCGACGTTTGAAACTTCCGAGCGGCTGAGACCAGAGAGCGTTTGACGGTACGAGAACATGGCCTTGTATGCGGCTCGCTCATTCAGCTCGGTCTTAAAGACCGGGATGTTTGCCTCGGCGAACGTGCGCCGGATATGGGCGGTATCTCGACTCTGGATCGCTACCGACGTGCGGGTGAAGAGGACCGCGTACGGTAGGTTGTAATCGGGCTTGTGTTTCTGGATACCGCGTTCATGCGCGCGAATCAGGCGAAATGCTCTGCCCGCCTGCTCAGCATCCAGCTGAGAGCCCTGTGTCGGTACAACGACAAAGTCTGCCTCGCTGATTGCGTGGGCAACGATTGTTGCTGCGGTTCCCTCTAGGTCAACGATTACAAACGCGGACTTCTTTGCGGCTTCGTAGATCTTCTCGGCAATGTCCTCTTCGGTGACGTCCGAGACGATCGTCATGGCTTCTGGCGCGGCGCCGTCTTTCGCCCAGGTCTTGACCGGATGGTTTGGATCGGCATCGATGACCGTGACACTCTTTCCGCGCTCGGCAATTTGTGTAGCGAGCACCAGTGACGAGGTCGTTTTACCTGCACCCCCCTTAGGGCTCACAAAGACAATTGTTGGCATCGCGTTGCTCCTCCGGCGTTAACTGGATAGCTGGTAGCTACCGGCTAGTGGTGGTTAGCCGGTGGCTATCAAGTAGCGGATAGTATATCTGGTCGCTACGTGGCTATCCAGTATCTTTGTGGTATCTGGTAGCTATCCGTCTTTGCAAGCTGGTACCAGTACGCTATGTGTAAGCTATCAAACAGCTATCTAAAACTGGCTCTACTACATTGAATTTAAAAGGATTGTGTGAGATAGAGCGTATCGCTGAGCTAGCCAATAGGTATCTGATGGCTAGTGAAAAGATACCTTTCATCTGGTGGCGACTGGGTTCAGAGTGTGGGGGATTTGCATCAAATTTAGAGCTACTAGATAGCTATCGGATATCGATGCTAAGGGATGCCGCGGGAGGACTTGACTGCCTAGCGGCCGGAGATCGAACAGATGCGGCACACAGCAATGTGTTACCAGAAAGCTATCTAGTTGCTATCCGATACTAGAAAGCTATCGGATATCGAAAGGGTATCCTGATGCTTCCGATGGTCCGCCTCGGTCGGTGCCGGACACTCTCAACACCCGATAGCTGGTAGCTAGCTGGTACCTCTGTATCCCTGGGTCGAGCTGTCAAGACTGCCATTCGGCCTGGTAGCTATTAGGTAGCCGAAGGGCGGGCGGATTGCTGATGCCAGATGGCCACGCCAAACGGTCGCTTTGGACCAGCTCATCGGCGCGAGGATTCAAGATGTTTTGTTGGCTATCCGATAGCTACCAGCTAACTTCCCAGTTAGGGCCGGAACGGATGGCTGCTATTCGTGCATTGGTAGGGCGGGCGCCGTGAGGCTCTGTGCCGAATCGGAGAGCAAACCGGCGATGATCTTTGATGGCTCGCATTGCCCTTGCCCCCACCAATTGCAGAAACTTGACCCGCCGCGCCGCGCAGTGGATAACGTCAGCTTTCCGCCAATTGCGAGGAGAAATGTTGACCTTCAGTCCGCCCTGGATAGCCGCCGGTCGTCGGGTCTATTCGTGGCAGCACCCACTCACCAGGCACGTTATTGCCTTCGCTGTGTTTTCCGTTGCCGCATGGTTTCACAGGTACACGCTGCTTTGGTTTGACCGGGAGTTTCCGCCTTGGGCGATGGTGGAGTGTCTTCGCGCGCTTGAGCGGTTGGTTCACCCCGACTTGCCGGCTTGGATTGAACATGCAGCCACCGGCCTGTGGATCGGGTGGGCTTGCTTTATCTTGCTAGCTGCGGCGGCATGTTCTGCGGCAGCATGGGAGGCGGGGAGGGGGTGGGGCTGGTTAAAGCGACCGTGGCTGGCGCGGCGCACGTGGTGGGTCCGCGCTGCTGCCGGACTAGGCTGCGCGTGGATCGCCTATCAGGCGACGCTGCTGAGCCCATATTCGCATTTCGAATATTGGATCGTGTGGCCGGTCGCAGCATTCACCTTTTTGTTGGGCGTCTATTCGCCAGAGGGTTTCGCCTATGCGATTCGCCGACCAGACATCGCAGTCATTGCTCTTGGCTTGCCAGTCTGGCTCAAGTTCTGTTTCGCGTGGGAAGTGAAACAATGGTGGACATGCAAGTCGACCATTCCTGAGTCAGCGCTCCAGTTAGCAATCTCCGGGACAGGATTTCTCGCCACGGCATTCTATCTCCGCAGTGCGCTGTCCCCACTAGTCCTTCGAGGTGAGGAACATGCTTCGGTGTACTTGCCCCAGCAGCGAGCAACAGTACGGCGGCGTCGGCGCCGCCGCCGAATCCTGATTGAAAAGTGCTTGCGTCGCGCTGGGAAAAATTAGCGCGGCGTCGGACACCCGCAGGTCGGTCAGGCGATATCAGATTACCATTCGCCGCCGAACGATATACCTCCTGCGGGCCGCGACAACCCACTCAAGTGGTGAAGGGTTCCAGGAGCAGGGCTCATGGATCCGTCGTCGACCTCCATGGGCGATTCGGCTCAAGGCTCGCGTGGGAAGGTTCCGCATGTCCGGTGACTGGGCTTGCCTTACTGGCAGCTTTGTTGTCGAGCAAAAGCGCCCCTTCCCATGGGGGAGCGGTGTCCGGTTAAGATTCCAGTCGGCTAGCCGGTAGCTATCGGATACCAAACAGTACGCCGCGTTGTCTCGCTTGGCGGTTATATACTGAAAATCTCTTTGCTCGGTCGCTTGGCGCGCAGCCACGACGCTGCGGCAGCCATTTCCACCGACAACCAGCATAATTAAGCTGGCAGAACGTCGGTCGGGCATGCTGATTGGCCACGAGTTTCGGACTTCTCAGGCATTCTTGAACTCGGCCCAGACCTTCTGCATCGCTGCCATCCGGCGGGCCTCTTCGGTAGTGACGTAGCGCGTGGTGGTATCAAGCGAGGCGTGGCCGGCATTCTGCTGGACAACCTCAAGCGGCGCGCCTGCTGCCAGCGCATGAGAAATGTGCGTGTGCCTTAGCCAGTGCGTGCTGGCAGTGGCCAGATGCTCTGATGCGCGTTCATCAGTGGTCTGCAACGCCGCCGCACAGGTCGCGAAGAAGTTCTTCAGCTGCTCGGCCAAGGTGTTCGCGCTGACGCCGGCGGCAGGATCCACCGTCTGCTGGCGCGCCCATGCGGCCCGTTCGCTCACATCGATGGCCTGGCCGAGTAGGGCGACGCCGCGTGGTAGACGTCCTTTGGCGGGGTCAGCCTCGAAGCCGCGGCTGGCCAGATAGTGGCCCAGCCGGTCGACCACGGCTGGAGATACCGGTATGCGCCGCAGCTTGGTTCCTTTGCCAAGCACTTCCAGCCACCAGCCTTCGATACGTTCGGCGGTGCCGGGGCGCGGCAGGCTTACCCATTCTAGATGGTCGGTGGTCGCCGCAACGGCTTCGGACAAGCGCAGGCCCGTGGCATATAACAACGGCAAGGCAAACTGCAGCCGGGCATTCGCGGAGGTCGGCGGCAGCGCTGTGAGCTGGGCCTGGACGAATTCCCATTGTGCCTGCGTGAGGCTGCGGCCCACGTCCAACTTGGGAGTCGCGCTGCGCGGTGCGTGCACACCATGCCACGGGTTGCCCATCAGATAGTTCTGGTCAACCAGGAACCGGTAGAGGTTGTTGAGCACACCGAGCGCGTAGGCCTGGGCCCGAAGCGACAGTGGCCCTTCAAACGGACGCCAAATGGGGCTCCAGCGTTCGCGCGAGCGCGGCGCACACCAGTCGGTGGGTGGAGCACCAATGAAATCCCGGTAAGCAGTGCAATCCTCGTGCGCCATGGAGGACAGCGGCTTGCCGCGCACCAGAACCGCCCACAGCAGAAAGCGCTCCGCTTCCTTACGGTATGCGCGCTGGGTGTGCGACAGCGTCTGCAGCCAATCCCGCGGGCCGGGCGCGGTGCTGACATCGCGACGCCGTTCGCGTAGCCGGGCGACCTGCTCGGGCGGCAGGCCCGGCTTGGCCCGCAGCCAGGCCAGCACGGCCTCATAGTCGTTGTGGGCGGAGAGCAGGCATTGCGCCTGCGGGCGGCGATAGATCCCGTTGCGGCCGTCCAGCTCGGCCGGTACCACCAGCTTGTCCAGTGGCACCAACGCCGTGGCGGGCGGTACCACGCGGGCCAGCTCGTGCGCGTAGCGCTGCCGGCGCGGCACGGCCACATGTTGGCCGACGCGGCGCGTCAGGGTTTCGGCATGGGCGGCGAGAAAGCGCTCGACCGCACGGGCCTTACCGGCCCCGATGCCCGTCAGAGCGCGAGTCCAGCCGTTGCCCAGCCCATTGATACGGTCGACCAGGTCGCCGACGGTGGCCACGCCAGCCGCTTCCAACCGGTCAACCAGGGTGTCGGCCAGCCATGCGCGGCAGCCGTCATCCACAAGCACCGGGCGCGCGTACAGGCTTTCCAGCCAGTCGATGGCGGCCAGCTGCCGCGCCATTAGCGCGGTGCGCTTCTTCTCGCGCACCAGTGCGGCGCCGAACTTTTCCTCATAGGCTGCCAGCTGTTCGCGCTCGCTGAACCCGTCCAGGCCGGTTGCCGCGGCGAATTCCTCCAACGAGGGCAGGCCCAGCCCCGGGCGACCGATCTGGCGGAAATCCACCTTGACCAGTCGGGCAGTACCGGGACGCTCGGCGCGCACGGCGGCGGCGGCCAGTTCGGCGCGCAGCCAGGCCGTGACCCGGCGCACCTTGGGGTGAGCGGCGAACGCGGACGCGCCATCGCCGGCGGCGGTGAGCGCATTGGCCTCCGCCTCGATTTCCCCTTCTTCGGCCAGGTAGCGCTCCCACATGGGGCGGGCGTTCAGCCCTTGCACGATGGCGCGCAGAAAGCCGAAGTGGCCGCGGTGCAAGTGCCGGCGGGTGACGGAGCGGCGCCGCCGGCGAACCGGCGATGCGTTGGTCGCCGGCGCGTCGGCTGGGGCGCTGTCACTGTGATCGGCCGAGGCCATGGCGGTTCTCCGATGAGGCTGGCGGGCCAAGTGCTGGGCGCCGCTAAGGCCAGTCCTGACGCGGGTTCGCGCCGATGGATCACATTCTAATGCCAAGTGTAGGATTGTAGGTACGTTATGCGTACCTTATTTTGTTAGTCCATGATAAGAAAGATTATCAACGACTATCAAAAATGGCTTGAATCGGCCTCGGAACGGAAATGTGGCGTATAAGGTACTCCTGCCTGCGGCGTCCCGACTCTTCCATGTCGGTATGCGATCATGTCGCACTACCCGACGGCCGCCGTAAATCCATGACCCGCCTGCGCAAAATCGAGATCCGCCACTTTCGTGGCATCGCACACTTCGTCTGGTGTCCCGGCCCCGGCCTGAACGCGTTGATCGGTCCCGGCGATGCCGGCAAGTCGAGCGTGCTCGACGCGATCGATCTCTGCCTGGGCGCCCGGCGGACCGCGGTCTTCGGTGACGACGACTTTTTCGGCATGACTGTCGACCAACCCATCGTGATCGAGATCACCGTGGGCGAGCTCGACGACGCGCTCAAGAACTTTGAGGCCTATGGCCTGTACCTGCGTGGCTTCCGGGCAGAGGACGGCGCCGTGGTCGATGAGCCGAGGCGCACTGCGAGACCGTGCTGACGGTTCGCCTGACAGTGCAGAGCGACCTGGAGCCGCAATGGCAACTGGTGTCCGATCGCGCGGCTGCACAGGGGCTGACACGACAACTGGCTTGGGCCGACCGGCTGCGGATTGCGCCGGGCCAGCTCGGCGCCAGTGGCGACGAGAACCTGAGTTGGCGCCGCGGCTCGGTACTAAATCGGCTTTCCGACGAGAGGGCGGATGCGTCGGCCGCTTTGGTCCGCGCCGGGCGTGAGGCGAGGCTGCGCTTCGGTGACGACGCCCAGGCCCAGTTGGGGCAGGCGCTGAAGCAAGTGTTGGAAACGGCCAACCAGCTCGGGGTGCCGGTCGGAGGTCAAGTAAAGGCTCTGCTCGATGCCCACGCCATTTCGGTATCCGGCGGCGCCATCGCGCTACACGACGCCGGGGGCGTCCCGCTCAGGTCCCTCGGACTGGGCTCGGCCCGATTGCTGGTGGCCGGACTGCAGCGGGCCGCGGCGGTGGAGACTTCGGTCGTGCTGGTCGACGAGATTGAGACCGGGCTGGAGCCGCACCGGATTTACCGCTTGCTGGTCACCCTGGGCGCCAAGGAGGGGGTGCCGCCGCTGCAGGTGTTCCTGACTACCCACTCACCGGTGGTGGTGCGGGAGCTATCGGGCGCGCAACTCTACGTGCTGCGCCAGCACAATGGCGAGCATGTGGCGCTTTGCTGTGGCACCGACGACGACGTGCAGGGCACGATGCGCCGGCACCCAGAGGCTCTGCTGGGCAAGAGCGTACTGGTGTGCGAAGGCGCGAGTGAGGTTGGGTTGATTCGGGGGATGGATCAAGCGAGCAATCGGGGGTCAATCTCAACGTTCGGCGTGGTGCTGGTTGACGGTTCTGGATCGTCCGCCGTGCAGCGAGCACTGGCATTCCAAAAACTTGGCTACAGGGTTGCGCTCTTGCGGGACAGCGACGTTCCTCCCAAGGAAGAGGAGGCAGGTTTCAAAGCGGCCGGGGGCGAGGTATTCGCCTGGCGTGCGCCTAATGCATTGGAGGACGAACTGTTTCAAGCCCTTGGCGACGTGGCCGTCGCCCAACTTTGGGACTTGGTCAAGGAGCAGAACGACCCGGGGGTGCTGGACGGCCAACTGCGAACGGCAAGCGCCAACGCGCGCAACGTAGCTGCTGTCGATATGGAGATGCTCCAGCGGCCTGGGCCTGATCTGCGGCGCCTTCTCGGCAAGGCGGCGCGGTCCAAGCACAACGCTTGGTTCAAATCTGTGACCGACATGGAGAGAATAGGGCGCGAGATAGTGGCACGCGGCTTTGAACAGGCGGACCCGCAATTTAAGGCAGAGGTACTTCGCATCTTCGGATGGTGCTGGAATGGCTAGCTACGACCTCGACTTGCTCCAGCTGGCTGGCGTGCGGGTGGAAGCGCCGGCCGGTTGCGGCAAGACGCAGCTGCTGACCGACGCTCTTGCTCGTCACGGGCCGGGCAAGCCGATCCTGCTACTGACCCATACCAATGCCGGCGTCGCCGCATTGCGCAAGCGACTCGAGCTAGTTGGCGTCGATCCGAGCCGGTACCGGCTCGGAACCGTCGACGGCTGGGCGATGAAGCTCGTCGCGACGTTCCCGATGCGGGCAGGCCTCGATCCCGCCATCCTTGCAGCGCAGCGCCCGGACTATCCGGCGATCCGCGAGGCCGCGGCACGGCTGCTGGCGGGAGGGCATGCGGGCGACGTGCTGGCAGCGAGCTATGCGCGCCTTTGGGTCGATGAGTATCAGGATTGCTCGGTCCGCCAACACGCCATCGTCCAGGCCGCTGCGGTATTTATGCCCACCTGTGTGGTCGGGGACCCGCTGCAAGCGATTTTTGGCTTTGGCGGCGATCCGTTGGCATCCTGGCAGAACGATGTGTGTCAACATTTCCCGACAGGTCATACGCTTGATCGGCCTTGGCGCTGGATTAACGCGGGCGCTGAAGCGCTCGGACAGTGGTTGCTGTACGCGCGGCAGCTCTTGCTCAACCGGCAACCGATTGACCTAGCGACTGCACCCGCTGCTGTGCAATGGGTGCAGCTTGAGGGCTCCGCGAATGATCACGGACGGCTGCTCGCGGCAGCCGGCACCGCGGCGCCACATCGGGATGGCACGGTCCTGGTGATTGGTCACAGTACCAGCCCCCAGAACCAGCAGCGGATGGCCAGCCTCGTGCCCGGTGCCGTCACGGTCGAAGCTGTAGATCTGCGGGACCTGATCGACTTTGCGTCCGGCTTTCAGCTGCAGGCCCCGGACGCGCTCAGGCGCATCGTTGAATTTTCCGGCAGGGTGATGACAGGGGTTGGCGCAGCCGCGTTGCTAGAGCGGGTTGAGATATTGCGCCGAGGCACAGGCAGGCGCGAGCCGAGCCAGGCTGAAGCAGCGGCAACAACCTTTGAAGCAGAGCGCTCGCTCCCAGCCGTGAGGCGGCTTATCGAAGCGCTGCGCGAGCAACCAGGCTCGCGGGTATTTCGACCCGTCGTGCTGCGCGCTTGCCTGGAAGCATTGCGGGTAGCCGCGGGCCGCGGCGCGCCGACGCTGCAAGAAGCTGCGATTCGGATTCGCGAGCAAGGCCGCATGCAGGCGAGGGCGCTGCCACGGCGCGCTGTGGGCAGCACGCTGCTGATTAAGGGCCTGGAGGCGCACGTCGCTGTCGTTCTCGACGCCGACACGCTGAACGCACCGAACTTGTACGTCGCACTGACACGCGGATCAACGCAGTTGGTTGTGTGCTCACGCACTTCACAGATCGTTCCTCGCTGAGAGGATTGCGCGGCGAACCATCAAGAGTCGGGATGCCGCCCAGTGTACCCAGAAACTGTGAGACAGGCCGTAGCTTATACCCACTTACTGTGAGAATTCGACCCAGTTAGTTTGGGACAGTGCTGCGTAACCCATTGATTCGTCTGTGATTGGCCTCCCATTAACTTTGAGACTTGGAGAGGCTGGTCTGATCGAAATGCAATAGCCCCTAAAACATCTTCGGTGCGCGTGCCTATAGCCGGGCGGCGCAACCATGTTCGACGATGACAGCGGTGCGGATTGGGGCGCAGTGGATGAATATGGAAGCGAAGTTGTCCATTCCGCGCATCGTCAACCGTTTGATCCTGGCTAATTCGAACCGACAACTCATTTCCATTTGGGTTTCTTGGAACGAGGGCCAAAAGTTTGTCTGTGAATGACGAGTTCGCCCTTACCAACGACCAGGGGCGTCGCTTCATGAATCGGAGAAACGGAGGAATATTTGCCTATCACGTCTTCTGCGCCGCGACCCTGAGCTATCACTGCCTCATAGGCGAAGCGGCATATCTGTGCATTGATCATCTCGACAAATGGTTCATCCGCAGTATCCGCATGTTGCAACCCGAGTCGGCCGAAGACATTCTTGTACTCGTTCGATCCAATCAATGCAAGCTGAGGCGTAATAGGAACTGCGAGGAGAAGGGGGCCTTCCGGATCAATGGTGTAAGGCCGTTGCTTCTCGAACGGAATGGAAGGATCGAACCAGATGACCGGGTTGTCGCTTGTCAGAAACGGCACTTTCGTGAGGTTGTGGACGGCCGCGATACCAATACGGTTAAAGAGAGAGGCCATGCCATCGATAGTGGCCCGCATCGCCCAGATGCTTTGATGCGGGTCGATGGCCACCTCGACACCGTCAAGCGTCTCGCCAAGTCTCCCTGGAGGTGGAGGGAGGTTCCCGGAAGCCAGCATTACGCGCATGGTGCTCTTTACCGAGGCCGCCATCATGGCCTCCGCCAGATCGCGGGCGGCAGGTACCCGCGCGCGCTGAAGTGCTATGAAGGAAAAGATGCTTTCGAGACTATCGTTTATATTCGCGCGCTCGCGCATGCGTGAAACGATATCGGGCCAAGGCGATTCAATCGTGGAAAAGAAGTCTTCGAGCTTGTTATTATCGATACCGCCGTCTGGCAATGGCTGCGAATAATAGTAGCTCCGAAACTGCGTCGCGTCTGGCGCTACAGACAGTGGGCGGCCTGGGTCGTCCTTGCGATAGACCAAGAGCCGGCCATTGGTATCGACAAAGCTTTTGAGATACGCCTTGGGTACGAAGTGATGTCGCCGTTTTTGCATGAAGGTCTTAGATGATGCTTGTTAAGCAGAGGGGCGGCGTAACAGGCGACAAAACGCCGGAGATGGGGTCGATGGCGGCCAGCGGCATGAAGGCGATGATGTCGATCGTATGCTGAATGGCGTCAATCAGCTGGCTCTCTCGCTCTGCTCCTTTTACATCCAAGTGCCGAGGCCGAGGCGACTCTCGCGCGTCGCGTCAGTTCTTCGCGTCCATGATCGCGCAGGCGCGATGATCGTAGCGATATCGCAGGATGCTGCCGTCGACGATCAGCGGCACGGCCTGCTCGATGATGGAGAGCGGCAGCAAAAACCACTCGCGCGGCCGGATCGGCTTGCCAAAACGGTCCGTGATCTCGATGTCCAGGCGGGCCTGAGCGAAGAAATGATGGACTAGGCGCTCGAAAGCGTTGGCATTGAGGTTGATCGCCTCGTAGGTCATTACGGGCTTGACCGGCGCCATCAGGAATGTCGGATCGTCAACTGCGGCGCGAATGCGTGTGTCCAGGTTACCGGTGGTGAAGCCGATCTTGAAGAGTTGGCCGTCGAGCTTGGTGATCTCCGGGTGTGTCGAGAGGCTTTTGACCACGTAGATCAGGCCCGTGACGCGATCTTTGGTCGACGGCGGCAGGGCGACGGTCTGGGTCTCGCCGGAGCCGAACAGCGGGCCAGGATTGGGGTCCGAGATTCGGCGGCCGTTGGGGTCCTTGTAAAGCTCGGTCGCCAGCGAGCGCAGCAAGTTGTTGCCCTCTGTCTCGTTGTCAAAAATCAGCCGCAGGCGGGCGTTACGTTTGCCGTTGCGCACATGGGGATCGCGGACCTCGGCCACGTAGACCATCACGCCGTTGAGAATGAAGAACGTGCCGGCCTCGATGTCTTGCTCGTTGGCGAAGCGCATGCTGCGGCGCACCCCCGATGACAGCTCGGCGGCCGCCTTGTCGAAGAGCGGTCGGAACTTGTCGAAGTCCTCGCATTTGACGCGCTCGGACACCAGCTCCGCCTTCGCCGGAGTCGCGCGGACGTGGCGCATCTCAAAGATCCCGGCGTTGGGATCGTCGAGCAAGTCGTCGTCGCCGTCGAGAATGTGTTCGAGCGTCTTCGGCCGCGCCTTGGCGCCCTCGAGAAGCCCGTGGCGGTCGAGGCCTTCAACGGCAGCGTGCAGCGCCGGGTTGTCCAAGTAGGCCCGCAGGCGCGTTTGGAGCGTGCGCTCGGTGATCGTGATGCGGCGCTCGGCCGGCCCTTGGCCTGGCGCGAACCCCAGCTTGTCCACGAACGCGTTGATCTCCTCGAACTGCGCCTGCGCCCGGGATGCCTCGGTGGACGCCTTTGCCACACTCGGCTTGACATCGAGCAATCCCGAGCCATCGTCATCTGAGAGTAGCTCGTCGAGCGTCAACTTCTTGCTGACCATCGCTACTCTCCGGATGCCATGCGTTTGCGCTTGGCGTCGCGCAGCCAGGCGAGCGCCTCCGCCATGCGGCGCTCCAGCGGATTGGCTGAGCCCAGGCTCGGCTCGTGGCCGCGCTCGGTGTTGAATGCCTTGATCCGAGGGTAGAGCGCCACAGCTTCCTCTTCGCTCATGGCGATCTTGGTCATGGCGATCGCGCCGTGGATGGTCTTGAGCACGTCAGCCGTCACGGACTTCGACAGGATTTCGTAGGCCCGCTGAAACGGGTTGATCTGGTCGATGAGGTCGATCGTCAGCTCGTCGATGTTCACCAGGCGCTCCGCCATGCGGACAAAGCGCATGTCGCCCTTATCGTCGGGGCCAGGGCCATCGCCGGTCGGGCCGGCGCCACCGCCGCCGCCGATCTCGACCTGCGGGCTCTTGAAGACGCCATTGGCGACGACGGCCTGGCGCACTTCTTCGAGCTCCTGCTCGGTGAGGTCGGGATACTTTTTCTGGATCACACGCGGGATGAAGACCTCGCTCACGACCTCCGGTGCATATTCATCCGGGCTCATCGAAGCGCGCAGCACGGCTTCGTCCTGGAAGATCGCCGCCGTCAGGTCCGCGAGGTCCGACTCGATGATCTGGCGCGAACGCTCCGTCGACGGTTCGGCGAAGCCCTTGATCGCGATCACGGTCTCGCCCGAGTGGCCGTCATAGACGATGTCCACTTCCTTCGGCGTGCCGTCGATCTCGTCGCCGCCGTCCTTCGTCTTGAACTTGAAGTTGGGTGCGAGCACTTGTTCCATCAGGAGCGAGCACGCTATGGCCTTGAGCATGTTGTTGACCGCGTCGGCCACGCGGTCCTCCGTCGCGTCCGGCTCGGCGATGAGGTTGGTGAACTGGGCGTGCGCCTTGCCCGGTGCGTCGCGCGTGGCCCGACCGATGATCTGGATGATCTCCGTGAGGGAGCCGCGGTAGCCGACAGTCAGCGCGTGCTCGCACCAGATCCAGTCAAAGCCTTCCTTGGCCATGCCCAGGGCGATAATGATGTCGACGTCGTCGCGGTCCTTGATCTCTCGCAGGGCCGCCATGACGCGCTCGCGCTCGGGGCCATCATCGACCAGGTCGGCGATTTTGAGGACGCGGCCGCTGGGCTGCTGCACCAGGTGGAAGCCAGTTGTGTCGTCCTTGCCGACTACCGTACCCAGGTGATCGAGGATGCGATCGACCTCCGCGAGCTTGCCTTCCGCCGTGGCCTCGGCCGCGCGCACGCTGGGTATGTGGACGATGGTCTTCTTGTCGGGGTCGAGGATCTCGTTGATCGCCTCGACATAGCGGCCCCGGTAGAAGTGGTAGCCGATGCCGAGCGTCTTGAGGTCCTTGTAGCCGTTGAGCTGCTCGTAATAGGTGTAGGTGACGCGATTGAAGCGCGCCTCCTCCTCGGGGCGCAGCACCGGGGCGGCGTCGCCGCGGAAATAGCTGCCGGTCATCGCGACAATGTGCGCCTTGTCGCGCGCCATGAGCGCGCGAACGAGCTCGCCCAGGCGGCTGTTCTCGTCGGCGGAGGCGTGATGGAACTCGTCAATGGCCAGCAGGCATCCGTCAAATGCCACCGAGCCGAGCTGCTCGAACGCGAAGCGTAGCGTCGCGTGGGTGCAGACCAGGACCTTGGCATTGCCCGACATGAAGTCGGCGAAGGCCCTGGTCTTTTGCTGGCCGCCGGCGGAGGTTAGATTCCAGTCGGGGTCGACGACCCAATCGGCGAAAAAGCCGTCCTTGGTCAGCGGCGTCGACTTGAAGGAGGCTCCTATCGAACGTTCCGGCACGGCGACGATGGCCTTGCGCACGCTCTGGTTGATGATCTTGTCGAGGGCGATGAACATCAGCGCGCGGGACTTGCCCGACGCCGGCGGCGCTTTGACCAGAAGGTATTGCGAGTTGCGCTCGTCGAACGCGCGCGATTGCATCATGCGCATGCCCATGGCGTTCGTTGCCTGGCTCGCGCCCGATCGGTCGTATGTGACCTTGATGAAGTCCGTCATTTAAGCTGCTCCCAAGAGGGCCTTGGGCTTGTTGGCCGCAGTCGAGCGCTTGCGCTTGAGGGCGACGTATTGTTTGAACAGATACTCGAGGCGCTCGGTGTCGTTGCGGAAGAGACGGCCGATGCAGATGCGCTCCATCGTGGCGTCGAGGGCCTGGTGCGCCTCGAGGATGGCCTTGGGCATGGTCTTGGGGTTGTAGAGCCAACCGATCGTCTTGCCCGGAAACTGCTCGCGCGCGGCCATGATGGCCCAGGTGTGATCCTCCAGCTCTTGGATCTGGCTTTCGGAGAGCGCCGGCACCGGGAACGTGTGGTAGCCCATGGTGTTCGAGTAGCGGATGCGCGTCGTCAAGCCGCCGCAGACGGTCGAAACCCACTGCGCGTGCAGGCGCGTGGAGAGAATGGCCATGATGTAGGCCGAAGCCCCGTAGATCGCGTAGCAGGCGTTGCTTATCACCGTCGTGTCGCCATCGGCGAAGCCGATAGTGAAGTAGTCCCGGACCTCCGAGAAGTGGATGGGGACTAAGATGGCGTCGGCGCCGTAGTTCTGGATCTGCCGGAAGCGATGGGGGTAGGCCGCATACTCCTGCGTGCTCTCGGCATCGCTCTCGGAGCGGAATTTGGCGACGGCGTCGATGCGCTCGCGGATCGGCGGGACGGCGTAGGCCTCCTCGGCATCGTCATCGGCGATCCACAGGCAATAGCGCTCGATGCCCTTGATGAACTCCTGCGTGCCGTAGTAGCGGCGGATGAATTTCTCGCTCTCCGGGTAGCGGCGCACCAGCTCGTCCTTTTGGTCGGGCAGCAGGATGAGCTGGCCATCGTCCGTCGGCTTGTTGCCCCAGTCCATTTTCGGCAAGCCATTGACGGGGCGGCCCTCCTTTGTGACGATGGTGTCATCCATGTCGATCAGGTAGGGGCTGATGTTCTTGACCACGCGGGCGTGCTCGCCCGAGTAGAGGGTCTTCTTGGCTGCGCTCTTGGGCCGGATGCCAACGATCACGCAGGTCACGCCGGCGACGTGGGCCGCGTTATTGCGCCACTTGAACGCCTGGTGGGCGAAGCCTATCTCCATGTCTCGGCGGTGGATCAGCGGCCAGAGCATGGCCACTTGCTCGCCCTGGCAGATCGAGTTGGTCGCCACGAAGGCGCAATGCGCCGCCGTCGACTGCGCGTAGTCGGCCGCCTTCACATACCAGGCGGCGACATAGTCCAGGTTTTTGTAGCTCTTCGTCAGCGGCTGGAAGATCAGATCCATGTCCGCTTTCTGCGCGTCATCCTGCTGCGAGCTGCCGAGGTAGGGTGGGTTGCCGACGACATAGGTTTCGGTGTCGGCCTTCACCGGGCACGCCTTGAGCCAATTTTCATGCAGGGCGTTGCCGTGCACGATGTGGCCGCTGTCGCGCAAAGGCAGGGCGGGCGGTGCGGTGCCGAACTGCTCCTTGAACTTTTCGTTCATCTGATATTCGGCGATCCACAGCGAGAGTTTGGCCGTCTCGGCCGCGAAGTCGGCCAGCTCGATGCCATAGAACTGGCTGAGATGCACGCCCGTCATCGGAATGGCGCTCGTGCCGATTTCGCCCAGGCGCGCGAAGATGCGGCTCTCGAGCGTGCGCAGCTCGCGATAGGCGATGATCAGGAAGTTGCCCGAGCCGCAAGCGGGATCGAAGACGCGGATGCTGTAAATCCGTTTGAGCAGCCGCATGAGCTTGGCTTCGCTGTCGCGGGCCTGCTCGAACTCCTCTTCGAGCGAGAGCAGGAACAGCGGCTGAAGGGCCTTCATGATGTTGGGCACGTTGGTGTAGTGCATGCCCATGTCGCCCCGCATCGACGGGTCGACCACCGCCTGGATCATCGAGCCGAAGATGTCGGGGTTGATCGACGACCAGCGAAGCTCACCGCAATCGCGGAAGAGGCGGCGCGCGCGGCGCGAGAACGCCGGGATTGGTGACGTCTGCTGGAATAGGCCTCCATTGACATACTGGAAGCGCCGCGCGAACTCGGGGAGCGCGTCGCGGCGGTTCTCCGGCGTGGCCAAAGACTCGAAAATCTTCGAGAGCGTGTCGGCGAAGTCCGAGCCGTCATCGTTCGAGACGGTCAAGGCGGTGCGCGTGAACAGGCCCCGATCGAAGATGGAGGTGTCTTCCGCGAAGAAGCAGAAGAGCAGCCGCGTCATGAAGAGGTTGAGGCTGTGCGTTTTTGCCGGGTCGCGCCAGTCCGCATTCGCTTCCAATATCGCGTCGTAAAGCTTGGCCAAGCGGCCCGTGGCCTTGATGTCAGCCGGGTTCTCCGCCACGCCCTCGTAGCGCTCGATGCCCGCAAGAGGCAGGAAGAAGTCGAAAGCGTCGTTGAGCTTGTCGAACTCGATGTCGAGGGGAGTCTCGAGCTTGAGGTCGTAAGCCACGAACTCGAACCCGTCGGTGGCGGCCACGAAGCGCGGCGCGTTCTTCCCAGTGCCCACCTCCGCGATCATCGCCCGGAGTTCAGCGGGCGCCCCCTTTTGTTCTGCCGCGCGGAACAAAAGCTTGCGCTTCCAGTGGACTTCGCCGCGGTTCAACTCCTCATCGCTTCGCGACTGCTTCAATTTGGTGATGGTCGCCTTGGGCGCGTCATAGGCCACGATCAGGTCGAAGGCGAAGGTCTCCCGAGCGAAAGGCTTCGCCACCAGGTCTCCCAGTGATGTCTCGATCCCTGCGATGTTCATTTACGGTCTCTTTTTTGGTGTCCCCGGCTCAGGGCGGGCGCTGGCGCAACCGGCGCCAATAGTGTCAAAATTGTAACAAATGGTTGCCTCATGCCGCTTGCGCTGATTACTGTTCCGGCCCCCATGCGCTGTGGCCGCCGCTTCCCGTTTCATTGCCGCAACGGTGCTTCGCTCCAGTTCCTTCTCAGAACGCACCAAGCCGGCAGTGAAGCTTTGAGGACAGCCGCCGGGTCGTCGATATGGGTGACGGTGATGTGCGCCGAAAGGCGCCGTAGGGGGCGCAGGCGGGCGACTTCTGGGGGAGTTTATGTGATGGGCATTGCGCTGCCAACGGCTGAGGTGTATAAAAGTTAGGAAGTTTATTGCTTTCTCATAAATTACCTAACTTCCCTACAACCATGGATCCGATCCTCAACCCATACGCCCCGGGCGCAGGAAGTCCTCCTCCAGAATTGGCAGGCCGCGGCGACGTGCGAGAAGCTGTCCGTATCTGCATAGAACGGCTCCGGCGTGGCCGGCATGCTAAGAGCGTATTGATGGTTGGTCTCCGGGGGGTTGGGAAAACGGTTCTACTCGATCAGATGAGACACGACGCCGAAGCTAGCGGCGCTCACACTGTTCGTATAGAAGCGCCGGAAAATAGATCGCTTCCGGCGATGCTCGCTCCGCAGTTGCGCCTCGCTCTGCTTCGACTGAGCCGCGTGGAGGCGGCCAAGGAATATGCGGTTCGGGGACTGCGAGCACTTGCCGGCTTCGCCAGCAAGCTGAAAGTCACATACAACGACATTGAAGTGGGGCTGGACTTTGACCCAGAGCCCGGTCTGGCGGACAACGGTGACCTGGAGGGCGATCTGACGGCCCTTTTGGAGCAGGTGGGGGAGGCCGCTAGGCAGGCTCAAACCGTGCTCGTCATCTTCATCGATGAACTGCAGTATGTGGAAGAAGGGCAGATGGCGGCGCTGATTTCGGCGCTGCATCGCTGTACTCAACGCCAGCTTCCCGTTACTGTCGTCGGCGCCGGATTGCCGCAATTGCGAGGTCGGATGGGTGAAGCGAAGTCATATGCGGAGAGGCTGTTTAACTTCCCGGAAATCGGACCCCTGGCCAGGCCTGACGCCACACAGGCGCTCGTGAAACCCGCAGAAGACGAAGGGGTTGCGCTTGAGCCAGAGGCGGTCGATCGTATCCTGTCGGAGACGAAGGGTTACCCGTACTTTTTGCAGGAATGGGGCAAACATGCTTGGGACGTGGCGCCCCAGAGTCCTATCACGGGCAACGACGTGGCAGGAGCCTCGACTGAGGCCATTGCTGCGCTAGACGAGAGCTTTTTTCGAGTTCGTTTTGATCGATTGACTCCAGCGGAGAAGCGGTATTTGAGGGCCATGGCAGAACTTGGGCCAGGCCCGCATCGCTCCGGCGATATCGCTCAGCAACTGGGTCGCAACGTGCAGTCGTTTGGTCCCACTCGCAGCAGCCTCATTCTAAAAGGCATGATATGGAGTCCCACACATGGGGACACGGCGTTCACGGTGCCGCTGTTTGATGAGTTCATGAAGCGAATCATGCCGGGTAACGAATGGGCGAACGGTCAAGCTGCTGAGCAGTGAGTGGGGTTGCCCCGTGGAAACCGAACAGCTTGCCCTGGGGCCATACATTCGCACGACGCGACCCGGCCCAGCTATCGACTTTGAAGAAATGATGAGATCTCTCCCAGTGGCTTTGACCGCGGTGGCCCTAGCCACGGCATGCGCATCGGTATCGGAACGGGCCTTCGACGTTGTCAATGGAGACTACACGAAGGCGACTAATGACCAGCTTTGCGCTGTCTATGGTTTTCGGGCCAATGGCGCAGATAAAGCGCGAAACGAACTGATTCGGCGTGGCGTTTTTTCCGGTTCGGATTGGGCTAATATTGACGCTAGGAAGCTAGCCATCGGCATGCCGGAATGCGCCGTGGCAGCCGCAGCATTCGTACACTACGCGCGCGTGGAAGGGGGGCAGCATAACGGATCCGCATTTCGCAACTATATCTACTCGTGCAACTCCGCACCTGTTCCGCACTGCCCATTCACTCAGATCACAATCCAAAACGGCGTCGTGACGTCAGTGGCACCACGGAGCGTCCTTTAATCACTTTCGCCGCGTAAATCGACGGCCAGCCTCGCTTGACCGATCACTGGGGTGTACAACCGGAGGTTCCTGCATGCCGCCAATTCCAACTCCACCACATTGGGGCCGCGACAATCTGTCCGAATTCGCAACGAAAGCGTTTTCCAACGAGATGGCAACCTTCGTGCAAGAGACGGCATGGTATAGCCTGCTCGTAAGCCTTGATGCCACACTAAAGGAATGCGCCGGGCAGGTAATGCGAGAGGTAGTAGTGGCCCAAGACGAGCCAATCGGCAGACTTCTATTTTTGCAGGCCCACAGTCAGTACATTGCGACGGCGCGCTCTGCTGCGGCGGGCCATTGCGCAGCGGTGTTCCCCGTGGGGCGAGCGGCAGTGGAGGCAGCTTGCTACGCCTGGCACATCATTGCTGATCCGTCGGCTGCGCAACGATGGCAAGACAAGTCACAAGACCGAGATGCCTTGCGAATTTGGAACCGCGAGTTCTCGTTCGGTAGCATATGCCGGGAGATAGGCGAACAGCACGCAGGGACGGCAACGTGGGCGCGATACATACATCAAACGGCGATCGATCATGGGGCGCACCCAAACCAGCATGCTTTGTTCGGCAACATGGTTCATGTTGCGCGCGAAGACGGAGGACTTGAGCTGGGCATGACCTATTTGCACGGTTGGGGCCTGGAGTTTCTTAACGCAGCTAAATTTGCGGTCGAGGTCGGCATGCTGGTCGTGCGCTTATTTGAACTTGCATTGCCTCTCAGTGCAGTTCCACTGCAGACTGCTGCGCGCTTGACGCAGGCTAGGACATTGCTCTCTGCCTTGATTGAGGTCGCGCGCCCGATGGTCGAAGCTGAGCTGAGAGGACCTTGAATGTAAAAACGGTAGTGCGGCCGCCTAAATCTTCCTTGACTTTGGCCGATATAGAGCATGCTGAGTTAGCTCGCATTGTCTTCTATGACCAAAACAGGAGAAACCGTTGAAGCACGTAATCCTCTTTGCAACGCTCGCACTGGCTTGCGCTGGCGCGCAAGCTGCATCCGGCAAGTTGAAAATTGATGTCGATTCCCCCGGCTTTGTATCTGGCAGCAGGGTCATCGAATTCGAGAACGGTGTTCCGCAGACAATCGTCTTCAGCCAGCCCTCTGCGGAGAAGTTTGATCCGCGATGCTCTGTCTTGGGCCTGGTATCGGCCAGCGGGGAGGTACCAACGAAGGTCGCCTTGATAATCGCCGCCACAAAGTTTGACGGCGGCACCATAGAAGTCCAGACGAAGCTCCTCGCCAGTAAGGCTGGCCCTACGCGTGAGCAACTTGTCTCCGTCAAGGGAGACAAGGCGCGATGCCCGTCGATTCGCGGCGAGGAAACGGTCATAACTTCGAGCGTTGGAAAAGCTGGCACTGAGATTCTTCGCGCAACCAGCTTTGACAACCTTGAGTTGGCTGTAAAGCTTACCGCGCAGTAAGACTGGGGAAGGGCGCCCCATCTTTCCTGGCTGGTTGGCGGCCAAAAGGCAAGTAGCTTGTGAGAAAGCGCCCCTTGAGATGCACGAACCAGCCTGGCCTTCGTGTGAGCGAACTTAATATGGAATGACGTTCGCAACGGGCGGCAACCGAGAGAGTAACAAATGACATTCCAATTCACCGAAAAAGAAGACACCTATGTCGGCCTTTCTGGCGACGGGCAGTTTCACCTGATTCCAAAGGCAAAGATTCAAGGCATTGAGGTAAAGAGTGGCGGCAACGACGACTTCCAGGTGTTTCTCAACACCTCCCAGCGTCAGTTTCCACTGGGGAGTGCATACGGCACCCGCGATGAAGCCCAAGCCTACGCGCGAAAGCAAGCGATGGAGATCCTTTAGTCGAGAGTAGTGGCTGCCCGAGAGGTGGCTTTTTCGTCTGTGACACCCATGCCGATTACTGCCTTATCGGCATGGCGTGATTTCAGCAGACAAGATCCTATACGCTAGCGAGGGACGGGCAGGGACGTCTTTCCTAACTTCAGTCTGCGCCGAGGCTGCAACTAATTTGTGCGTTCAGTACTCAGTACGGCTATCATTTTCGGCCGCCAAAAATTGTTCATAGGCGGTTGTCGACGGGGAGGTATTGCGATGCGTAGCTATAAAGATGATGATGACTTGGTGCCGTCTGATGCAGATCGTGCTGAGCAGGACGCGAAGAATGCGCTCAATCTCGATGGAGTTCCCGACGAGGAACTCATCCCGGAGGCACGGGAGGCCGTGGCAGCCCTCGTCAAGCAGAGCACCCCGGGCCAGAACCGAGGGTGGATCGTCCGCGATGGCGATGCTTATCTGTGCCCGGCGGGGGGCGATGTCGGCTTCACCAACGAACTGAAAGAGGCCGGCGCATTTGCGTCGTACGAGGAGGCCAAGTCGGCCGCGCAGGACCACTGCGACCCGGGCTACGACATCCTCCCTGATACCCGCTGAGCGCTTCAAAGCGCCTGTAGGACAAGCAGCGCCAGGGAGGGCGAGAGCAAAGAGAAGCGCCCCTCCAGGGCAATCAGGCGACCCACGCGCCCGCACCGGCCGGTAGCCGGCACTGGAAGAGGACGACCCGATGACGATCGAGAAGGCTTGGACCTATGCCGAGCTGACAGCGGACGCCGAGCGCGAAATAGAAAATTGCCGGCAATGGCCGCTGAGCTACGAACGGGAACCGATGGCCTTTGGTGTCCTTGTCCTCTGGATCAGGCTGACGGGCGGTAACCGGGTCGAGGCCGACGCGGAACGGCTGCAGGCGCTGGTGAAAAGCATCATGACATCAGTCACCCCGCCGGCGCCGTGAACCCACATGCCGCCAATCGGGAGGCTTTTTTGTCACCCTTTGCCGATACTTATCCTTATCGGCATGGCGCTTGTCTGCGCAAAAAGACCAGGTTCCTGGCTGAGCCCGAACAAGACTTATGCAGGAATTCAGCTCTCTAACGTTTACGGCCTATTCCTACGGGTTCCACGCGCGCGGCTCAGGCGGGCTGGACTGCTTCCTCGAGGCGAAGTGGAACTTCAGCACGAAGAGAATTTTCTGGCACTGGTACATCCGGGACGCTGCGCTTATCGTACCGGCCAGCGGCGACGCCGAGACCCCGGAAGCCGACGAGGCCGCCATGCGCGCCTGGCTGGACCAGCGGCACAACCTCCGGCTGAGACAGCCGGCCCAGCCTGAGGAACTCGACCATGGCCAATGAGGTGCTGGCGCAGCCTGCCCTGTGGGGGGCAGTGGGCGGCCTGGTGGTGGCGGTGTTCAACCAGGCGTTCACGTTCTGGAAGGAACATCGTCACCGCCGTGACGAGCACCAGCGCGAGCGCACACGCACAGCCCTAACCGTGGCAGTGGCGCTTGAATCATTCGCGCTCGACTGTGCAAACTGCATCGAGCGGATTCAGGTCTTGCGAAAGCTGCCCGGGCCATTTTCGCACCCTGACTTTCCAGCGTTGGAGATGCCAGCCTCGCCCGACTGGCGCTGGGTTCGCCCCCATCTGGCGAGCGAGATCTTAGGGTTGGCGCTCAAAGTCAAAGCCAGCCATCAACAGCTGCCAAAGGGGCCGAGCTTGCCGGGTAGTCCCAACGCAAGGCCTGATGGAGACGAATTATGCCGGAGGAAGTCGTTGGTCCGCTTCTGCCCGCGTTGAAGGCAATCCAGCCGGGCAATGCGGCCACCATCCTCACGGACGGGGCATGGCGCGACTAAAATGGTACCTGAGCCAAACGTCAGGGAGGCAACGATGTGCTATTCCGCGCAAATTCAAGCCGACTACCGGAAATATGTTCGGACTTTCGGCAGCGATGTCAGCCTTGAACGCTTTGTCGAGCTCTTTTGGGAGAAGCGCCGAGACGGCGGCTGGTCTAAGCTGCCGAAAGCAATGAGGGCTGCGTTTCGAAGTGCGGCAAGCTCGGAGGATCTCGCCATAGCGGACCTTGTTGAGGCAGGTGACAACGAGCAGGGGGCCGCTCTCGAAACAGAACTTTTCCAGCAGAGGACACGCCTGACGGTCGCAGAGCGTACGCTCGAAGCCAAGCCGACGAAGAAGGCGGAGAACGACAAGCGCATCGCGACCGACAAGATTGCAAGGGCGCAACGCAATCTTGCAGACCTGCAGCGAACCGATTTGCTGGATCGAGACTCGCGTATTTTTCCGGGCCATTACGCGCCTGTTATGGTGGTCCAGGACGGTCGTCGGGTCGTGATTCCGATGCGTTACCAGTGCAGATTGCCGGGGTGGACGCCTGCGATGGAGCGTCAGAAGCCTGGCACCTACAACGCCCGCCGAGACAACCTCAAGAAGGCTTGGCGTCAGCTCTACGGGTACAAGCACGGCATCATGATCGTCAACGCATTCTACGAGAATGTCGCACGGCATCGCCTGGAGCAACGCGAGCTGGCACCTGGCGAGCAGGAGGAAAACGTGGTGTTGGAGTTCAGGCCGGAGCCGCGGCAGGACATGCTGGTGGCCTGCCTATGGTCGGTCACAAAAGGGGGAGAGGGCGAGGCCGATCTTTACTCGTTTGCTGCCATCACCGACGAGCCGCCTGCTGAAGTGTCGGCAGCGGGGCACGATCGATGTATCGTACCGATCAAACCGGAGCGCCTGGAATCTTGGCTGAATCCCGACGCGAAGAACTTGGCCGCGCTCGATGCAATCCTTGACGATCGCAGCCGGCCGTACTACGAACACCGCATGGCCGCATAGTAGCGCTCGTTTTCTTTTGCGCCGCCGGAGCTAATCAAATGCGTGTTGGCCGTCCAATCCCTGCGCCTCCCCAGCCCGTTTGCGATTACTGCGGCGGGAAGGCGGTTCTCGCACGCGCCGGCGAGGAAATCTATCCTTATGTCGAAGACCACGGCCCAGTGTGGATTTGTTCGTCCTGTCAGGCCTGGATAGGCGTGCGGGCGCGTAGCAAGCACCACGCGCCGCTTGGCCGATTGGCCGATGCGGCGTTGCGCGAAAGGAAACGCAGTTTCCACGATGCGCTTGAGCCTCTTGTCACCGCGAAGATGCGGCGCGATGGTGTGAATGCCTTCGAGGCCCGCGGTAAAGCGATGAAATGGCTCATCGCGTCGTTGGGGATTGAAGTATCCAGCCCTAACATCCACGCGCTTTCGCTGGAACAATGCGATCAAGCGATCCATCTCATCGCCGAGTTCCAGGGGTCATGCCACGATAAGGCCAATCGGCTATCATAAGCCTTGTGGTTATATAGACTGGCAAAGACATTCCCGTCAGTTATAACGATGGTCTAGGATTTTGCCACCGTCCTCGGCTAGACTGGCTGGCCCTTCAGCGATTGCCGAGATCCTGTATGGCCACCGTCGAGCGTACCGCTTACCCGCGTTTCCCGAAGGTTTTCTCCACCAAGGAGCTACAGGCGTGCTACACGCCGGATGCCGAGGAACTGGAGTGGGCCACCCGTTCAACCCGTGGACAAGGTCCACGACTTGGCTTGCTGGTGCTGCTGAAGGTCTTCCAGCAACTGCATTACTTCCCCAACCTGGACAGCATTCCCGTCGTCGTGATCGACCACGTGCGCGCCAGCGCTGGTCTGGCGCCGGATGCCGCGTTTGGCTATGACCGCAAGCTGTCCCCCACGCTGTACCGGCATTACACGGCGGTGCGCGAATTTCTTGGCGTCCAGCCCTATATTGGCACCGATGCCAACGAGGTCACGATTCGCGCCGCACGCGAAGCCGCGGAAACGATGGACCAGCAGGTGGACATCATCAACGCCACCATCGATGCGCTGATCCTCCACCAGGTCGAGCTGCCAGCGTTCTCCACCCTGGACAACATTGCCGAGCAGATTCACACCCGCACGCAGACCGCGCTGTTTCGACGCGTCGCAAGGCGCTTGTCGGATGAGGAGCGGCAGCGGCTGGACCGGCTTCTCACCCGGGAATTCACCAACCGCCTGACCGCCTACAACAACATCAAGCGCCACGCGCGCCGCCCGTCACGCAAGCATCTCAGCCTGCTCATAGAACACCTGACCTTACTCGATGGTCTTGGCGATTTCTCTCGCGCAATCGCAGGCGTGCCAGCCTCGAAGCTGCGCTCGCTGGCCAGCCAGGCCATGAGCCTGGACGCGGCCAATCTACGGGAGATCCTGCCTGAGAAGCGCTACACACTGATCGTCGCCTTGCTCAACCATATGCGCGTGCGCACCCGCGACGATCTCGCGGAGATGTTCATCCGTCGCATGGGCGCCATCCACAAGCGGGCGCGCGACGAGATGGAGCGCATCCAGTCCCGTCAGCGCGCGCAGATGGAGAAGCTGGTCATCTTGCTCGATGGCGTAGTGGATATCGTCGCCGATGGCCAGGACGATGCGCTGATCGGCCGGCAGGTGCGCCGCTTCCTCGCGCCGTCCGGCGACCTGGAGCCGCTGCGCGAGAGCTGCGCCGAGGTGCGGGCCTTCAGCGGCAACAACTACCTGCCGCTGCTATGGCGGCATTTCCGTGCGCACCGCTCGGTGATGCTGCGCCTGGCGCAGGTGCTGGAATGGGAGTCGACCAGCCAGTCGCGCACGCTGCTGGCGGCACTTGCGGTGGTGCTGGACAATGAATCCCTGCATCGCGAATGGATCGCCGCCGACGTCGACGTGAGCTTCGCCTCGGAACGGTGGCGCAAGCTGGTGCGCCGCCCCCACGACCAGGGCGCCCCCACCAACCGGCGCTACCTGGAGAGTGCGTGCTCTCGCATATGGTCAACGAGCTGCGTTCCGGCGACTTGTGCGTGGTGGGATCCGACGCCTTTGCCGATTACCGGGCGCACCTACTGCCCTGGCGGGAATGCGAACGGCGCCTGCCCGAATACTGCGCCAAGCTGGACATGCCGACCAACGCGCAGGACTTGTGGCGCATCTACGCCAGTGGCTGGCCGACACGGCGCGTACGCTGGATGCCAGTTTTCCCGACAAGCGCCAGCACGTCACCATCGGCCAGGACGGGGAACCCGTGCTCAAGCGGACGATCGCCAGGGAGATCCCGGCCAGCGCGATCGCCCTGCAACAGGCGCTGATCCGGCGCATGCCGACGCGCAATCTGCTGGACGTGCTGGCCAACATCGAGCACTGGACCCACTTCACGCGGCACTTCGGCCCACTCTCCGGCAGCGACCCCAAGATCCGCAATGCGGCCGAGCGCTACCTGCTGACCATCTTCGCCATGGGCTGCAACCTGGGGCCCACCCAGGCCGCCCGCCATATGGGGGATCGGGTCACGCCGCACATGATGTCGTTCGTCAACCGTCGGCATCTGAGCCTGGAGCGTCTCGAAACCGCGCAGCGGGAATTGATCGAACTGTATCTGCGGCTCGACCTGCCTAAGCACTGGGGGGATGGCAAGACCGTCGCGGCTGACGGCACCCAGTACGACTTCTACGACAATAATCTGCTGGCCGGCTACCACTTCCGCTACCGGAAGATGGGCGCGGTGGCCTACCGGCACGTGGCCGACAACTACATCGCGGTGTTTCGGCATTTCATTCCGCCCGGCGTGTGGGAAGCCATCTACGTGATCGAGGGTCTGCTCAAGGCCGGCTTGAGCGTCGAGGCCGATACCGTGCACGCCGACACCCAGGGCCAGTCGGCCGCGGTGTTCGCCTTCACGCATCTGCTGGGCATCAAGCTGATGCCGCGCATCCGCAACTGGCAGGATCTGAAGCTTTACCGTGCCGATGCCGATACCAAATACAAGCACATCGACCGGCTGTTCTCGGACACCGTGGACTGGGACCTGATCGCCTTCCACTGGCAGGACCTGATGCAGGTCGCGCTGTCGATCCAGGCCGGCACCATCTCTTCGCCGCTTCTGCTGCGCCGGTTCGGCTCGGAAAGCCGCCGCAACCGCCTGTTTCTGGCGGCGCAGGAACTCGGCAAGGTCGTGCGCACGGCGTTTCTGCTCGAATGGATTGGCAGCCGCGAACTCCGCCAGGAGATCACCGCCACTACCAACAAGATCGAGTCCTACAATGGCTTTGCCAAATGGTTCTCGTTCGGCGGTGACGTGCTGGCCGAAAACGACCCCGACGAACAGCAGAAGCGCCTGCGCTACAACGACCTGATCGCCTCGGCCGTGATTCTGCAGAACACGGCGGACATGATGCAGGCCCTGCGCGCGATGGTGAAGGAAGGGATCAAGGTCGACGTGGCCGACATTGGCTTCCTGAGTCCCTACCTCACCAGCAACATCAAGCGCTTCGGCGACTATAAACTCAACCTGGAGCGGGTGCCGGAAGCCTGGATTCGCGACAGCCTCTTTGCCGGTCCCGCCCATTCCGTCCGCAAGCCTCGCCATGCCTGACATCGATACACCTTACGGCAGGGTCGACGCCGAGGCGTTGCAAGCGCTTCGGGACACGTTCGACACGACCACCATCCTGCGCGTGGTGGACCAACTCGATGCGATCCGCGCGCGTTGCTGTGAGCCAGCCGGGCTGCGCGACGATCTGCTGTGCTTGCACGGCATGGCACATACTCTGATCAACGGCGCCGCATTGTCGTATCCAACCACTGGCCCGACCCTCGTGGACCAAGCCGAGGCCATCATAGAAGAACTGGACGACTGGATCTTGCTCCTCAAACGCGCCGTGCAAGCGCTGCGCCCGCTGGAGCCGCTTCGCCCTCGCGACGATAGCTGACTCGGCCAGGTCGCTTGCCCGTCGAGACGGCGCATGTGAGGCCGGCTGCGACGATGCGGCAGAACAGAAGCGGGAACGAGCCGGGGCAGCGTAGCCGCGTCCACTACGCCTTTTGGCGCACTTATCCTGCTTGCAGCGATGCGATCAGCGGGCAGGATACGTTGCCCTGCCGGGCATGGCAGGCGCACACCAGCTCAGACAGAACGGCCTCCATGCGTGTCAGGTCGGCAAGCTTTGCGCGCACGTCGTTGAGCTTGTGCTCGGCCAGGCTACCGGCCTCCTCGCAATGGGTGCCATCCTCCAGCAGGAGCAGTTCGGCGATCTCGTCCAGGCTGAAGCCCAGCCGTTGGGCCGCTTTCACGAACCGCACGCGCGTCACATCCGCATCGCCATAGCGGCGGATGCTGCCATAAGGCTTGTCCGGCTCCGGCAGCAGCCCCTTGCGCTGGTAGAACCGAATGGTTTCGACATTGACCTCGGCCGCCTTGGCGAAGGCGCCGATGGTCAAATTCTCCAAATTGCGCTCCATCCCGCTTGACTCCGTACAAATGTACGGAAGTAAGCTTACGTTATCCCTTCCCGATTCGAAAGGTCAAGCGCATGTTGAAACCGCAACACGGGCGCCGCGCCCTCTTGGCCGGCGGGCTGGCCGCCATCCTCGCCTCCACCTGCTGCCTGGGGCCGCTGGTCCTGGTGGCGCTCGGTTTCAGCGGGGCCTGGATCGGTAACCTGACCGCGCTGGAGCCATATCGGCCCCTGTTTATCGGCACGGCGCTAGTGGCACTGTTCCTCGGCTGGCGGCGCATTTTCCGCCCGGCGCAAATCTGCAAGCCGGGCGAGGCCTGCGCTATCCCGCAGGTACGCGCCACCTACAAGCTCATTTTCTGGGTCGTCGCTCTGCTGGTTCTGGTTGCGCTCGGATTTCCCTACGTGATGCCGTTTTTCTACTGATCAGGAGTTCGCCATGAAGAAGCTGTTTGCCGCCCTCGCGCTCGCTGCCGTCGCTCCCGCGTGGGCCGCCATGCAAACCGTCACGCTGTCCGTGCCGGGCATGACTTGCGAAACCTGCCCGATCACGGTCAAAAAAGCGCTCTCCAAGGTCGACGGCGTGAGCAAGACCGATGTGAGCTTCGAGAAGCGCCAGGCCGTCGTCACCTTTGACGATGCCAAGACCGGCGTGCAGAAACTGACCAAGGCGACCGAGGACGCGGGCTATCCGTCCAGCGTCAAGCGGTAAGCCCCGCAGCGAACACGGGAGTGACGCCATGGGACGGATCACGCGCGTGGCCAACAAGGCAGGGGCGCTCGGCGGCATCGTCTCGGCGATGGGTTGCGCAAGTTGCTTTCCCGCCATCGCCGGCCTGGGCGCGGCCATTGGCCTGGGCTTCCTGAGCCAGTACGAAGGGCTGTTCATAAGCGTCCTGCTGCCGGTGTTCGCTGGCATCGCGCTGCTCGCCAATGCCACCGCCTGGCTTAACCATCGGCAGTGGCAACGGACTGCGCTCGGCGTGATCGGCCCAATTCTGGTGCTGGCCGCGGTGTATTTGACGGTTGGCTGGCGAAGTGAAGCGCTGCTCTATGTCGGCCTGGCCTTCATGGTCGGGGTATCGATCTGGGACTTTGTCTCGCCGGCGAAGCGCTGCGGGGCACCGAACGCCTGTGAACCCCCGGCCAAGCGCGGCTGACCGCGTTGGCCGCTGCCGAGATGAACAAAGGAACTGTGGCATGACCCACTTGACGATCACTGGAATGACCTGTGACTCGTGCGCCGTGCACGTCAAGGATGTCTTGGAGAAGGTGCCCGGCGTGCGGTCGGCGGTCGTGTCGTACCCGAAAGGCATGGCGCAAATCGACACCGAGCCCGGCATGTTGCCAGATGCGCTGGCTGCCGCCGTGGCCGGACTTGGCTACCAGGTCATGCTCGCCGAGGCCCCGCCGGCGGAAAAGCGCGGCAGCCTGCTCGACACGGCCATAGGCTGGCCAGGCGGCGGCGACAAGGGCGCGGACCATGCTAGCGCCCTGCGCATTGCCGTCATTGGCAGCGGCGGCGCCGCGATGGCGGCGACACTCAAGGCCGTCGAGCAAGGCGCGCAGGTGACCCTGATCGAGCGCGGCACCATCGGCGGCACCTGCGTCAATGTCGGCTGCGTGCCGTCCAAGATCATGATCCGCGCGGCCCACATCGCTCATCTGCGCCGCGAAAGCCCGTTCGACGGGGGCATCCAGGCCACGCCACCGGCGATCCTGCGCGAGCGCCTGCTCGCCCAGCAGCAGGGGCGTGTCGATGAGCTGCGCCACGCCAAGTATGAGGGCATCCTGGCAAGCACGCCTGCAATCACGGTGCTGCGCGGCGAGGCCCGCTTCCAGAACGGGCACACCCTGAGCGTGCGCCTGGCCGAAGGCGGCGACCGCGAGGTGGCATTTGACCGCTGCCTGATCGCCACTGGCGCCAGCGCGGCCGTGCCGCCGATCCCCGGTCTGAAGGACACCCCGTACTGGACCTCGAACGAGGCGCTGGCCAGCGACACCCTGCCCAAGCGGCTGGCCGTGATCGGCTCGTCGGTGGTGGCCGTGGAGCTGGCACAGGCGTTCGCTCGACTCGGCAGCCAGGTCACGATTCTGGCACGCAGTACGCTGTTCTTCCGGGAAGACCCGGCCATCGGCGAAGCCGTCACGGCCGCCTTCCGGGCCGAGGGCATCACGGTGCTGGATCACACGCAGGCCAGCCAGGTGGCCTACGCGGATGGCGAATTCGTGCTCACCACCGGGGGCGGCGAAATCCGCGCAGACCAGTTGCTGATCGCCACCGGCCGCGCGCCCAACACGCGTGAACTGGCACTGGAGGCGGCGGGGGTGACGGTCAACGCGCAGGGCGCCATCGTCATCGACCGTGGCATGCGCACCACCGCACCCCACATCTACGCCGCCGGCGACTGCACCGACCAGCCGCAATTCGTCTACGTAGCGGCGGCGGCCGGCACCCGCGCGGCGATCAACATGACCGGAGGCGATGCCGCGCTCGATCTGAGCGCCGTGCCGGCGGTCGTATTCACCGACCCGCAGGTCGCCACCGTGGGCTACAGCGAGGCGGAAGCGCACCATGACGGCATCGAGACCGGTAGCCGGCTGCTCACGCTCGACAATGTGCCGCGCGCGCTCGCCAACTTCGACACCTGCGGATTCATCAAGCTGGTCACCGAGGCCGGCACTGGCCGTCTGATCGGCGTGCAGGCGGTCGCACCGGAAGCTGGCGAGCTGATTCAGACGGCGGCGCTAGCAATCCGGGCGTGCATGACTGTGTTGGAACTGGCCGATCAGTTGTTCCCATACTTGACGATGGTCGAGGGGTTAAAGCTCGCCGCGCAGGCCTTCTCCAAGGATGTGGCCCAGTTGTCCTGCTGTGCCGGATGAGGTAATGACCGTTTCGAGGACCCGCTTTGCGGCAGGCCTAAAGCGCGGGCGACTCTTTACATTGTCCGCGGCAACTATGTCCCGCGCAGTGCGTCCTGCTGTCTGCTGATGCCAAGCCACTAACGAAAGACGATGCACGACTCAGTGCCCCGGCTATCGTTGTTCAACAGCGCGTCCAGGCGGGCCACCTCATTTCCTTTCATGATTCTCCTGCGGCGCGATCCTCACGGCGGGCGCATCGGGTCGCCATCGACGTGTTCCAGAGCAGCCAGGATCGGGCAGTCGTCAACCGATCGCGTCCCATCGGGGCAATCGGCGATCAGCCGGTCGAGTGCGGCGGACATGGCCTGCATGGCGCGAATCTTGGCGGCAAGCTGGAGCTTCTTCTCGATGGCGCGCTGCCGCACGTCGGCACAGCAGGCGCTGTCGGCCTGGCGCAAGTGCAGCAGTTCGCGGATTTCCGCCAAGACGAAGCCGCACGCTTGGGCGTGCTGGATGAAGCGAATACGCCGCACAGCGTCCTCGCCATAGAGGCGATACCCGCGCTCGGTCCTGCTAGCGGGGGCAAGCAGCCCTTCGCGCTCATAATAGCGAAGCGCGTCAGGACTGATATCGCCCGCTTGCGCCAGCTTGCCTATGGTCAGCACGGCGTCGCATCAAGGCTGGCCAAGACCGGCGGCGCGCAGGCTCTGTTCATCCACGCCGCGGCCGGCGCAGCAGCCGGCGAGCTGACCGTCGATCGCCACGGCCGGCACCGAGCGTACCCCGAGTGCCTGGGCGCGCTTCACCACCTCGATGTCGTGCATGTCGAGTACCGCGACCTCGCAGGACGGGCAGGCCAACTCTTGCACCAAGGCAACCACCTCCGCGCAGACCGGGCAGCCGGCGGTGAACACCTCAACCTTTCGTTTGGCAGTCATTTGCGGGCTCCTTTCCACATCGGTGACGCTGAGGGCAATGCGCATGCAACCGCCCCGTCACGATCAGGATAGACCTTGAAGCTAACTCCAGAGTCAAGCCCGATTTCCCGCTTCGCCGGGCACTACGGTCAGCCGCGAATCCAGCCCAACGCGACAGGCCTTAGCCAGGATGGATGCGCCGATATAGGCGCTCAGCTTGGTAGGAAATGAGCGCGCCCGCCGCGCGCCACGGTGGAGTCACAAGCCACCCAACCGCGGCGTCCCGCGCAGCGATGACATTTTTATGCGTGCAGCCGGCGGTAAGCTGAGGCGCTTCGCAGTCAGCCCGCGCCTCCATTGGCATGGCTCCACTTGTCTGACGCTTTTACGGCGCCACGGACGCGCCAATCAATCGCGACAGGGCCTCGCGCAAATTGCCCGCAGCGGGGCACTCAGGCACACCGTGGCGCTGGGCAAGAAACGCCGGATCGTTGTAACTAACCCATGTCCGTCCGTCGGCGTCCGCCCATACGAGTGCCTTCAACGGCAGGTCTATGCCGATCGATTGCGCGCATTCCATCAGAGGCGTGCCACCCTGCGCATTGCCGAAAATCAGCAATTCAGTCGGCCGCAGCGATTTGCCGATCTTCGCCGCGCCTGCCGCATGGTCGATGCGCGCAAACACGGTCAGCCCTCGCTCCTTTACCGCTGCTTCAAGCTTGTCCATGGCCGCCCTCGGCGCCAACGGACTTCGAACGGTGACCAAGCCATCGGCAGCATGCAGGGGCATGGCAAGTGACAGCAGCAGGGCCGGCAGCAACCAACGCAGAGCTTTCATGCGGTTCTCCTGTAGAGGAGTCATTACTGTAACGGCAAAATGGCCCTTGGTGCCTTCCGGCACACGCGAAATTGGCGGCGTCCGTTTAAACGACATCGCCACATACGCCGCAATTTGGCGCCGTCACAGCGGTACCTAGTCCTCAATCCCGAAGCGGGTGACCGCATCGCACTAACCGCTGCTTGGTGCATGGCGCTTCACTCGCAGGCCTTCGAATTTAGCGTCCGGACTTCGTCGATGCGGCAGGCATACGTCACCTATTCCACGCAGGCGTCTGTTTGGGGGACTCTGTTTCGCCTCCTGTGGTCTCGCTTGTGGGCTCAGCTGAGGGAGGAGATCCGCAGGTGCGGCTATCTCATTGGCTGAACTGGTTGCGGCCTCATAGGGAACGCGGTTTGGCCCAGAGCCGGAAACCTTTTCCGCGTTGCGAGCGAACTTTCAGATAGAGAGGCTTCGGACGGCTTTAGATGTGCCAATGAGGGAGCGAAAGATGGGCGCCAAACCTATCCTCTGCACTGCGAGTGTGCTGCAGATGGAAACCCTTGGACCCGATCTTGCAGCAGCGAAGACGGGCTCCTCCAACGCGTATGCGGTTGCGCTGGGCCTGTCCCCGCCCGATGCAATCGCTGGCGACGCTCAGGCACGCGCGCCCGTGCAAGGACGGCGCGCGTGCCTGTTCGGTAGGACAGGCTGTCAAGCCTTCAGGCTACGCAAGCGCAGTTGGCGACGGCAATCAATCTGGCTGCCGGGGCGAGTCCGGTTATTTCGCCGCGTCGAACCCGGCTGCGGCACGCACGTTCCATTGGCGCCTGGGCTGGCGGTCGAAAAGAAGGGAAAGCGTAGATGGAAAGCAACGCGGCGATGATCCCCGCTGGGCGTTCCACCTTGCGTGAAACGCCGACGCTGCCCGGGCAGGTGGTTCTGGTGCTACAGGGCGGTGGGGCGCTGGGCAGCTACCAGGCGGGAGTCTACCAGGCGCTTCACGAAACCGGCATTGAACCGGACTGGGTCGTTGGCACGTCGATCGGTGCCATTAACGGGGCCATGATCGCCGGAAACCGACCAGCGGAACGACTGGACTGCTTGCGTCGGTTCTGGTGCGGCGTGACCCGCTGCGGCTTGTCCCCACTGATCGGCCCTTATTCCGCTGCCGGCGACACCTTCCACAAGCTGACCGTGCTTATCAACGGTCTTCCGACTTTTTTTGAGCCACAGCCCAGCGCATGGCTCAGCCCACACGTTTGGCTCGGCGCCGAGGTGGCGGCGTACTACTCGCCGGCGCCGCTGCGCGCATCTCTCGCCAAGCTCGTCGACTTCGCCTACTTGAACGAGAATCACATGCGGCTTACCGTGGGCACGGTGAATGTGCGTAGCGGCAGCCTGCGCTACTTCACTAACCGCGACACCACGCTCGGCCTGGAGCACGTGTTGGCCTCCGCCGCCCTTCCACCAGCATTTCCGGCCGTGCGTATCGATGGCGAGAGCTACTGGGATGGCGGCATCTATTCCAATACACCGATTGAGGTGGTGCTGGATGACAGTCCCCGCCGCGACTCGGTCATTTTCGCGGTGCAGCTATGGCCTGCGGAAGGTCCAGAGCCACAAACGATCTGGCAGGTTATCAGCCGGCAAAAGGATATTCAGTATGCCAGCCGAGTGGAGAGCCAAATGGCGCGGCAGCGCCAGATTCATCGATTGCGGCGAGTCATTCGCGAACTTGCCCAATACATTCCACCGGGCGAGCGTGAATTGCCGGCGGTCAAGGAGCTATTGCAGTGGGGTTGCGGGACCACGATGCAAGTCATTCAACTGAAGGCGCCTAGGATGGACGGCGACGATTACGCCAAGGACTTCGATTTCAGTGCCGCACGGATGCAGGCGCGTTGGGAAGCCGGCTACCGCGCCACCGCGCGGATGCTCGAGCTTGCCCCTTGGGAGGGCAAACTGGACCCTGTCGAGGGTATTGGCGTGTACGAACTCGTGCCGGCTCCCTGACCCGCATCTTGATGAAAAATGTTGCGAATCCCGGCCGACTCTCTCTACGTCCAATTTGGAAGGTTGGCGTTCACTGTTTCCGCGTCCTGTCGGTGCCAAACCAATGCCAGGAGGTTATCGCAAATGCACCCGATCGCCGAGGTCATTGCCCCGTTTTCCCGCTTCCCCGGCTGGCTGCTGAGGTTGGCATGCATTATCGCTATTGTTTGCAGCAGCCCCGCTTGGTGCAGCAATCGCTACGCCAATGGTTTTGACTTGCAAGGCGCTTTGGTCCCTCAAGACGACATCGTCAATGGCGGGCCGCCGCGCGATGGGATCCCGGCGCTGATCGCGCCACGCTTCGTGGCCGCGTCTGAGGCGACGTACCTGAGGCCCGACGACCGCGTCCTCGGCGTGTTGTTGAACGGTGTGGCGAAGGCCTATCCTGAGCGCATTCTGCTTTGGCACGAAATCGTCAACGACGAGTTCGATGGTGAACCGCTGGTTGTAAGCTTCTGCCCACTGTGCGGCACAGGTGCTGCGCACTCGGCCAGCGTTGATGGCAAGCGATTGACTTTTGGCGTGTCCGGCCTGCTCTATAACAGCAACCTGCTGCTGTACGACAAACAGACACAATCACTGTGGTCGCAGATGCTCGGCAAGGCGATAGCGGGTCCGTTCAAGGGCACCGCGTTGAAGGATTTCCCGATCACTCATACCACATGGCAAGCATGGCGGAAGGAACACCCACGCACTGTGGTGCTTTCCGAGCGTACCGGCTACCGGCGCGACTACGGCTTCAACCCTTACTCGGACTACCTGACTAACGCCCTGGTGATGTTCCGCGTCAGCCAGGAAAGCCACCGTTTCCACCCCAAGGAATGGGTGCTCGGCGTGGAGGCGGACGGCACCTACAAGGCCTACCCGTTCACAGAACTTGCCAAGGCTGGCAATGTGGTGCGTGACCGGGTGGGCGGCAGGCTCATCGAAGTTCGGCTCGATGCGGCAACCTGGTCGGCAAGCGCCTCTTCCGACGGAAAACCGTACCCATCGCAGACTGCCTACTGGTTCGCCTGGTTCGCTTTTCACCCACGCACCGACGCTTACCAAGCCCCGCCGGCCACACGAAGGTAACGAGCTTCAAATTGAAGACCGATCATCGCGGCATGGGAGATACTGGCAACGGTCGCCCCGCGAGCCAAGGCAGTGCACGCACTTGGCGTCCGTGCCGGCAGGTAGTGCCGCAGCGATTGCGCGGACTGCCGGACGTCCGATCTCTGCCGCCGTTTGCCGTCTCGATGCGGACGACTGACATGGATCGCCATCCTTCAGTGCTGGCTGCGAAGAGGCGATCGAAGCTGTCAAACGGCCGGCCTGCCCGAAGTGCCAAGTTACTGTTCTCGACATAAACGACATTGTGGTCGTCTAGGGTGCCCAGTCTCTCGCCGTTCGCTCGGTGCCCGCCGTGGCGGTCGATGGCCAGCTTGCCACGTGCTGCGCCTACCTCGGCTTCGAGGAAGCATGAACGGCTTCAAGTTCGGCGACACGGCAGAATTCGACGCGCCATGGCAGTACCGCCTCCTGCACCGCCCGCAGCGTGCCGGGATTCCTCTTCGGTGTGCTCGAAGCCAACCTTATCCACAGCGGAAGGAACCGCATGCGGGGCGCAGCCGGTCCCAATCCTAGGACGTGGCGACGCCGCGACAAAGTAATCGTCGAAATTGATGCAGACAGCCCCCGGGTCAGCTTGTGACGCGGGGGCTCTGGAACGCTTCGTCCTTCAAGCGACCACGCTGGCCGTCAGCTCTTCGGGCTAAGCCGCTTCACCGTCTCGCTCGTTGTCCACACCGCATTGGCCATGAAGCGGAAATTGGTGATCGCTGCAAGGTAGCCGTCGCCTTCGGGAAGGATTGCCGCCGCCGTCGCATCGCGTACCACGGCGACCTCGAAACCTTGCTCCAGCAACTCCCGAAGATGCGACTCCACGCAGAGGTTAGCAGACATCCCGGCCAGAATCACTTGGTCAACACGGTGCTTGCGCAACTGCAGCACGAGATCGTTCTGCTGCGGGCCATAGACCTTGTGGGGAGAGGCAACGATGGTCTTGTTATCGAGGATGTACGGCTTGTACTCCGGCATGAAATCAGCCCCGGAGTTGTCAAAGGCGTCCATGGTATATGGGCCGCGCCGTTTGAACATGCCGACCTTGTGCATCAGCTTCTCGATTGCGCCCTCGAATCTCCAGCCGCCGTCCGAGGGGTAGTAGTAGTGCGGCGAGACAGCTACGGTAATATTGGCCTTTTTTGCGGCCGCGAACAGCCGGCCTATGTTTTCCACGGTGTTCATTTGTCTAACGCTTTGGCCGACCGCGCCCCAAACAACGCCCTTCGGGCTGAGAAAATCAATCTGCGGATCAGTAACCACGAGCGCCGTGCGTGACAGATCAAGAGTCATGTCTGATGGTGGCAGCATCGGCTTGTCTGGATCAGCATATTTATCCGCCCCCTCGCGCTCCTGAGTGGCCGCAGCCAAAGGAACAGCCATTGTGGCAGCCGTGATGGCCGCCCCTGCCTTGAAGAAGCTACGGCGACCGGTGTCGACAGGCGCCTCGTCGGCGGGATCGGGATGGTGTGAGCATGAGCACGACATTCGATTTCTCCTCAAGTTGAACGCTGTGGCCTACAGGCTGGGCGCTGCAGGGAAATCCACGGGCGCCTGGTGCACTCGCTGGAAGACATTGGCAAACACAGTCTGGGCTGCCTTTAGCAAGGCCTCGGTAATTTGCGCATCGCTAAAGCCGGCCACTTTGACCGCTGCGACGTCCTCGTCACTGATGCGGCCATCCGGGCGAATCGCCCGGATGACGAATTGCACGAGGGCTTCGAGTCCAGGTCGTTTGCTCGTGCCGCGACGAATTTCGATCGTTTCAACCTCCGACAAGCCCGCGTTCTTGGCTAGCAAGGTATGGGCTGCCAGGCAGTATTTGCAGTCGTAGACCTGGCTGACGGCTAGGGCAATCGCCTCCTGGTTCAACGTGCCGAGTTGGCTATCGTTAAGCGACGAGTCGAGCTGAAGGAAGCTTTGCAGCGCGGTCGGGCTGTTTGCGATGCCCCGATGGATATTAGGGACTGCCCCAACCGCCTGGCGGATGGCGTCGTACAGTTCCTTTACCGCCCCGGACGCCTGCTCTGGCGCCACTGCATTGAGTCTGGTCATCTTCAATCTCCATGGTTAGAAATGAGAGACCTCCAGCGGAGTCTTATCCCGCTGTGGCCTGCTTGTAAGATATTGCGTACCATGGAGACAATCGATGTCAAAACGTCTGGAATTCCTGTCCACTCGTCTAGATTCCACCCCATGGATGTACTTACAGACATCACTCACACAATGCGTCTGAAGGGCGGCGTCGACTTTCGGTGTGAATTTTCCGCCCCTTGGGGCCTGGAGATGCAATCCGGGCCGGTCGCCCGTTTTCACATCATCGTCCGCGGTAATTGCTGGTTGAAAATGGCGGACCAACCCGAATGGGTTCCGCTCCACGCTGGAGACCTAGTGGTCCTTCTTCATGGCACAGGCCACAGCCTGGTCGATGCGCCGGGCAGTTGTGTTATTCCCGCGGACTCAGTGCCTCGTCCGGACACCCCGGGCGATTTCATCTCGATCGAAGCGGGCGGCGGCGGCCTACCGGCCACCGTGCTTTGCGGTCACTTCGAATTCGATAGGGAACAAGACAACTATCTGCTGCGCAGTCTGCCAACACTTATTCATTTGCGTGGCACAGAGACCTATGAGTTCGAATGGCTTCAGACGGTGCATCGCTTCATTGCTGACGAAACGCAACGGGCCAGATCCGGTGCCGCCGCGGTAATTCAGCGGCTCGTGGAAGTGCTGTTCATCCAGATGCTGCGGACATACGTTGCGAAGTCGGGGCCGGCCGCTGGCATTCTCGGTGCGATCGCAGACAAACAGGTGGGTGCGGCGCTCAACCATATCCACAGGGCGCCTGAGCAATCATGGACCGTCGCGACACTTGCCACCGAGGCATGCATGTCGCGCGCGGCCTTCGCGATTCGCTTCAGAGAAATGGTCGGTCAAACTCCGATGCAGTACGTGACGCGGCGGCGCATGTGCAAAGCCGCGGAATTTCTCACGCATACACACCTAGGCATCGCGGCAATTGCCGAGCGTGTCGGCTATGAATCTGAGACTGCTTTCAGCAAGGCATTCAAGAAGATCTTCGGGTGCGGTCCGGGGGCATTTCGTCGGGGTCGATCCGAAGACCGCACGCTAACGTGAGTACCGTCCCCGAGCCCGCCGCAGCACTCATCCGTATTCCCAGCAAGACATCGATGTCGAGCACGATGGAGAGCCGGATGTGGCGAAAGCCGGCTAGTGCATCTTTCGCGACGCCAAGCGTGCCGCGTAAGTCGAATTCCCCTTCGGTCTTGAGATATCGACCGCCCGCCTCGATGTCGGGCGCCGTGGCTTCGGCGGAGGTGTTGAGTATTTGAACCGCGGCCCCGATTACGTCAGCCGACTGGACTCCTGGGCAAGCATTCATCGGCTGCTCACCCTGCTGGCGAGCCCGGCTGCCGCTGGGGCTGTCATAGCGAACCTCCAATGCGACGGCCCTTGATGCCAGCCCTTAGGTAAGCAGTCACTGTGCGAGCAGCATGACCCTCCGCGACGACACGTACTCGGCGGGACCTGTAACCTTTTTGCGCTTGTCGACGAATCTCTTAGTACGGGAATCCCAAATGGTAGAGGGGAGAGTATCCGTTCGTCCCCCTCGGGCGAGAAGGATGGTCGGGTGCTGGAGGCTAAAGACGGCACGAAGAGCGCCGTGATGGGCAATGAAGCATTCCGCTTCGAGTAGGCATTGAACTCCGATCAGCGGGGGGCACTAATTCGGGAGTCGCGTTCCGCAGAGGGCCGGCACGGGCATAACGACATGGGCGTGCGTAAGTGCCGAGTCCCGCGGGCAAATAGTGAGGGGCTCATGGACACGCAGGTGGCGATGTTCGCGAACACGCGTCGTAACCTTCCGGCAAGACGGCGTCTGCCCGGACAAGTCGTGCTGGTGTTTCAGGGTGGCGGGGCATTGGGAAGCTACCAGGCGGGGGTCTATCAAGCGCTGCATGAAGCCTGCATCGAGCCGGACTGGGTCATTGGCACTTCGATCGGCGCCATTAACGGGGCGATCATCGCCGGCAACGCGCCAGCGGAACGACTAGCCTGCCTACGGCGGTTCTGGCACGGAGTGTCGTGCCGTGGCTTGTCCACGTTGGTCGGCGCTTACCCGGGCGCCAGCGAATTCTGGTGCAAGCTTGCTGTGCTCATCGAAGGGGTCCCGAGCCTGTTCATCCCCCAGCCCGAAGCGTGTCTCAACCCCCATGCGCGGTTGGGCTCCGAGGCGGCGGCGTACTACTCCACGGCACCACTGCGCGGGTCGCTTGCCACGCTCGTGGATTTCGATTATTTGAATGACAAGAACGTGAGGCTTACCGTGGGCACGGTGAATGTACGGACGGGCAACCCGCGCTATTTCACCAACCGCGATACGCCGCTGGCGCCCGAACACATCCTGGCCTCCGCCGCCCTGCCGCCGGCCTTTCCGGCGGTGCGCATTGAAGGGGAAAGCTATTGGGATGGCGGGATTCATTCAAATACGCCGATCGAGGCGGTGCTGGACGAACGCCCCCGCCGCGACTCGGTCATCTTTGCAGCCCAATTGTGGCCGGCGGAGGGGCCCGAGCCGGAAACAATCTGGCAGGTGATCAGCCGCCAGAAGGATATTCAGTACGCGAGCCGGGTTGAGAGCCAGCTCGCGCGGCAGCGCCAGCTTCATCGGTTGCGGCATGTCATCCGCGAGCTGGCACGATATATTCCGGAGAGCGAGCGCGACTCGCCGGCCGTCAAGGAACTGCTGCAATGGGGTTGCGTAACCACCATGCATGTGATCCAGCTAAAGGCGCCGCGCATGAGCGGCGACGATCACACCAGCGACATTGATTTCAGCGCTGGACGCCTGCAGGCGCGTTGGGAGGCGGGCTATGATGCCACGGTGCGAATGATTGAGCGCGCTCCGTGGGAGGAGGATCTGGATCCGGTGGAGGGCATCGCCGTGCATGAGGTGGCGAAGGCGTGATCAAAAGGCATAGTTCCTGCGACGGCACGCCCCGCCAGTACGCGATGTGGCCGACAAACGCTGCCTTGAGCAGGGAGTAATACCGGACCGCATTATGGTCGAGATCGCCATTGACCTTGACATCGTAATAGCAGGCCATCTCCCTTCGCAGGCAAACAGTGTGCGAATCGCTAGCCCGCAGGGATTCGGCGCACAGCACAGCTCGCAGAGGGCACGGTTATCCGTTGACGGCGACAGTCTGGCGCAAATGAGCCAACAACTCGCCCAGGGTTGCCCCGATCCTGTCGGGCACCGCATCGAGGCGTTCAATGGCGCCCTGTTGGCGATTGACCCAGAATGTCTTGAAGCCGAACCACGCCGCCCCGCTCACGTCCCAGCCGTTCGACGACACAAAGGTGATCCGACCTGCCGGAAGGCCGAACGCTTCGCACGCCAACGCGTAAACCGCTGGGTCCGGCTTATATTTTCTGATCCGGTCGACGCTCAGGACGTGAGTGAATAGCCCCTCCATCCCGGCACTGCGCACTGCGCCTTCCAGCATCGCCGGGCTGCCGTTTGACAGAATCGCCAAGTCGCCGCCCAGTTGCCTGATGGATTGCAGCGCAGCGAGATTCTCCGGAAACGGGGCGAGGTGCAGGTAGGCGTCCATCAGCCCCTTCCGTTGCGGTTCCGAGCGAGGGAGTCCCAATTGCTCGGCGGCGTGCTCCAAGGCGGCTTCGGTGATTGTCCAGAAGTCGGCGTACCGATCCGCAATGGTCCGCAGGAAGGAATACTCAAGCTGCTTCGCCCGCCAGGCCTGCGACAGCGCGCGGCCGTGGCCAGGATAGAGGGCCTCGGCTGCCGCTGCGACCGAGTGTACGTCGAAGAGTGTGCCGTAAGCGTCAAAAGCCACGGCAAATCGGGCGGAGGATTCCATGCGGTCGTCCCTTGGCTGCGGTTATCGGAATCGTCGGTGAGAGGCGGGGCCTTTCACGGAAAAGGTGACAGCCCCGCTGACCTCATTTGCGCGGAAGCTCCCACGCATGCCCCTCGAACCGCGGGTCCACCTTGGTGTGGAACACGTGATTGGCGTAATTGCTGAGCGTCTTGACCCCAATCGCAAGAATGATCTCGAGCACGTGCCGTTCGCCGTATCCGGCCGCAAGGAAGGCTTGTACGTTCTGTTCGGTGGGCCGGCCGCGCGACTCGACCATCAACCGTGTGAAGGTCGCCAACGCGCGCATTTTCGGATCGTCGATCGGCTGGTCCTCGCGCAGGGCGGCAATGGCCTGCGCCGGCGTTTTGGAAACGGCCTCGGCAATCATGCTGTGGGCTGCCATGCAATAGTCGCACTCGTTGACCCGGCTGATCGCGAGAAACACCACCTCCTGCTCGGCTGGCGTAAGGCCCGACTCCTTGCGGAACAGGTTGTAGCCGAACAGGTAGGTCTCGAGCAAGCCGGGCGCATTGGCCATCCCGGCGTACATATTGGGAATCATGCCGACTTGCTTGAGGGCCGTGTCGAGGGCTTCCTTGGTCCGACCTTGGGCGGTCTCAATGGACTGGGCGGGCAGGGAAAGATGTGCAACGTTCTCCATGATGTTCTCCTTATGACGGAAGGAATTTGGATCAATTGGTACAGAAAAGAGAAAAAAAGAGTCTAGGCTTCGAGTTTCGACAGCAGCGCTTCAACGGTTGGTTTCAATGCCCTGGCGCCAAAGCCGGCCTTGGCGAGTACGCGCAGACCCGCAATACCGCTGACAAGGGCGATGGCTTCCGCTTTGGGCTCAATGCCGGCGCGAATTTCGCCCCGCGCCTGCCCGGCGCGAAGCGCCGATTCGAAGACATGTGCCATATGGATGAAGCCCTCCTGCACAATGGTGGCGATTTCCGGGTCGTGTGGTGCCACCTCGACGGCTGAATTGACCAGCAGGCATCCCTTGCCTGCATCGTTATCGCTGGCGATCGAAGTCAGTAGCGTCCGTAAGCTCTTGAGCGCGGGTTGGCGCTGCAGGCCTGTCGCCAATTGCGCGGCGCGCTCCGTGCTGTATTGCCGCAAGGCCGCCATGAAGACTTCCCGCTTGCTGCCGAAAGTGTTGTACAGGGAAGACTTGGCAAGCCCCATCTCGGCCGTCAGGTCGCTGGTCGACACGGCGTGGTAGCCATGTCGCCAGATCGCTTCGATCGCCGCCGACAGTGCCTCGGATTTGTCAAATTCAATTGTGCGTGCCATGTGCGTTTCCCTTTCTGGACCGATCGTACCACAATAGCCTCTTTCACGGAGCCGCATCCCGCACGGGCGTCCATATTCCGAGAAGCCGGCCTGCCGCGCCGTTGCCGCGCTGCAGCTCTCTGCGGATGCGGGGGCATGTAACCTTTTCGCGCTTGCCGACGAATCTTCTGGTACTGGCTTCCCACGTAGTGGTTCGACTCGGGAACCGGATCCCTCATGGAAGGAGGTGCGAACATGGCCAAGAATCTATTGCTCCTCGTCGTGGCGGCCGCCGCCGCCCTGGGCACAGCGGCGACGTACGCGGCCACCACGCGCGATGTATACACGGATGGCAGCAGCATCATGGGGCCGCGTGATCCGTACACCGATGGCGGGAAGGCCGGGAAATTCGATGTCTATTCGGCTGGCGCCAGGGTGGGCGACAAGCGTGATCCGTTCACGGACGGTGCCAAGAGCGGCAGGTTTGACCCCTATACGGATGGCACCCGTGCGTTGACGCCAGATCGCGTCGCCAGCGCGCTCGACAACGCGCGTACCGGCGACGGTACGCTCTATGGCTATCGCGTCTGAGTTGCCAGGCGCAGCCGGGCTGCGCGCCCACTTGTCGGGGCCGAGTGTCTCAGGGCACTCGGCGCAGGCAAGCTTTGTCTGACGAAGGAGCATGCCATGTACAACAAGCACAACAAGCTCGCACTTGCCGCGCTCACCGCCGTCGTTTCGCTGTCTTCGACCGCGGCCGACATGAGTGACATCGTGAAATCCTATGCGCTCAAGGACGGCTCGACCGTCTACATCTTCAAGGATGGGAAGATGGGGGTGGAGAATCCGTTCGGCCGCGTGGTGAGCGTGAAGGAAGGTCAGGTGCTGGAGGCGAAAGACGGCACGAAGATCACCATGAAGGGCAATGAAGTATTTCGCCTCGACAAGGCATTGAACGCCGATCGGCGGGGGCACTAATTGGTGCATCGCGTTGAAAGTGGGCAGGGCGTTGGCGCGCGAACTGCGGGAAGCGCTTCCGCCGGACCTGGCTGCGCCCCGGAAGGCCACTCGGTCCACGCCAAGTTCTTGTAATCGAGGTGTTGCGGCGCTCCAGGATTGATAACCTGAAAATATGGTGACACGTCGAAATCGCGCGGTACGAACAGACTGTGGTGGCGGACATGGAAGATCTCCTTGACGCAGGCGCGGCACATGGGGTCATCGACCATCTGTCGCGTGATGACCGGCAAGATCGGATATCGCACGGATTGGAAGGCCTGTGCGATCAGCGTCGAGCAAATCGGTAGGATCCCCACTTCCCAAGGCCAGCATTCTTCGCCTCCAATGCGACGGGACCGGCGGAGTGGGGATCAGGTAACGCGCCAGATCGACGACGTTCTTCAGGTCATAGCCCTCCCCGAGGCGGGCGATCGCGTAGTCGATCACGCGCATCGCGTCCGCCGGCGTGATTGCGAAGGGTCGGCAAATCCGTGCGTGCAATCCGCCGAACTCGGAAATTGGCACGCCGCGCACCCCCGCGACGGCGTCGGCGTCGATAAATACCAGGGGCTCGTCGTTGCGATTGCGGCCCAGGTCCCGGCCGACAAAGAGCGCCGCATGTGACCACGTCGACTGCGTCAGGTACTTGATCGCGGTACTGATGCGTCGGTTTCCCTCCACAAGCAGGACATCACACGGCTGGAGCAAACGGGCCAACAGATTGAGGTCGGTGGGCGGGTTCGGGTAGGGGGCTCGCGAGGTGCCCGTCAGATAGCGCGCGAGCCATGTTCCAACCACCTGGAGAGGCGTTCTCATTTCGATCTCCGAGAGTGTTGCAACGATGCGAAGCTGACCCTTCACCGGTGCAAGCGGATCAGTATTGCGGCTCTGGCAGTCGCGTTGCCCGGCTCTGCTGCCTGCGGCAATCGTGAGTTCCTCAAAGTCGCGCAGCAGAACCACAGCTCGGGACGTGCTTCGCGACCCGAGCCTGGAAGTCCTGTCCGAAGCTGCCATCGCGCTGGATCAGAAGTTGATGGGCGACTGACCGAGACGCGCGGGTAAGTCTCTGGCGATCGGTTTGCTGCGGCGCGCCCGTGCCTCTCACTGGCGCAAGTGCGGCGCCACCCAGTTGAACAGTCGATCTCCATACCGGCCGCTGACGCCCACAAACAGCAGCGCCACGCCGAAGTTCCACATCAGAATCATGGCCGTGGCGTCGAGCGGGTGAAGGATGGACAGCGCGGTTGCCGTCATGGCGGCAACCGCGAGGCTGCCGCACATTGCCACCGGCGCCGGGGAGAGCCGTGCCACATACCGTAGCATGATCAGCAAGGCAAACGACAGCGGCACGCTGACCATCATCAGCGTGGCGAAGCAACTGGCCGTCTCGCCGAGCGAGATGCCGGCCGGCCCGATTTGGACCCAATTTGTCAGGCAACCGTAGCTGACCGTGGCGAACCAGGCCAAGAACGCTGGCACCGGCAGCAGCAGCCATCGCCGGGAGCGCCCGGGGACGCTGGCCATGAACGCTGCCACGGCGGCCAGAACGGCGGTCAACATCGCTGCGGCCACGCCGGTGACAAAGACCGGCTGCGCCAGCTTCGTTGCCAGATCGGGGCGCAGACCATGATGGGACGCGGCCAACGCCAGAATCAAGGCGGCCAGCAGCAGCCAGCCTGCTGCCCGCACCATCGGCGGGCGCAAGCGCCGCACCGGCGCTGCGTCGGCCACCAGTGAGTCGATCAGATTAGGGGTGGGTCTCACGACTTATTACCTTGCGATTCGAACAATTTGCGCAGCGCTTTCAAGGCACGATGCGTGGCAACCTTCAGCGCGGCAACCGACATGCCGCTGGCGGCGGCGGCCTCTTTCAACGACATTTCCTCGAGCTTGAGCATCCGCAATGCGTCGCGTTGTCCGGCCGGCAGCCGTTCGACGGCATCCCTCACCGCGCGCGCATCTACAGCCTCCTCTTGTAAGTTCGCTGCAGAGGGCCAAAAGGTTTCTTGCTCAGTGTCAAGTTCGGTTTCATGCGAGCCGATGCGTCCGCGCCGGCGCAGGCCGTCGACGATGCGCCGGTTGGCAATGGCAACCAGCCACGGGCCAAACGGACGTGCCGGATCATAAGTGTGGCGCACTGCGTGTACCGTCATCAGCACGTCCTGCACCGTGTCTTCGATGTCGCAGCGATTCCGGACCTGGCGTGCCGCCAACGCCCGCACGTAGGGGGTGATGGCTTCGAGCAAATGGCGGTAGGCCTCGCGGTCGCCGCGTTGCGCGCGGGCCATCGCAACGGACCAGTCCGCCGTGCCGTCTGCCCGGCGGGTCCTTGGCGCGCCAGGGGGGGCTGCGTACGCCGAGTCCGGCGTATCGCTCACGGAACTCGGTTTGCCGTCATGTCGGTGCGTTGGGGAAGACATGGCTGAATTCTGCGTCATGGGGGACCGTTTGTCGCGCAAAAAAATTTCGGGAGAGACGTAACCTTTGGTCGCGTACGGCCGAATATCCTGACACGGCCCCGGATTCGGGCCGCAACACTCAGGAGAATGCATGATGAGCAAGCATATGTTGGCCGCTTCGACCTTGTCGTCCGCCCTCGGGCTCGCCCTTGCTATGGCGGCCACGCCGGGCCTTGCGCAGCAGCCCATGAAGGACATGAGTGGGATGCCGCAGATCGTCAAGGACAACATGGCGAGGATGGATAAGGGCAAGCTGGAAAAGTGCTATGGGATCAATGCCGTAGCCAAGAATGACTGCGCCGAAGGCGCGCATTCCTGTGCGGGACAAGCGACCAAGGCGCGCGATACGAAATCATTCGTGCTGCTGCCGGCCGGCGACTGCGGCAAGATCCAGGGCGGCAACGTCAAAGCCGTCTGATCGAGCAGAACGATGGATGCCCCGTCTGTTGCACTGCAACGCGGGCCCAGCCCGATCCCAGCGCGAGCCGGGGTCGGACTGCGCTTCCGGCACCACCAGGTGGTGGCGGAGGAGCGCCCCGCGGTCGCTTGGTTTGAGGTGCATACCGAGAACTATATGGGCGGCGGCAGCGCTCCCGGTTACCTGGACGCCATTCGACGCGATTATCCGATCTCGCTGCACGGCGTTGGCCTGTCGTTGGGCAGTGCCCAGGGGCTGGACATGACCCACCTTGCGCGCGTGCGCGAGGTGGTTGCGCGGATCGAACCGGGATTGGTCTCCGAGCATCTGTCCTGGAGCGTGGCCGGCGGAACCTATCTCGCGGATCTCTTGCCGCTGCCAATGACCGAGGAAGCGCTGGCCATCGTGTGCCGGCACGTCGACCAGACCCAGACCTATCTGAAGCGCCACATCCTGGTCGAGAACCCATCGACGTACTTGCGCTTTGCTCACTCGACCATTCCCGAGTGGGAATTCCTGGCCGAGGTCGCACGCCGCACCGGGTGCGGCATACTGTGCGACGTCAACAATATCTATGTCAGCGCCAGCAACCACGGCTGGGACGCCACGACGTATCTGGCTGCGCTACCGCCAGCGGCGATCAGTGAGATTCATCTGGCCGGCCATAGCGTGCGGCAACTCGAGCAGGGGCGAACCCTTCGCATCGACGATCACGGCTCGCGCGTCGCGCCCGCGGTATGGGCTTTGTACGAGGAAGCGCTCCAACGCTTCGGACCGGTGCCGACGCTGATCGAATGGGACACCGACGTACCTGCGCTCGACATCCTGATGGAAGAGGCGGCTATCGCCGAAACGGCTCTGGAGAGGCAACAGCATGCATCCGCATCCCCCTACGCTGCTTGAGTTGCAGCGCGCCGTCGGCCAGGGTCTGCTGCATGAGGGCGGCGGCGACCTGCTCGCGTTCGTGGTAGAAGACGGGCTGGCGCCGCAGGCGCGGCTTGGCATCTACCGGAACACCGCTATTGCCACACTGGTGACGGCGCTACGCCTGTCCTATCCAGCCATCCACGCCTTGGTTGGCCCCGAGTTCTTCGAAGGTGCGGCCCGACTGTTCATGGAGGACTCCCCTCCAAGCAGCGCTTGGCTGGACCAGTATGGCGAGGTCTTTCCGGAGTTCCTGGCGGCGATGCCGCAGGCCGCCTCGCTGACCTATCTAGCAGACACGGCCCGGCTCGAATGGGCGGTCAATACCGTGCTACACGCGCCCGACGTGAAGCCGCTCGACTTGGCTCGCCTCGCGCAACTAGAGGAAGCCAAACGGGAGGATGTGTGCTTCGCGCCGCATCTAGCCGTGCGACTGTTGCAATCTGACTTCCCGATCGACGCGATCTGGCGGGCTGTGCTAAGCCGTGATGATGGTGCGATGGAGGCCATCGACCTGAACGCCGGCCCGGTCTGGCTGCTCGTCCATCGGACCCCGTCCGGCGTCGAAGTCGACCGCCTGAGCGCCTGGCAGTGGCGCTTCGCGGCAGCCCTGTTCGCGGGGCGTCCGTTACATGCTGCGCTGCAGGAAACCCCTTCGTCCGAGACGCACGCCTGGCTTGCCACGCTGCTGGCATCTGGATGCTTCACCGCCATCAGCCTGTCCGGGCGGCCATTCGACTAACCATGGAGCCTTTGTCATGCGCAATCTCACACATTCCACTGGTTCATCCATGACGCTGGTCGAGCGCGCGCGGCGCGTGCTGGCATGGCTCGATCGCTTTCCCTACACCGTCCTCGCCATTCCCCTGCGACTCGCGGTCGCCACGGTATTCTGGAACTCGGCCATGGCCAAGCTCGCCAACTGGGAGTCGGCCCTGGAACTCTTCCGGGAAGACTACAACGTCCCGCTGATCCCGCCCGAGCCAGCCGCCTACTTGGCCGTCTCGATCGAGCTGACCGCGCCAGTCTTACTCATGGTGGGCTTGGCGACTCGCCCCGTGGCACTGGTGCTACTGGGCATGACGACGGTGATCCAGGTGTTCGTCTATCCGCAGGCGTGGCCCACGCATATCCAGTGGGCGGCCATGCTGCTGGTCCTGCTGACACGCGGCCCGGGGAAGCTGTCGATCGACTGGCTGATTCACCGGCGCACCCTCGGCGCTGACTGACACGGCGTCCATCGCTTCAGCGTCCTATCGGGCTGGCAGCGATGCGAAAGAGACTCTCGATGACGATCACACTCATTGCGGCCGTTGTGCTCCTGCTCGCCTGGGCAAACGGCGCGAACGATGTCTCGAAGGGCATTGCCAGCCTGGTGGGCGGAGGCGTTACGCAGGCCCGCCGTGCGCTTTGGTGGGGCACGTTGTGGACGGTGATGGGCGGGCTGACGGCTGTCGTGCTTGGCGCTGCCATGGTCCACACGTTCAGCAGCGGGCTGTTACGGCCCGAGACGCATCTGAGCCTTGGCTTCCTGCTCGCCGCATTGTGTGGCGCGGTGGTCTGGGTGCTCGGTGCCACGCGCTTCGGCTTGCCCGTATCGACGACGCACGCATTGCTGGGCGGGCTGGTCGGCGCGACGCTCGCCGCCACCGGCCCGCAGGGCCTCCTGGCGCGCTCGCTACTGGGCAAGATCGCGCTGCCATTGCTGGTAAGCCCACTGGTCGCCATTTTGCTATGCAGCGGGGTGCTATGGCTTGCCCATCGCCTGGTTCGGCAGGTACCCATCCGGCGAGCGGACTGCTGTAGCGAAGCCGAATGGCGCGCCGATCCCTTCCTTTGCGCCACACCCGCAAGCCGTCCCACGCCACCGCGCGTACGCCGGCGGTGGGCAGCCTTGCACTGGATGAGCGCGGCGGCGATTAGCTTTGCCCGGGCGCTCAATGATGTACCCAAGATCGCGGCCGTGCTGATCATGGGCCTTGCCCTGTCGCCGGGAGCGCCGCCCGGCTTGCCGATGGCGGGTGCAGCCGGGGCGATCATTGCCGTTACCGTGGCAATGGGCCTGGGTGGATTATGGGGTGGACGCACGGTGCTCCATGTGCTCGCGCATCGGGTGGCGCCGCTCGATGCCTACACGGGGCTGGTCGCCAATCTGTGCACCTCGTCGCTGGTCTTGCTGGCCTCGCCGCTCGGCCTGCCGGTGTCCACGACCCACGTGAGCACCGGCGCCCTATTGGGGGTCCGCTGGAACACCGGTCAGCAGCCAGCGGGGGGAGACGCACTCAAAGGCGTGCTTTACGGCTGGCTGGTCACTTTCCCCGTCGCCGGCCTGATTTCGGCAGGCGCCGTGGCGCTGTCGCGCCTAACGTAGGGCCCGGGCGATTTCCCGGTAAGGCAAGCACAACGACGGGCCCAAGGCGGGCAACTTGGAGAGGAAGCAACCATGTCGATGCAAGACGCAGTGTACGAACGCTATAGCGAGGGTGCCCGGGCCACCGAACCCCAGCTATGTTGTCCGGTCAGCTACGATCCCCGCTATCTGGCGGCAATCCCACCCGAGATCCTCGACAAGGATTATGGCTGCGGCGACCCCTCGCGCTACGTGCGGCCCGGCGACACCGTGCTCGATCTCGGCTCGGGCGGGGGCAAGATTTGCTACATCGCCGCGCAGATCGTCGGCGAGGGTGGCCAAGTGATCGGCGTGGATATGAACGACGCCATGCTGGCGCTCGCGCGCAAGTACCAGCCACACATGGCACAGCAACTGGGCGGCGACAGGGTGCGTTTCCTCAAGGGGAAGATCCAGGAGCTGGCGTTGGATGTCGCTGCCATGGACACCTGGCTCGCCCGCAACCCGGTCCATGACACGCGCGGACTGGCCGCGCTTCAAGCCTGGCAAGCCGAACAGAAGCGTCAGGCGCCGCTGGTGCCTGACGACTCGGTGGACCTGGTGATTTCGAACTGCGTCCTCAATCTGGTGGACGAGCACGAGAAGCAGGCCGTCGCGCGGGAGATTTTCCGGGTACTCAGGCCTCATGGCCGGGTGGCAATTTCCGATATCGTTGCCGATGAGCCGGTGCCCGCAGCACTGAAGAGCGACCCGCAGCTTTGGAGCGGCTGCATCTCCGGCGCGTTCACCGAAACCGCGTTCCTGCAAGCGTTCGTGCAGGCGGGCTTTGTCGCCGTGGGGATCGACACATGGGCGCCTACGCCGTGGCAGGTCGTCCATGGCATCGAGTTCCGCGCGGTCACCCTGGTGGCGCAAAAGCCGTCGAGCCAACCATGTATCGACAAGGGGCACGCGGTCCTCTACCGCGGTCCGTTCGCCTCGGTGACTGACGACGAAGGCCACCTGTTTCCCCGCGGCGAGCGTATGGCGGTGTGTGAGCGGACCTATCAGCTCCTTATGCAGGGTGACTACCGGACGCATTTCATCGGCATCGAACCGGTCAGCGAGCAGGCCGGCAAGCCGTACTGTGCGCCGCCTGGCACTCACCGACCCGCATCGGAAAGCAAGCGGGCGGTGCATTTTCCTGCTGACCAGCGCGCCACCAGCTGCGATCCCAGTACGGGATGCTGCTGACGCGATGAGGCTTGTGCCATGTCCATGATCCCAACGCCAGATGACGCGACCTATCCATGGTACGTGCGCCTGATCTTGTGGCTGCAACGCAGGAAATATGGCGCCGAACTCGAGCCGGCCAGGTTGTGGGGCCGCTCCCCGAGAGTATTTCTCGCGTTGACAGGGCTCTATCGCGCGCTCGACCGGGTGTCTTCCCCCATTGAACCTGCGCTGCGCTCGCTGATCACGGTGCGGGTCTCGCAAATCAACTGGTGCGAGTTCTGCGTCGATCTCAACTCCGCGACGGCGCTGGAGCGCAGCGTGGAAGCGGCCAAACTCTCGGAACTGGCCGACTTCGACCAGTCCCCGCGCTACAGCGCTCGCGAAAAAGCGGCCCTGCGCTATGCCGAGACCGTCACCATCACCGGCCGCCGCGTGGACGCCGCCCGGATGAGTGAACTCAAGGCGCATTTCAGCGACGACGCCATCATCGAACTCACCGCGCTGATCGCTTTCCAGAATTTGTCGAGCAAGTTCAACGCGGCGCTGCACGTTCCGGCCCAAGGGTTCTGCCGGATGCCGCCGGGTCCAGCGGACGACGCGGCCAGACAGGCGTCGCAAAGATCGCCAAGTTGCGATCCCACGGAGAAGTGCTAATGCATGCCATCTTCCCTTTACTACGCACGACCGACTTCCCGGCGATACGACGCAGGGCATTGGAGACGCTGCAAGTCAACCTGGGCTATCGCTGCAACCAGACTTGCGTGCATTGCCACGTCAACGCTGGACCGAACCGCATCGAAATGATGGACAGTGCCACCGTCGATCTGGTACTAGAGGTGCTGCGCACCCGCAGGCTCTCGACTCTCGATCTCACCGGCGGCGCCCCGGAACTCAACCCGCACTTCCGCCGACTTGTGGCGGGCGCGAGAGCGCTTGGTGCGCGCGTCATCGATCGCTGCAACCTCACCATCCTGTTCGAGCCGGGGCAGGAAGATCTCGCGGAATTTCTTGCCGCTGAACGCGTGGAAGTCGTTGCCTCCCTTCCGTGCTATTCGGCGGACAACGTCGACCGTCAGCGGGGCGCCGGCACGTTTGACAAGAGCGTATCGGCGCTACGGCACCTCAACGGCCTCGGCTATGGCCAGCCTGACACCGGCCTCGCGCTGCATCTCGTGTATAACCCGCAAGGCCCGGTTTTGCCGCCCAATCAGGAGAGGCTCGAGGCGGACTATAAGCGTGAGTTGTACGTGCATTTCGGCATTGTTTTTAACCAGCTCTTTGCGCTCGCGAATATGCCGATCCAGCGCTTTGGCAGCACGTTGGTCTCAAAGGGGCAGTTCGCGGACTACATGCGCCTGCTGAAAGACAATTTCAGCGCCGCCAATCTTGACGGCCTGATGTGCCGCAGCCTTGTCAGCGTTGACTGGCAAGGCTATCTCCACGACTGCGATTTCAACCAGATGTTGGGCCTGCCGCTGAAGCTCGGCGTTTCGTCTCGGGCTCACTTGCGCGATCTGCTGAGCGCAGAATTGATCGGTCGGCCTATCGTCGTGGCCGATCATTGCTACGGCTGCACCGCAGGTCAGGGCAGCAGTTGCGGTGGTGCGTTGGCCGCCTGAGCCGGAATCCGTGAAACAAACAATGCGGCTCAACTGGTCCTTGATCATTCTGTTGGTGGCAGCCGTGCTGGGCTCGGCTTACTTCGTCCTGGACGTGGGCCAGTATTTGCACCTGGATTACCTGCGGGCGAGCCGCACTGTTTGGCAGGCTTATCGCGCCGACCATCCAGTGGCCTCAATGGCGGCCTATTTCTTGGCCTACGTGGCCGTGGCCGCGTTGTCGCTGCCCGGCGCCACGGTCATGACGCTGGCCGGCGGCGCGATCTTCGGCCTGGTTGGCGGCACGCTGCTGGTGTCGTTTGCGTCGAGCCTCGGCGCCACCCTGGCCTTTCTCGCCTCCCGGCACGTTTTGCGCGACGCGTTGCAACGTCGCTGCGGGGATCGGCTTGCCGCAATCAACGCCGGTATTGCAAGGGATGGCGCCTTGTACCTGTTCTCGCTGCGGCTGATCCCGGTCGTTCCCTTCTTTCTCATCAATGTTGCGGCCGGCGTCACGCCGATCAGGACGCGTACCTTCTATTGGGTCAGCCAGGCCGGCATGCTCGCGGGCACGGTGGTGCGGGTGAACGCCGGCGTGCAGCTCGGCTCCATCGAGCACCTCCCGGATATGCTTTCTCCGGGCTTATTGGGAACGTTCGTGCTGCTAGGCCTCCTTCCGCTGATGGTGAGAAAGGTGGTAGCAGCGGCCGGACTGCGACGCGTCCACGCCCGCTGGCCGAAGCCCCGGCGGTTCGACCGCAATCTGGTCGTCATCGGCGCCGGGGCAGCCGGACTCGTGACGGCCTATCTTGCGGCGGCGCTGAAAGCGAAAGTCACACTCGTCGAAGGCGGCAAGATGGGCGGCGACTGCCTGAATTCCGGGTGCGTACCTTCCAAGGCCCTGCTGCGCTCAGCGCGTTTCGTCAAGCAAGCAAAGCATGCAGCCGCCTTGGGCATGGCCAGCGCCGAGATCAGTTTTGACTTTGCCGAGGTGATGGCGCGTGTGCATCGGGTGATTGCAACGGTGGCCCCGCACGATTCGGCCGAGCGGTACGCCAAGCTCGGGGTGGAAGTCATCCAGGGGCGAGCCACCATTACCTCGCCCTGGACCGTCGAGGTCAACGGCCGGACGCTCGCTACCCGCGCCATCGTCATCGCGGCCGGGGCCGAGCCCTTGGTGCCGCCGATCCCGGGGCTGGAGGCGGCCGGCTATTACACCACCGAGACGATTTGGTCCCTCCGTGCGCTACCCCGACGGCTGGTTGTGCTGGGCGGGGGCCCGGTGGGCTGCGAGCTCGCGCAAGCTTTCGCCCGCTTTGGGGCGGAAGTCACGCTGGTGCAGCGGTCGCCGCGACTCCTCGTCCGTGAGGACCCAGAGGCCTCCGCACTGATCGCGGCAGCGCTGGCGGCGGACGGTGTGCGGATTCTAGTTTCGCACCGCGCGGTGCGCTGTGACCAAGTCGGTGGTCTCAAGCAGTTGATCGTCAGTCGCGGTGAACAGGAAACGGGTCTGGAGTTTGACGCTCTGTTGTGCGCAGTCGGGCGTCGCCCACGCACTGCGGGTTATGGCCTGGAGGCGTTGGGTATCCCCCTGACACCGGCCCACGCCATCGAGACCAACGCCTATTTGCAGACGCTCCACCCGAACATTTACGCCTGTGGCGATGTCGCGGGACCGTTTCAGTTCACCCACGCTGCGGCCCATCAGGCGTGGTACGCGACGGTCAACGCGCTGTTTGGTGGGGTGAAGCATTTCAGGGCCGACTACACAGTCATGCCATGGTGCACCTTTACCGATCCGGAGGTGGCCCGTGTGGGGCGGAGCGAGCGGGACTGCAAAGAGCAAGGCATTCCCTATGAAGTGACCCGCTATGACCTGGGCGAGCTGGATCGCGCGATCACCGACGAGTGCGCCCGAGGCTTCGTCAAGGTTCTGACCGTGGCGGGGCGGGACAGGATCCTCGGGGTCACAATTGTCGGAGACCATGCCGGAGACCTGCTTGCAGAGTACGTGCTGGCGATGAAGCACGGCTTGGGACTCAATAAGATCCTTGCTACCGTCCACACCTATCCGACGCTGGCCGAGGCCAACAAGTACGCGGCCGGCGCGTGGAAACAAGCGCACGCCCCGCAACAGGTGTTGAGATGGCTCGCGCGGTTTCATGCCTGGCGGCGCGGTGGCGTAGCAGCAATGCGCGGGGAGCCTGGAAAATGAAGGCATCCGGAACCGCCTCCCCGAAAGTCAACCGTACCCGTGTCCTGATCGTGGTGACAGTCGTCGCGCTGCTGGCGGCATATGTAGGCTTCGATCTCGGCCGTTACCTGAATCTGTCACAGCTCAAAGCGGGTCAGGCGGCTTGGCAAGCCTACTACGCGGCGCATCCGGCGGTGGCGATGTCGGGCTATTTCCTGCTCTATGTCGCTGTCACCGCGCTCTCCCTGCCCGGCGCCGCGATCATGACGCTGGCCGGTGGCGCAATCTTCGGTCTGTGGGGCGGCACCCTGCTCGTGTCGTTCGCCTCGACCATCGGCGCCACCCTGGCATTTCTCGCCTCGCGCTATGTATTTCGCGACGCGGTGCAACACCGCTTCGGTGATCGACTTGCCGCAATCAATGCCGGCCTCGCGAAGGACGGCGCATTCTATCTGTTCGCGCTCCGGCTGGTTCCATTGGTACCGTTCTTCACGATCAACTTGGCCATGGGGCTGACACCGATCAAGACCAGCACGTTCTACTGGGTCAGCCAAGTCGGCATGCTCGCCGGCACGGTGGTCTATGTGAACGCCGGAACCCAGTTGGCGGGGATCAGCAGCATCGCCGATATCCTGTCACCAGCGCTGCTCGGCTCGTTCGCCTTGATTGGGGCGCTGCCAGTTGCCGGGCGGGGTGCCGTGCGACTTCTTCGGACACGTCACTACTTTCGGGGAGAACGCTAATGCGCCTGTCGATCGTGATCCCGACCTGGAACGAAGCCGAGCACATTGAAGACGCCCTTGCGGCGCTGCAGTCGCTGCGCCGCAAGGGCGTGGAAATCATTGTCGTAGACGCAGACAGCGCGGACGGCACGGCTGGCCTGGCAGGACCGTTGGCTGATCGGGTCATGATCACTGCCCGCGGGCGGGCGCGCCAGATGAATGCTGGCGCCACTGCAGCCCGTGGAGAGTTGCTGATTTTCCTCCATGCCGACACACGCTTGCCGGCCGATGCTGACCAGGCTGTCCGCGCCGTCATGCAATCGGGACAACGGCTGTGGGGTAGGTTCGATGCCAGCATAGTGGGAAGGCTGCGGCTCCTTCGCGTTGTCGCGGCCTCGATGAACCTTCGCTCGCGGCTCACCGGCATCGCCACCGGGGACCAGGCGATGTTCATGCGGCGCGAGACCTTCTTTGCTGTCGGTGGTTTTCCCGATCTGCCGCTGATGGAAGACATTGTGCTGTCGGCCCGCTTGAAGCGCCTCGGGTCGCCGGCGTGTCTACGTGCGCGCGTGGTCACGTCCGGGCGGCGATGGGAGCGGCGCGGACTCTGGAGAACGATCTTGCTGATGTGGTGGCTGCGCCTGCAGTTCTTTTTTGGATGCAGCGCCGCAGCACTGGCGCAACACTATGAAGCCAAGGAGCACGCATGCGCCCCTCCCATTGCGAAGTGATTGTCTTTGCCAAAGCGCCGGAGCCGGGGTATGCCAAGACCCGCCTGATTCCCGCACTGGGCGAGAATGGCGCCGCGGCGCTGGCCGAGCGGCTGCTTCGGCATACCCTTGCCTCGGCCTATGCGGCCGAAATTGGTCCGGTGGAGCTTTGCTGTACGCCGGATACGGGGCATCCGGCATTCCAGGCCTGTGCGCGAGAATTTAAGGCGACGCTGTCGCGTCAATGCGACGGCGACCTCGGTCAGAGAATGGCCACGGCGGCCTGCCGGGCCTTGGCGCGTGCCGGTAGCGTGCTCATCATCGGCACCGACTGCCCCGCGCTGGAGCCAACGCAGCTCAATGCTGCGGCGAGAATCCTGAACGCCGGAAATGATGCGGTGCTCGTTCCCGCCACCGATGGCGGATACGTCCTGCTGGGTCTGCGACGCCTTGATGCCCATCTGTTCTCGGCAATACGCTGGAGCACCGACACCGTCATGACTGAAACACGCAAGCGCCTGACTGCGCTTGGCTGGCGGTGGGCGGAACTGCCTGCACTGCCGGACGTTGACGAGCCAGCCGATCTGCAACATGTCCCCATCGCGCTGTTGTCAGCAGCGCCGAACTCGCGTACCGACGAGGAGTAGTCACCATGCTAGGCATTATTGGCGGAACCGGAATCTATGCCATCGACGGGCTCAGCGTGATCAACGAGCACCTGGTCGACACGCCATTTGGCGCGCCATCGGCGCCTGTGCTCCATGGCCGTCTTGGCGCCACGGAGGTCATGTTCCTGCCCCGCCATGGTAGGCAACATGAACTGCTTCCGCACGAGGTCAACTACCGTGCCAATATCTACGCCTTGAAGGCACTCGGGGTCCGCCAGATCATTGGCCTGTCCGCCGTCGGTAGCCTGCGCCAGGAGATTGCGCCCGGCGACTTCACCATCCCGACCCAATATGTGGACTGGGTGCGCGGCAACCGCGCCAAGACCTTTTTCGGGGACGGGCTGGCCGCGCACGTTTCCTCGGCCGAGCCCACTTGTAGCCGGCTCGCCTCGACACTCGAAGCGACCATCAGGGATCTGCGACTGCCCGCGCATGCCAAAGTGACTTACGGCTGTGTCGACGGCCCGCGTCTGGGCACACGCGCCGAGAGCCATTTCCTGCGCAATGCGATGGCCTGCGATGTCGTGGGCATGACGAACGTGCCGGAAGTCTTCCTCGCCAGAGAGGCCCAAATCTGCTACTGCACCTTGGGTATCGTCACCGACTATGACTGCTGGCTGGAGGATCCCGCGCAACATGTCACCGTGGCGGCGGTGATCGCCCGCTATGGGGCGAGTGTCGGCAGGGCCAAGCAGATTTTGACCCAGATCCTATCGACAGGCTTGCCCGACCACGACGCTTGTTCCTGTCGCCACGCGCTATGCGATGCGGTACTTACCCCGGAGGGGGCCGTTCCCGCAGAAAAGCGGGCGCTGCTGCAACTCTTGCGGGCCTAGTATGACCGGAGAGGTTCCGAATGTGTCGAAATCCGCGCCGCGGTGCGGCAGCGTCCGGGGGAAGGGGAACGCGAGCGGATTGCGCCAAGGGAGATGCGTCATGCCATACATGTCCAGAGCGGAAATCGATGCGCACGGCGCTGAGCCGTGGCCGCCATCTCCCGCCGACGCCTTGGCGCGCGCGCGGGCCGTGATGGCCAAACAAGGGCTCGCGCAACCTAACCAGCAGATGGGTCAGCGATGGCCGATCGGCTGCGTCGCGCTGGAGATCACGCAGCGCTGCAATCTGGACTGCACGCTGTGCTACCTCTCCGAAAACTCGGAGGCGGTCAAGGATATCCCCCTCGACCAGGTGATGGCCCGAGTGGAGAGCATCTTCAACGCCTATGGGATAAACACCGACGTCCAGGTCACCGGCGGTGAGCCGACCTTACGCAAGCGCGACGAGCTGCTCGCCATCGTGCGCAGGATCCATGCGTTGGGCATGCGTGCCACGCTGATGACCAATGGCATTCGGGCGACCCGGGCCCTACTTGGCGAATTAGCGGCCGCCGGGCTGGCGGACGTCGCCTTCCATGTCGATACCACCCAGCAAAGACGGGGTTACCAGACGGAAGCTGACTTGAATGCTCTTCGCCAGCGCTATCTGGAGCGAGCCGCCGGACTGCCCCTGTCGGTGATGTTCAACACGACGGTTCATGACGGAAACTTCGACGAGATTCCGGCCGTCGTCGCGTATTTTCGGGGTCAGGCGGGGAGAATCCGCACGGCGTCGTTCCAGTTGCAGGCTGACATCGGCCGGGGTGTGCAAGGTGCGCGGGGCCAGGCAATTACCCCCGAAACCGCCGCAGCCCAGATTGAGCGCGGGGCGGGGACGCCGCTCCAGTTCTCGGCCTCCCTGATCGGGCATCCTTCCTGTAGTCGCTATGGGATGTGCCTGGCGGCGAACGGTAACCTCTACAATGCGTTTGACGACTTGCAACTTGTGGCTGCCCTGCAGCGCGCTACGGCTGGTGTCGTGTTTGACCGAACCCGCCCCACCGCGACCGCTCGCCGGCTGGCGTATTGGCTATGCGGACACCCCGTCTTTTGGGCGCCGGTCATGCGGTGGCTGACGCGAAAGGCCTGGGCAATGCGGGAGGACCTCGTCAGGAGTCGGGGCCGCGTGCACACCCTCTCATTCGTCATCCACAATTTTATGGATGCGTCGAAACTGGAAGCGGACCGGATTGAAGCCTGCGCGTTCAAGGTCATTACCGCCGACGGCCCTATGTCCATGTGCTTGCACAATGCCAGGCGCGACGCCTTCATTCTGCGGCCCATCCGATTTCATCGCGGCACGTCGTCGCTGTCTTGGAACCCACTGACCGGCACCGAGACAAGCGAGGCCGCTGCGAGCAACGGGGATACATGTCAACCGCGCTCGCAACCGGTCGCCCCGACGCTCACTTCAATAGCGTGAAGATTGCCCTCAAGCTCTGCTATGTACCCCAGGATACCGCGCAATTCACTCCTCGTCGTTTGCATGACGCTAACGGCGGCTTGGGTGGGGCCAGTCGCCGCGCAGGCCGGAGAGTCTGACCCCGACGTGTACTGGGCGCGCGTACTGCACCGGTACGTGAATGATCATGGACAGGTGGATTTCTGCGGACTGGCCAAGAACCCGGCCGATTTGCGCGCTTACGTCGACTATCTCGGGCGCGTGAGTCCGCAGAACATGCCGGCAGCGTTCCCGACGCGCAGTGCGGTGCTTGCCTACTACATCAATTCCTATAACGCGCTCGCGATGTACAACGTCCTCGTCTCCGGCATGCCAAAGGAGTTGGGATGGCTAATGCGGCTCCGGTTCTTCGGGGGCAGGCGCTTTACGATCGGTGGAAAGGCCATGACGCTCTACACTTATGAAAACAGCGTGATCCGTCCCATGGGGGATGAACGTGTCCATTTTGCGCTGAACTGCATGGTGATCGGCTGTCCTCGCCTGCCCAATCAGCCATTCTCTGGCGAACATCTTGACGCCCAACTTGAGGAGGCCGCACGGCGTTTCTTCAACGAGCCGCGGAACCTTCAAGTCGATCTGGTGGGAGGCACCGTCCGAGTCTCGTCGATCCTCAGTTTCTACAAGGACGACTTTCTGAAGCGGAGCCCCACGTTGCTTGCCTACATCAACCGCTATGCGCCGCTGACGCTTCCTGCAGGCATGGAAATCGAGTTCATTTCCTACGACTGGACGATCAACACTCAAGGTCGCAGTTGTCAGTCTATCAATTGACGTCCCCGCCCACGTCGCGACGGGTGTGGCGTGACTCGGCGCTCAAATCTGTGTCGACCCCCATTCATGACTGCACGACCGGGGCCTGAGGATCGCTGCCAGCATAGCAGGCATTGGCGAACACCAAGTAGGCAAGGCTAAGTTGGCGCGTATCGTTGCTTCGGCGCGCGAAGGTCTCAAGCGCACGTAGCAATTGGTCCGTGATTTCGAAGTCCTTGGCGCGGCAGGCTCGCTCGAAGATGGAGAACAAATCCTCATTTAATGTGCGCATAACACCACCGCACTGATCACGTGGGCAATGCTTACGGATAAATCAGTGTGCCAAGGCTCAATTCGTCGCATGCCCCGAATCGGCGGGCAATATCCGAAGCGCCAAAACCTTCAAAAGAAGCTCCCTCGCAAGGAGGTCCCTCGAGGGAGCAGGCGGCTCGCTGACTGACGTAGCACCAGGTGCTTATACCCGAGAGTATTTCTCCATGAAATCAGTACTTACTTTTGGGGGCCGTCGTCAATATATCCATCACGGTTGGTAATTCTCGCTCCATCCGTGAACACATCACGCCTGTCCGTGACTCTGGCACCATCAGTATAAACGTCGAACCTGGACGATTTCGCTGCTCCTGGGTAAACGTCAAACGTTCCAGCTTTCCCCCCATCGGTATAGGTGTCACGCGGACCTAAAATGCCGGCAAGTGTCGACCCTACGTTAAGGGCGGTGCCCGCCGCAATGAGCAGTAAGACCTTCTTGACCATTTTCCAACTCCTTCAGGTGGTTACTCAACCCCGCACCGGCAGGACATCACCGCCGGGCACCGTTACACGACCGAGGATCGTGGCCTAGCACCCTAGCCGTGTACCTAAAGTTCGGCAGACTGCCGCCAAAGGTTACAGCCCGCGCGAACTCTCCTTGATCGTCGAGTACACCCTCCGGCACGTGACACGCTTGTGTACCTTGTTGGAGCCTCAGGTTCGCAGTGGAGGTCACGGCGGAAAAAGGGGCACGATGATAGAGACACGGACGAGGCAACTGCCCACCGGAAGCGGTCTATGTGAATCCGCGCGTCGACATGACATCACTGACGACCTGATGTCGGCGATCAACTGCTGCGCGAAAGCCTGGCCCGTTGTCGTCGCCATCTTTACATTTTCTCATAGCTATTGTGATAACTATTCTTATCGTAATAGCTGCATCGATGCACTAAACTGGTCGACATGAAAAAGCTGCCAGCCACCCCCCAGACCCATCCGGCGCCGCCTGACTTCCCCGATGCGGCGTCGCTGGCCGCGCTACGTGCCTGGTACGAAGGGCTATCGGCCCGCGACGCGGTGGTGCGCTACCTGGGCGAGCGCAAGGCCAGCGGCCAGTCCGCGCGCGGCATCCTCGGCCACATCCGGCGACAGTTGGCCGATTTCGCGCGCCGCCGGCAGCGCCAGGACCTCGCCGCCTTGTTCGCGCACGGCGCGGCCGAGCGAGTCGGCCGGGCTAAGGCAATCAGCCAAGCGGTCGACTTGCTGCGCCGCTTGCCCCCGCCGCAACCGGCGGTCGGCGACGACATCGGCCAGTGGCTGCCGCCCCGTGCCGTGGCGGCGCTGCGCGCGCACGGCATCGACACGCTGGCGGATCTGACGGTGCGCATTCCGCGCCGGCGGCGCTGGTGGACGGCCGTGCCCGGCCTAGGCCCGGCGAGCGCCCGGCGGATCGCGGCCTTCTTCGCCGAGCATCCGCCACTGACCGAGCGCGCCCGCGCGCTGATCGCCGTGACGGATCGCGGGGTGATCGCGCCCTGGGAGCACCTGCGCCTGCCCCACGAAGTCGACGGCTCGTCGGGGACCTTCCGCGCCCCACGGCAAACCTGCACCCTCAATGCGAACAACGACTACGCCGCCATCCAGGCCTGGCTCGCCCTGCACGAGTCACCGGCCACCCAACGGGCCTATCGCAAGGAAGCGGAGCGGCTGATCCTGTGGGCGATCGTCGAGCGCGAGCGTCCCCTGTCGTCGCTGACCACCGAGGACGCGATTGCCTATCGCACTTTCCTGCGTCGGCCGACGCCGCACAAGCGTTGGGTGGGGCCACCTCGACCACGCACCTCGAGCGAATGGCGCCCGTTTGTGCAAGACCTGTCGCCACGCTCGACGGCCTATGCCCTGTCGGTACTCGGCGCGATGTTCCGCTGGCTCATCCAGCAGCGCTACGTGTTGGCCAATCCCTTTGCAGGCATCAAGGTGCGCGGCAGCGCGCGTGCCGCGCTACTGGATACGTCGCACGTGTTCACCGAGGGGGAATGGATGCTGGTGCGCACGCTCGCCAACGGACTGGAGTGGTCCTGCGGCTGGGAGACGCCGGCGGCCCAGCGCCTGCGGTTCGTGCTCGACTTCGCGTATGCGACCGGCCTGCGCGCCAGCGAACTCGTCAGCGCAACCCTTGGTGGCATCGACATCGATGCCCATGGCGACCACTGGCTCAGCCTGGTCGGCAAGGGGGCCAAGGCGGGCAAGGTGGCGCTGCCGCCGTTGGCGCGCGTCACGCTCGACCGGTATCTGGTCGAGCGCGGCCTGCCAGTTACGCGGGCACGCTGGGATCCGCATACCCCGTTGATTGGCGGCCTTGGCCAGGATCCGGCCAGCGGCATCACCGGGACGCGACTGTGGGCCGTGTTGCGGCGATTCTTCATGCAAGCGGCTGACTTGATCCAGGCCGACCACCCGGTTGCCGCCGAAAAGCTGCGGCAGGCAAGCCCGCACTGGATGCGGCATACGCATGCGACCCATGCGCTCGCACGCGGCGCGGAGTTGACGTCGGTCCGGGACAATCTACGGCACGCGTCCATCTCGACGACTTCGATCTACCTGCACGGCGACGAGGTGAAACGAGCCCGCCAAATCGGGGCGGCGTTCTCCGCTCCGTAGCGTTTTGGTGTGTTGGACCAATTGAATTAGGGCGGCCAGCGAACCCTTGCTTATATCAAAACAAAGAGGTTAATTACTCTCTATATAACCGCAAGGCTTATGATAGCGGATTGTCCGCATCTTGGCATGACCCCTTCCAGGCTTCTCGCCGTTGAGTCCAGTCGGCTTCCTAGCCATTCTCGATCACACAGATCGTGGAATCCAATCGTCTCCGGCTATGCTTGTGTGGGGATCGTTACGTTCACCCAATTGTCAGCCTCAGGCGCGCTCCTGTGAGAGCGTGTTGAAGCCCAGCCAGACTTCAATGGTCGTAACCATGCCACGATCGAGTACCATTTGCTCACGGACGCATAGCGATTTCACACTATCTGCGAATTTCATTGCGAGAGATGCTGCGTCATTGGGTCCGTCTTCAAAAGAGTGCCCGCAATAGAGGAGGCCGCGAAGGACCTGGTTGATATCTGAGCGACTGATCGGCGTTCCCGCAGCCTTACATCGGTCACGCACGCGCTTCGTGGTCTCCAATAGATGGAAGGGATGGGCGAGAACATCTGCCTGCACGCTCGCTAGCAGCATCCGGTACCGCTCCGGGGACAGCAACGGCACACCGGTTACTTCATGAATCTGCCTTGCGGCTGAGTGAAGGTGCTGCGCCTCGCCCCACTGCTCGTGCTGTTGGGGCATGGCGGATGCACCTGCCCCGTCGTAGGCCTTTCCGCCTGAGGTAGACCAGTCAAATATGACAGGGCGAACATCGAGGGACTCGGCAAACTTGCGGAATGTGCCTCGGCCGTTCCAGTCTGCAGCGAGTTGAGGGTGCTTCTGGATGATCAGGTCCGCCAGCGTGCTGCATTGGATCGGATGCTTAGCCGCGCCCACCTCGAGTTTCACGAAATCGGCCACCGCTTTGGCTAGGCCGTCAGGGTTGCCACCGCCATTCCGGCCAAGCGGCGCCGGCGTGGCTTGACGCTTCGGGTCGTGGACAAAGCCTCCGCCTTCCCAGCTAACCTGCAGGGGGGGCAGACCTCCCGATTCAAGCAGCGCCCTGAAACTGCCATACCCCGCCCACGATGATGCGTCGATGCCGTCCACACTGGACTGGACCATTGACGCGAGGCGGGATACGGCCACCGGCCCTTGAGCCTCCGCCACAACTTGATGCATCAACTTGAATGCAGCGTCGGTGAGTACTGCATCAGCGCCTGGTTCGCGGAGCGGCGGCGCCTCGGCATCGGCGTCAAATCCGAGGGCGTTGTGAACGAAATCATCTTGGTCGATGAGAAGATCGGCTGATGACCGGTACGCCGCCGATGGAAAGCCGATGGCAAGTACAGTCGTGCGGCGGTCCCAGCGACGAAGCTTTCGAAGGACGGGGGTGAAGTCGGCGTCTGCAGAGAAGACAATGAATTCGTCGTATCCAGCTTCGTGCTGGAGGAGATCTACTATGTCGAGCACCATATGAATATCGGTACTTGTCTTCCCTTCACTCGTGAGAGCGGGGCAATCGACGATCTCGAATCCGGCCAGATTGAACGAAGGCCGGAACCGTTGGTATGCCTGCGGATTGAGGTAACAGCGACGAACCAGTACCCGCCGCCTTGCGCCGACTGGTGCGTGATCCGGCAAACTCAGCGTGCCAATGAGCCATTCCATCCACTGGGCCGGACGGCGGGCGAAGCGGTCTGCATAGGCGGGGTCGAGCTGTCTCAGGCCCGAATAGACGTTGTCGAAGTCGACGAACAGTGCGCTCTTCATTTCCGTGGGCGAGTTAGTTCAAGCCATTTGCTTCCCAGCCTTCGCTGGTGAGTTTCACCCCGTGAGTTTGCAATGTCTTTCCCGCACCTTCCAACGTCCTTGGAATAGTGGGGAATGTCGCTTGAATCTCCGGTCGTTTGGCCCAGTCAGAGAGGCCGTCGATCTTGTACAGGTACGTCACGCCGGCTTCTTGATAGTCACCGAGTTTCATGGGGCCTTCCCACTTCACAACCTTCTGAAGGGCCTTTCGTCCGTAACAAAGGTCCCCCAGCTTGACCTTCTTCACGCCGTCTGACCGAAACGAGTCAACTTCCCATTCACGATAGTAGTTCTTACCCGCCTCGGTCACTGTGTAGCGTTTCACGGTGAATTTCATCGGCGTACCGGTGATGTAGCTCTTTTCCTCAATCTCGGTCATCGCACTGCTAACCAGGCCGGCCCTCTCTAGTGCAGCCATTCTTCCTGCAGTACCTGAAGGCATCGTCTTCTCCAGGCGCAGGTCTGTCTCTGTAACATCAATTGGCCATTTGCTGAAGCCAAGGCAAAGTTCACCCTTCTTTTCGAGATATTGGCTGAGAGCTGCCCCGAAGTTCTTTTCGTTAGGATCCGTCTTGCTACCACACCCGGCGGTGAGTGCGGCTGCCAGGAGGGCGGTCGAGAATGCTGTCGTCTTCATTGGCCTTTGAATCTCTTGCGGTTGAATCGAGATTGGCAATCGTATCAGTTTGCAACGTTGAGTTCATCCAGCCGCTGGGACCTGCGTTCGGGCCAGCCCTAGCAAAAATTCCGGCTTTCAGTGCTGAGCGATCCGAGCATTTGTGAGAGATCGACAAAGCGTTGCGCGATCAGATGTCGCACTTCCCCCTCGCATTGCCACTGGCCATAGACACCGAGAAGGGAGGCCGTCAGGACCTCGCGTCGGAACTTTTCCATCACGGACGGCCAGACGATGACACTGACAGTCCCGGTCTCGTCCTCCAACGACAGGAAAACTACGCCGTTCGCCGTACTTGGGCGCTGCCGGACGGTCACGATGCCGCAGCCACGGGCAATCTGCCGCGTGGCATAGGTGGCCAGCTCATCGGCGGGCACGAAGCGCAACGCGGCAAGCTTGTGGCGGAGCAGAGCAAGCGGGTGGCGGTTCAGCGTAAGCCCGAGCGAGCGATAGTCGCTGACGATCTCCTCACCTTCAGTTGGCTGTGGAAGCTCGGGCATTGGCTCGTCCAAATCAGCGGGCCGCAGCAGGTCCTTGTCAGGCACTGCTGCCGCGGCCTGCCACATGGCCTGACGTCGATTTCCGGTGAGGCCAATCAACGCATTGCCAGCGGCCAGGACATTGACATCGTGCCGGTCGAGGGACGATCGGCGAGCGAGATCCTTGACGGAGGCAAAGGGCCGGATGGCGCGTGCTGTTTCGATGCGTTCAGCGGCGTCGCGGCGCATGCCACTTAGCTGCGAGAGACCCAGGCGTACGGCCCTCGGCGTATCGTCGTAACGCTCCAGGCTCGCGTCCCAGCCACTCACCGCCACATCAACCGGAAGAACGGTGACACCATGGCGCTTTGCGTCCTGCACCAGCTGCGATGGGGTGTAGAAGCCCATCGGCTGGCTATTGAGCATGGCACAGAGGAAGGCGGCTGGCTCGTGGCACTTGAGCCAGGCACTCGCGTAGACGAGCAGGGCGAAGCTTGCCGCATGGCTTTCCGGAAAGCCGTACTCGCCGAAGCCCTGGATCTGCCGGAAGATATTCTCGGCGAATTCCGCATCGTAGCCGCGCTCGAGCATGCCCGTCACGATGCGCTCGTGATATCGCTCCAAGCCACCTTTGCGTTTCCAGGCCGCCATGGCACGGCGCAGCTGGTCCGCTTCGCCGGCGGAAAAACCAGCGGCCAGCATGGCCACCTGCATCACCTGTTCCTGGAAGATCGGCACGCCCAGTGTCCGGGACAAGGCCTGCTCCATTTGCGGGCTCGGATAGCTGACCGGTTCCACTCCCTGCCGGCGGCGCAGGTAGGGATGCACCATGCCACCCTGAACCGGCCCGGGCCGAACGATCGCCACTTCGATGACGAGGTCATAGAAGGTGCGCGGCCTCATGCGAGGCAGCATCGACATCTGGGCGCGGGACTCGATCTGGAACACGCCGACCGTATCGGCTCGCGAGATCATCTCGTAGGTCTTTGGATCTTCCGCCGGGATGTCCTGCAGTTCAAAGGCTTCACCGCGTTGTTGCGCCACAAGATCCAGGGCTCGCCGGATCGCAGATAGCATGCCGAGCGCAAGGACGTCGACCTTGAGCAGCCCCAGTGCGTCGAGATCGTCCTTGTCCCACTGGATCACGCTGCGATCGGCCATGGCTGCGTTTTCGATCGGCACCAGCCGGGATAGCTTGCCCCGCGCGAGCACGAATCCGCCAGTGTGCTGGGACAGGTGGCGCGGGAAACCGAGCAACGCCACGGCCATGTGGGCCCAGCGTTGGGACAGTTCCGCTTCCGTATCCACGCCGCTCTCACCAAAACGCCTGAGCAGGTCCGCTTTGCTGTCGAACCAGTGGTGGGACTTCGCGACCAGGTCGACAATGGCAGGGTCCACGCCAAGGGCCTTGCCGGTGTCGCGCAGTGCGCTGCGAGGCCGGTAGGTCGTCACTGCGGCCGCCAGTGCGGCCCGATCGCGCCCGTACTTGCGATACAGGTACTGGATCACCTCCTCGCGGCGCTGGTGCTCGAAGTCGACATCGATATCGGGCGGCTCCGCGCGCTCTTTGGAGATGAACCGCTCGAACAGTAGATTGCCGCGCGCCGGGTCAACTTCGGTGATACCAAGACAGTAGCAGACCGCCGAATTGGCTGCGGAGCCACGCCCTTGGCAGAGGATGCCGTTGGAACGGGCAAAACGCACCACGTCAAATACGGTGAGAAAGTATTGCTCGTACGCCATGTCGCGGATCAGCGCGAGTTCATGCTCGAGCTGCTGCTGAACGGCAAGGGGTATGCCGGCCGGGTAGCGGCGGTGCGCGCCGACATAGGCTTCTTCCCGCAGATAGTCGGACGGCGTCACACCGTCCGGGACCACTTCTTCGGGATACTCGTAACGCAGCTCGTCCAGCGAGAATTGGCACAGATTTGCGATGTGGACGGCTTCGGTCAGGTAGCGGTGCGGGTAAATGTTGGCGAGCCGCAATCGGGACCGCAGGTGCTGCTCGGCATTAGGCAGGAGGTCATACCCACATTCGGCCACCGGGCGGTGCACGCGGATTGCTGTCAGCACGTCGTGCATGGGCTTGCGCGAGCGCACGTGCATGGTCACGTTGCCTGTGGCGACGATGCGCAGGTGATGGCGCGCCGCGGCCGCCTCTACCGTGCCACGGTGAATATCGTCCATTGGACGGTAGAGTAGGCTCAGTCCCATCCATGCCCTGCCGGAAAAGGTCGCGCTCACCCAGGCCGATTGGGTCTCTAGCTTCGCGGCCGCCACGCCATAGTCTGGCGTGAACACGACCAGGCAGTCGGGCAGACCTTTCAGATGCTGGTACGGCGCTTCGGGCGCGGCCAAATCGCGTGGTGTCAGCACATAGGAACCCTTGGCGGCACGCATGCGCGCGAGCGTGATCAGCTCGCACAGGTTGCCATAGCCTTCGCGGTTACGGGCGAGCGCCAGGAATGAGAGGGCAGGAGAGCCATCGGCGTTTTGCAGCCGGAACCAGGCGCCGACCACCAGCCGAACACCGGCGTTCTTCGCCTCAGTGTGCGCGCGAACGATGCCCGCCAGCGAGCACTCGTCGGTGATGGCGAGCGCGTGGTAGCCCAACTGGGCGGCGCGCTCAGCGAGTTCTTCCGGACGTGAGGCGCCAGCAAGGAATGAGAAGTTGGAGCGGCAGTGCAGCTCCGCGTAAGCGGGCAGACCTGCCGTGGCGTTGATGTCCATGACGTTCAGCCGAAGAGGCCATGCAGATACCACCGCGCCTCGTCGCCTTCGCGGCTGCCCATGCGTTCCTGGAAAATCCAGTAGCAGGTATGGTCCTTCGCCTCCGCCACGAAATAGTCGCGGGTCACCAGCTGGCCTCCCCACCAGCCCGACTCGAGGCGTTCGGGTGGGGAAACGATCCGTAGTGGCGAGCCGTAGAAGGGGCGGTGGTCGCGCTCAATCAGCGGGATGGGCTTGCCGAGCAGCCAAGCGGGACGGGGCAGGCCTTGTGGCACCGTTGCGCTGGCCGGCTTGTCGGTGGCCGGCTGCCAGCCGTTAGCGACTTCCGGGCGGTAGTCCGCGCGCAAGCACGGCTGGCGAACATTGTCGGCGCCCAGGCGCGCCACCAGCAGTTCGAGCAGGCGAGCGTGGTCCGCTGGCGTGCCGCCCGGCTCGGGAAACAAGGAATCGCTGGGCGGTGCCACCGGCTCGGTCTCGAGAGCCGACACCGCGACAGCGATCATCGGCGCTTCAACCGTCAGCCGCGCCAGACGTTCCTTGAGCAGGCGCACCAGATGCTCTTCGTGCCAGTTGGGCTCAGCCAGTGCGATTTCGATCTTCGTTGGCGCGATGGCGGCGCGTCCGCGCTCGTGGCGTAGCTCGACCGCAAACCGCTTGATGGCTAGGTGCCTGGCGGTCAGCCACCCGACCATCTGGACCAGCAAGCCGCGAAGGTAGGCGAGGGCGGCCTCGGCGCTCTCCATCCTGTCCGGAAGATCCACCGCGGCGTCAAACGATGGTGGGGCTTCGACCCATTCGAAGACTTCCGGCGCTTCCCCATAGGCGCGATCCAATGCCTCAAGGATGGCGGCGCCGCAACGGCGCTGCAGGCCTGCGCGCGGCAGCCGGCGCAGGTCGCCCAGCGTCCGGCAGCCGAGTCCATCGAGCCAATCGTCGAACGGCCGCGCTGCCGGCAAGATGGCAACGGGCAGGTCGGCCAGCTTTCGTACCAACGAGGGCGGACGTAGCGCCACGCCGCCGCCGGCGCGCGCAAGCAGCCACGCCCCTTCGGCAGTCGGGGCGCATCCCGCGACAGGACTGAAGCCCATTGACGTCACGGCCGCCAGCATTCGCTGCCGCAGCTTGCGGGCACCGCCGAAGAGTCGCAGCGTGGTACTGACGTCGACCAGCACCGCTGCCTCCTCGGAGGCAGCGATATTGGGCGAGAACTGCAGCAGCGCCATCGTGACGCGCTCAAGCGCCGCCAGCTCCGCGCAAGTGTCGCGGTCAAAGAGAATGGTGTGCGGCGCGATCGTCTGTACGCCGCCGCGGCGCATGCCCAGCTTCACGCCGGCCGCCATGGCCAGCGTCGACGCCAAGTACACGCGCTCCTTGTCCAGGACAGCAACCGCCAGCTCAGTGGACCAGTTCGGCCGAAACACTTCGAGGGGCAGGGACGACAGGCGCAGGCAGATCCAAAGGCGCAGCATGGCGATACAACAGAATGGGAGAGGGCTGCAGGGTTACGTTCAGCGGCGATTCCTGCTGCGGGCCGCGACGCTTCACGAATTGCACACGAATGCCGTCCGATGCGGGCTCCAAGGTCAGGCGCAGCGGCGCCGGCGAGGCATCGCGGGCGCAGGCCGTTGGTCGAACCACGAAGAACAAGACATCCGAGGCTTGGGCGGCAAGGTTTAGACGCCGAAGCGCATCGTTACGCAGGTACGACTGCCAGAAAACGAGCGCGCCGCAGGTCCCGGCGCGCAAGATCTGCTCCGCGGCCCACAGGGCGTCAGCGGTGTGCCGGGTGTCGACCCAGAGAATCTGGGCGGGCGGGATACCCCAGTTGGCGAGTGCCAGCGCTTGAGGCGTGTGCGGCGGCGCCAGAAGTGCGACCGGGCGGTTGGCGCGCGCAACGAGAGCAGGGCGTAGCAACCGCAGCTCCCCGATACCGGGCTGGCGCTGCAGCAGTTCCGTCAGGCAACTGATCGGCCAGCCGCCGCCCGGCAGCTCCTTGTCGAGCGCGGGATACCCCGTCGGGACGGTGCGTGTGCTGCCTCGGGCAAGCTGTGCGGCGAGCCAAAGCGATGGGTGAATGGTTTCTGGGGCGACGGATAGCATGGTGGGCTCCTGTCACCAGTGTACTGTATGTTTATACAGTAATCACGTGTACGGAAAGCCACCCGAGAAGCACCGGTTAAACGAGAAGTTCCACTTTATTGTTATTTTTTAAACAAAACTAAGGCTTTAAAAAACCCTCATATGTGCACAATAAGGCATACTGAGATCCTCATTCCAATGGCTCGCGTGTGAACTTGCCAAGACGGTGATAGCCGGGCACCTTAATCTTGCGCCAGTCATCGGACGCGCCGCCGCGGTAAAGGCTGCCGGCGCGCTTGGCCACCACACCTTCCAGCTTCAGTCTCAGCACGGCGTTATAGAGCCAGGCGCCGTCCTCTACGCTGTCCACGAACAGGATGCCCGGCACGCCGGCGAGGAGGGCGCGCAGCCGGGCCTTGCGCTCCTCATAGAGGGTCGGCCGGAATTCGTGAAATTTTCGCCAAAGTTGCCTTAAGCATTTGATCCGAA
>NZ_JADGMP010000002.1:0-184567 GCF_015549295.1 Cupriavidus sp. IK-TO18
CGCTGCCAACTTCGCTGCGCCAACCTTGCGGTCGACCCCGCAACCCTTGCTGCGTCTGCTTTACAGCGCCGCGTTGTGTTGCGAGGGGGCGAATATTAAGGGACCCGGAGGTGCTTGGCAAGGGGTTTCCGGAAATAATTCGGATCCAGCCTAAAAATAACGCAAACCGCTCTTTTCTGGCGGCGCCAGCGCCCTCTTCTACTTATAGGGTAGGGATGTCACAGAAAGGTGCAGATGTTTGTCATGCACGACCCGTTGATTCATGATCTGGGCTTCAGCCTGGCGCAGTCGCGCGGGCAGTCCGGAACGCGGAATCCTCCATGACCATCCGAATCGTAAGACTGGGAACGCCACGCGCAGCTGACGAAGGACTGCGTATCGGTACTGTGCGGCGGCCGCCACGCGGCGTGCCCAAGTCCGAGTTCGCCAGCCGTGACTACTACGACGTCTGGTACCCCGACCTGTCCCCTACCCCAGACCTTGTTGCGCAGGCGCAGGGCGCGGCTGACGACAAGGCATGGCGAGCATTCGTCCGGCATTTCCGCAAGGAAATGGCCGAGCCGGAGCGCAGCCGCACGCTCGACCTGCTGGCTGCGCTGTCGCACCAGACCAATTTCTCACTTGGCTGCTATTGCGAAGACGAAGCGCACTGCCACAGGTCGGTGCTGCGCGAACTGCTGGCCGAGCGCGGCGCCAAGATCGGTTGAGCCGCCCCTGCCCGGCGGGAGAGTTCCGCCTTGACCTTTTTGCTTGCGCAATCCGATGGCCCTGAACGTTGTCTGGCTCGGTTTTTTTCTGGTTTCCTTTGTCGCCGCATGCTTCCGCCTCGCCAGCGGCGACCTGGCCGTCTTCCCCGCCATGCTGTCGAGCCTGTTCGACAGCGCCCGCACAGCCTTCGAAATTGCACTAGGGCTGGCGGGCGTGATGAGCCTGTGGCTGGGCATCATGCGCATCGGCGAACGCGCCGGAGTCGTCGACGCCTTTGCCCGGCTGGTGAACCCGTTGTTGCGACATTTCTTTCCCGGCGTGCCGCAGGGCCATCCGGCGCAAGGCGCCATGATGATGAACGTGTCGGCCAACCTGCTGGGCCTGGATAACGCCGCGACGCCTCTCGGGCTGAATGCGATGCGCGAGCTGCAGACGCTGAACCGTCGCCCGGACGTGGCCACCGATGCGCAGATCATGTTCATCGTGCTGAATACGGCCGGGCTGACTTTGATCCCGACCTCGGTCATCGCGATCCGACAGGCAATCGCCGTCAAGCAGGGGCTGGTGGGCTTCAATGCGGCAGATATTTTCCTGCCGACGCTGCTGGCTACCGGTGGCTCGTGCCTTGCCGGCCTGCTGGCTGTCGCCTGGGTACAGCGGCTCAATCTGCTGCGGCCCGCGGTGCTGGCCGCATTCGGCATGGCTGCCGCGGCGCTCGGCGGCATGTTCGCCTGGCTGAAGCATGCGCCGCCCGAGCAGGTCGGCAGCGTGACGGCATTGGCGGGCGCGGGCTTCATCCTGTCGCTTATCACGCTGTTCCTGGCCTGCGGTGCCCTGCGGCGGGTCAACGTCTACGAAGCCTTTATCGATGGCGCCAAGGAAGGCTTCGGCGTGGCCGTGCAGATCATTCCTTATCTTGTCGCCATCCTGGTTGCGATCGGCTTGTTCCGGACGACCGGGTGCATGGACGTGCTGATGGGCTGGCTGACGCTGGGCTTTGCGCATCTCGGCATCAATACCGATTTTGTCCCGGCCCTGCCGGTGGGCCTGATGAAGATCCTGTCAGGCGCCGGTGCGCGCGGGTTGATGGTCGATGTGATGACGACTTATGGGGTCGACTCGTTCCAGGGTCGCCTTGCGGCCATCATTCAGGGGTCGACGGAAACTACTTTCTATGTGTTGGCGGTCTACTTCGGCAGCATCAATGTGCGAAATACGCGGCACGCGCTGGGCTGCGCCCTGGTTGCAGATGCTGCCGGTATTTTTTGTGCTGTTGGCGCCGCTTATCTATTCCGCTAGGGCAGCATTTCGATTTTTTGTTGTACCCACACAACAGCATTGTGCGCATCGCAAGACATTGACACAACTGCACTTGGTGCGACGCAACAAACCATGTATAGTGAAGTCTGTCTCCTCCACCACCTCGGTGGATTCCAACCCACGCACAACCTGCGTGGGTTTTTTTTGCCCTGATGCCGGCCATTGCAACACCCGTTGCACACCAAGCCCTGGCAAGGGCTACACCTTGGCCATGGCGCAGCACAGAAGTCTTTTGTTGCGCCCGAGCAGGGGATCGCATGGAAGCGCGGTTACTCGCCCTTCTTTGCTGCATTGCAACATCCATGTTGCAGAGTGGCAACGCATTGGTGACGCCAGCCAGGCGCCATATGGCATCGGCAATCGGTGCGCCGAAGTCCTTTCCGGACCTTTACGGCAGGCCGTGGTGACCTAGAATGATTGAATACGTCCGTCGCCAGCACGAGGCACGCCATGCCTGAGATCACGTTCCCTCGCAGCGTCCCGACCTACTGCGCAGCCAGCCTCACGCTGTCCTGCCCCGCTACGGTCAATGGCAGTCCGACTCAGTATTCCGTCACCGCGGAAGCCCTTGAGGCCCACTTCGGTGCGCGCTCGCCGCGCGAGGAAGACCTGGTTGCCGCCTTCACCAGTAATCGCCAGCGCATCGAAAGCCTCGCCGAAAGCCTGTTCGAGCTGACCCAGGCGCGCGAGATCGTGCTGCGCAGCGGCCATTTCCGCTTCGCCGGATGACCCCTGTCGCGATTGACGACCGCGTCCAAACCGAGACGCCGCGCCAGTCCGGCGTCTTTCGCATGCTTAGTCGGCCTTGGCTTCGCCGCGCACCAGCAGCACCGGCGTAGTCGACTGCCGGATCACCGCTTCCGCCACGCTGCCCAGCACCAGCCGGCGCACACCCCGCCGCCCGTGCGTGCCGATTACCAGCAGGTCCGCACCCCACTGACGCGCGGCTTCGTTGATCGATGCACCGATATCGCCGGGCACCGGCGCCTCGGTGACCAGCCGGGTTTCATGCGGCACGCCGGCCGCTGACAGTTGCTGCGCGGCGTCCTGCAGCGCGCGTTGGCCGCTTTCCTCGAATGCCTTCTGCAGCTGGCTCGGATCGTAGTAGCCCACGTCGAACATCGGCGTACCCGTGTCGACGACATAGAGCGCCAGCACCGTGGCACCGCCCGGCGCCGCTACGCGGATGGCTTCGGCCAGTGCCAGTCCGGACGTGCTGCTGCCATCCACCGCCACCACGATCTTGCTGTATGCCGCGCTTGCCATTTGCGTTACCTCCGTAGACAAAGGGAATAAGGGTTGGACAGCACGAGGCCGTTCCGTCTCTGATACTACACGTGCCCCGGCCGTCACGTGATGTCGCTGCCCCGGCGACGACCAACACAAACCCGGCGCGGCTTAAATTGACCGACCGGTCGGCTTATATATAATAGGGCCAGCCGCCGCACCAACGGTCACCCACCCAGCCGCGGCCCCCCGCCAGAGGAGGCGCTATGTACACCCAAAGCCTGGACGTTCCCGGCCAAGCTGACTCCGCCCAGATCGCTGCCCCTCAGGACCCTCAGGACGATGAGGTCCGCCAGGCCGCTTTTGACGCGCGCGTGTCCGCCGACGGCAAGATCGAGCCGCAGGACTGGATGCCGGCGGCCTACCGCAAGACACTGGTGCGGCAGATTTCCCAGCACGCGCATTCCGAGATTGTCGGCATGCTGCCCGAGGGCAACTGGATCAGCCGCGCACCGTCACTCAAGCGCAAGGCGATCCTGCTGGCCAAGGTGCAGGACGAAGGCGGCCACGGCCTGTACCTCTACTCCGCGGCCGAAACGCTGGATGCTTCGCGCGACGAGCTGGTCGACGCGCTGCACAGCGGCAAGGCCAAGTACTCGTCCATCTTCAACTACCCGACGCTGACCTGGGCCGACGTGGGCGTGATCGGCTGGCTGGTGGACGGCGCGGCGATCATGAACCAGATCCCGCTGTGCCGCTGCTCGTATGGCCCGTATGCGCGCGCCATGATCCGCATCTGCAAGGAAGAGTCGTTTCACCAACGCCAGGGATTCGACGCGCTGCTGGCGATGATGCGCGGCACCGACGCCCAGCGCGAGATGGTGCAGGACGCGGTCAACCGCTGGTGGTTCCCGGTGCTGATGATGTTCGGCCCGCCCGATGCGGCCTCGACCAACAGCGCGCAGACCATGGCCTGGGGCATCAAGCGCATCTCGAATGACGACCTGCGCCAGAAGTTCGTCGATGCCACGGTGGAACAGGCGCGGGTACTGGGCGTGACCCTGCCCGACCCGGGACTGCAATGGAACGCCGAGCGCGCCCACTATGACTGCAGCCCGCTGGATTGGGACGAGTTCTGGCGCGTGATCAACGGCGACGGCCCCTGCAACCGGGAGCGCCTGGCCACACGCGTCAAGGCGCACGAGGACGGCGCCTGGGTCCGCGAAGCCGCACTGGCCCACGCGGCCAAGCAGGCCGAGCGCGAAGCGGGCGAGCGCCGCGCGGCTGCCTGATCCCTGCTTGAACCCAAACCGCAGCCAGCACGCAAGGACTGAGGAGACAACGATGAACCGCAAGGAATGGCCGCTGTGGGAGGTGTTCGTGCGCAGCAAGCAAGGCCTGGAGCACAAACACTGCGGCAGCCTGCACGCCGCCGACGCGCAGCAGGCGCTGCACATGGCGCGCGATGTCTACACGCGGCGCCAGGAAGGCGTGTCGATCTGGGTAGTGCCGTCCGCCGCCATCACGGCGAGCGTGCCGGAGGAAAAGCCGGAACTGTTCGACCCCATGGCCGACAAGATCTACCGGCACCCGACGTTCTACCAGCTGCCCGACGAAGTCAACCATATGTAAGGGCCACGCACGATGACCGCGTCCCCGCAACCCGCTTCCCTGGATCACTTGCCGCCGGCCCGCACCGCCGCGCTGCGCTATGTGCTGCGCCTGGCCGACAACGCGCTGGTGCTCGGCCAGCGCAATGCCGAATGGTGCGGCCACGGCCCCGTGCTGGAAGAAGACATTGCGCTGGCCAACATCAGCCTCGACCTGATCGGCCAGGCACGCCTGCTGTACGGGCGCGCCGGCGAACTGGAAGGCGAGCTGACCGGCCTGCCACGGCATGAAGACGACTATGCCTACTGGCGCGCCGAGCGCGACTTCCGCAACTGGACGCTGGCGGAACTGCCCCACCGCGGCCCGCTGGCCGGCACCGCCGCCGCGGAACGCGACTACGCGGTCACCATCATGCGCAACTTCCTGTACAGCGCGCTGATGGTCGAGCTGTGGCAAGCGCTGAAGTCCAGCAGCGATGCGCAGCTCGCCGCCATCGCCGCCAAGTCGGTCAAGGAGGCGAGCTACCACCTGCACCATGCCGCCGGCTGGGTGGTGCGCCTGGGCGACGGCACCGAAGCGTCGCATGCCCGCATGCAGCGGGCCCTGGACCACCTGCTGCCCTATATGAATGAGTGCTTTGCCGATGACCCGGTGGAAACCGAAGCCGCTGCGCAGGGCATTGGCGTCGTCACCGCCTCGCTGCGAACTGCGTGGGACGCGACCGTCGCCGAGACCCTGCAAGCCGCCACGCTGGCGCTGCCGCCGGCGAGCAGCTTTGTCTCCACCGGCAAACTCGGCGTGCATTCTGAACACATGAGCTACCTGCTGGGCGAGATGCAAGGGCTGGCGCGGGCCCATCCGGGCGCGCAATGGTAATTGCCCGCTTCGCCGCAAAGGAATGACTGGCATGAACGTCACCACCCTGCCCCGCCCGGCGAACACTGCCGCCGATGCGCGCGTCGCGCAGGCATGGGCGGCGCTGGAAGCGGTCCCCGACCCGGAGATCCCGGTGGTGTCGATCCGCGACCTCGGCATCCTGCGCGGGATCAGCGCCGATGCCGACGGCACGCTGGAGGTGACCATCACGCCCACCTACTCCGGCTGCCCGGCGATGTCGCAGATCGCCGAGGACATCGGCCATGCGCTCGACGCCGCCGGCCTGGCACCGTGGCGCCTGCGCACCGTGCTGGCGCCGGCGTGGACCACCGACTGGATCACCCCCGCCGCGCGTGAGCGATTGCGCGAATTCGGCATCGCGCCGCCCGGCCAGTGCGGCGCGCCAGCCACGGCGCGACCATTGCACTTCGTCCCGCGTGCCGCGCGCGCCGGCGCCCCGGACCGCGTCGCCTGCCCGCGCTGCGGCAGCGTGCACACGCAGGAAATCTCGCGCTTCGCCTCGACGGCGTGCAAGGCACTGTACCGCTGCCTGGACTGCCGCGAGCCGTTCGATTATTTCAAACCCTACTGAGCCCCGCCGGGCCGAAGCCAGGCTGCCATGACCCCACAGTTCCACCCGCTGCGCGTGGCGCAGGTGCGCCCCGAGACTGCCGACACCATCTCGATCGCGTTCGAGGTGCCGGAAACGCTGCGCGACGCCTACCGCTTCACCCAGGGCCAGTTCCTGACGCTGAAGGCGCCGGTCGACGGCAAGGACTTGCGGCGCTCGTATTCGATCTGCTCGGCGGTGCAGGACTATGACGCACAAGGCGAGCTGCGCGTGGCGGTGAAGCTGGTCGAGGACGGGCTGTTTTCGTCCCATCTCCACGACACCATCGCACCCGGCCAGGTGATCGACGTGATGACGCCAGATGGCCGCTTCAACGTGCCGCTGGATCCTGCGGCGGCGCGCCACTATGTCGCCTTTGCCGCGGGCAGCGGCATCACGCCGGTGCTGTCGCTGATCCGCACCACGCTGCAGGCCGAGCCGCGCAGCCGCTTCACGCTGGTCTACGGCAACCGCAATGTCGACAGCATCATCTTTTCCGAGGCACTGGAAGACCTGAAAAACCAGTACCTGTCGCGCTTCACGCTGTACCACGTGCTGTCGCGCCAGCCGCAGGAGGTCGACCTGCTGCACGGCCGGGTTGACCACGACCGCGTCACCGCCTTCCTGCGGACCCTGATCCCGGTGGACGACATCGATGCGGCCTTCATCTGCGGGCCTGCGTCGATGATCGACGAAGCCGAGGCGGCGCTGCGCGACGCTGGCGTGGATCCGCACCGTATCCACGCCGAGCGCTTCGGCGTGCCGCTCGCGCAGGCCAGGCCCAAGCCGTCGCACGCGCATGCCGACCATGCGGGCACCGCCGAGCTGGTGGTCGTGCTCGACGGCAAGCAGCACAGCATGCGCCTGCCGATGGAAGACGCCAACGTGCTCGATACCGCGCTGGCCGCCGGGCTCGACCTGCCGTACGCCTGCAAGGGCGGCGTCTGTTGCACCTGCCGCGCCAAGGTGCTGGAAGGCCAGGTCGAGATGGAGAAGAACTACACGCTCGAGCCGTGGGAGATGGAAAAGGGCTTCGTGCTCACCTGCCAGGCGCGCGCGCTGACGCCGCGGGTAGTGGTCAGCTACGACGAGCGCTGATCCGGGTACGCCGCGCGGGGACGGCCAGCGGCGCGTACGCGTGCCGACACTCGCAGCGATTGGCCAGGCCGGGCCGTGATTACAATGGCGGCAGGCCGGCAGCGGCCTGGCGCGATGCTTGCAGGGGCATTGCGTGGGCTGCGGCGGCGATAGGCAGCGGTGGCGCACAGCCTTGCACAGCGGCGCCCGCCGACTGTCGCGCCAGCGCCGCGCGGTGCCAGCGAACCGTCCCACCCATATACAATCACGGCCATGCAATATATCCACGTCGTCAACGGTGATGTAGCAGGCACGACCCTGCGCCAGGCGCTGGCGCAGGCCGCGCGGCCGGACCCTGTCGTGGTGCTGCGCGACGACCTGGCAGTGGGGCCTCTGGCCGACATCGACAGCACCGGGCTGATCCGTTCCGGCTTCTGGCAGCGGGTCGCCCCGCACACCGACATCGATTTCGCCGCCGAGATGCGCCAGGCGCTGGACCAGCTACAGCGGCTGCGCCAGGACGAACTGGAAATAGCCATCTGGCACGGCCAGAGCGCGGCCGACCAGCTGATGCTGCGCCGGGTTGTGTTCCACCTGTATCAGGCGCCGCAACGGATCAATGAAGTCGCGATGGACCTGCGCGAGCTGGAGATGCCCGCGCAAGGCAACCTGGCCGCCATCGGCATGTATTCACCGGCGCGGCTGGCGCGGCGCTTCTCCACCATCGCGCCGGTTTCGGTGCTTCGGCTGGGACGGCTCGGCTACGAGTGGCAGCAGAACGTCAAGGAGAACGCCGACGTCCGCCTGTGGAAGGGCAATACGCTGGTTCCGGCCGCCTACCACACCATCGACGACATCATCATGGATCGCGCGCCGGCGGAATGGACCCCCGCGGTGCAGGTGGTGGGCAGCGTGATGGGCGCGATCGAAGGCCTGCTGGCCAGCGACTGGTTCGTGTTCTGGCGCTGCCGCGAGCTGATCGCCTCGGGCCTGATGGTGCTGCGCGGCAACTCCGATTCGCTCGAGACCTGCGAGCTGCGCCGCCGCGCCGGCGGCAGTGGCGAGTAACCCCGATACACATGGCCCGTACCAAGGCACCCGATTTCGAGGCGCAGCGCGAACAGATCCTGGACCTGGCCGCGGCTGCCTTCGCCAACAGCAGCTACCCCAGCACCTCGATGGCCGACCTGGCCGCCGCCTGCGGCACGTCCAAGGCGCGCCTCTACCACTATTACGAGAGCAAGGAAGCGATCCTGTTCGACCTGCTGGACCGCTACACGCGGCGGCTGATGCTGCTGGTCACCGAGGTCGAAGCCGACGCCGAGCGCCACGCGCGCACCGACAAGGACGCGTTTGCCAACCTGATCCGCGCCTTCCTGGCCGAGTACGAAACCTCGCAGACCCGCCATATCGCGCTGATCAACGACGTCAAGTTCCTCGCCGAAGGCCAGCGCGACGTGATCCTCGGCCGCGAGCGCGACGTGGTGGCGGCCTTCTCGCGCCTGCTGCGCCGGGCCTACCCGGAGCGTGTCACGCGCGATAACCAGACCGCGCTGACCATGACCGTGTTCGGCATGATCAACTGGACCTTCACCTGGCTCAAGCCGGGCGGACGGCTTTCGTACGCCGACTTTGCCGAGACGGTGCTCGACCTCCTCGAAGGCGGGCTGCCGGGCCGCGCCGCCGCGATCCGCTGACGAAGGCGGACCCGCCCCGGCCTGCCCCCGCCATCGTCAGGTCCACTCTGCCTCTTCGCGCTGCCGGCGCTGCTCGCGGTCTTGCCTGAACATTTCCTCCAGCTCGTCGCGGGCCTGGCGCGCCAGCGAGACCAGCTTCTTCTGGTCGGTGTAGTGCGGGTAGAAGCGGTCGATCGCCTGGATATTGTGCCGCCGGAAGCGCAGCGCCACGTTGCGCGCCTCGGCCGGGTCGAAGCCCAGCCCTTCCAGGACACTCCGTCCCATCCTCAGCGAACCCTCGAACATCTCGCGCTCGAACAATTGCACGCCGCGGTCCTTGAGCTGGTAGATATGCGACACATGCCGCGCCCGCGCATAGATCCGCAACTCCGGATAGCGCTCGCGCACACGGTCGATCAGTTGCAGGCTGTCGTCCATGCCGTCGATTGCCACCACCAAAATGCGCGCGCGGGCGATACCGGCGGCTTCCAGCAGGTCCAGCCGCGTGGCATCGCCATAGAAGATCTTGAAGCCGTACTGGCGCAGGAACTCGATCTGGTCCGGATCGTGATCGAGCACCGTGACGCCGATGCCCTGGCTGTACAGCAGCCGCCCGATGATCTGCCCGAACCGGCCGAAGCCGGCGATCAGCACCGGGTTGTCCTGCGGCGTGATGGCCTCGTCCGGCCGCGCCCTGGCGCGGCCCAGCCGCGGCGCCACCAGCTGGTCATAGGCGAGCAGCAGCAACGGCGTGGCCACCATCGACAGCGCCACCACCAGCACCAGCAACGCCTCGGTCTCGCGCGGCAGCAGGCCCGCGCCGCCGGCGACACCGAACACCACGAAGGCGAACTCGCCGCCCTGCGAGATCAGCAGCGCAAACAGCAGCCGCTGGCCGCGCGCAATAGCGAACCTGCGCGCCAGCAGCACCAGCACGCCGGTCTTGGCCACAACGAAGGCAACCACCAGGCCGAGCACCAGCCCCGGCGAGCGTGCCAGCACGGCAAAGTCGATCGACATCCCGACCGCCATGAAGAACAGGCCCAGCAGCAGCCCCTTGAACGGCTCCAGGTCGGCCTCCAGCGCATGGCGGTATTCCGAATCGGCCAGCAGCACGCCGGCGAGGAAGGTGCCCAGCGCCATCGACAGCCCGACCGCGTCCATCATCAGCGCGATGCCGACCACCAGCAGCAGCGCAAACGCGGTGAACATCTCGCGCATGTCGGTGCGCGCGATAAAGCGCAGCGCCGGCCGCACCAGGTAGCGGCCGCCGACCACCACAGCGCCGATCACCGCCACCGCCTTCACGCCGGCCATCCAGCCGGCGGCGCCCGCACCGGCGCCTTCGGCGCTCTCGACGGCGAGCAGCGGCAACAGCGCGATCATCGGGATGGCCGCAATATCCTGGAACAGCAGGATGCCGAAGCTGGCGGCGCCGGCCGGCGTGCCAAACAGGTTGCGCTCGGTCAGCGTCGCCAGCGCGATCGCGGTGGACGACAGCGCCAGGCCCAGGCCCGCGACCAGCGCCACCTGCCACGACGCACCCGCCAGCGCCGCCGCACCGCCGATCACCAGCGCGCAGGCGGCAAGCTGGGCGCCACCGTAGCCGAAGATGCTCCGCCGCAACGCCCATAGCTTGCGCGGCTCCAGTTCCAGGCCGATGACGAACATCATCAGCACCACGCCGAACTCGGAGAAATGCAGGATCGACTCGACGTCGGTAACCAGGCGCAGCGCAAACGGGCCGATCGCCGCGCCCGCCAGCAGGTAGCCCAGCACGGCGCCCAGGCCGCTGCGCCGCGCCAGCGGCACCGCCACCACCGCCGCAACCAGGAACACCAGCAGCGCAATCAGGAAGTCATGCTGGTTCATGCGCGCACCTCCGCGGGCATGGCGTCGGCACCCAGGCGCCCGCAGACGTGCGCAATATGGTCGGCCAGCGCCTGCGCATCGGCGTTGTCGGCGTCATGCAGCACCACCGGCGGCAGCCAGTTCATGCCGCACAGGAGCGCGGTCTGCTCCAGCGGCAACAGGAATTCACTGATCGGATGGCCATGGTTGCCGTCGGGGCCGTAGGCATCGGCGCTGCCGCCGGTACTGACCACCGCCAGCATCGACTTGCCGCGCAGTGCCGTGCCGCCTGGGCCGTAGGCCCACCCGTGCTCTAGCACCTCATCCAGCCATAGTTTTAGCAACGCGGGGACGCTGTACCAGCGCACCGGAAACTGCAACACGACGGTGTCCGCGACCGCCAGCACGCGCTGCTCGGCGACGACATCGATGTCGTAATCGACATAGGAACGGTAAAGATCGCGTACCTGTACCTGCGGCAATGAGGCCAGGGCGTCGGCCAGCGGCCGGTTGACGCGCGATCGGCTGGGCGTGGGATGCGCGTAGATCACTGCAATGGGAGACTCGGTCATCGAAGACGGGGCGGCTTGGCGAGGGCGGGCGGGATCGTGGCGGGCATGGGCCGGTTGCGGCGTTGCAGCATATCCACAGTTGATGTCGCGCAACAATTCATCACATTTTCTTAGGCTATTGATTTTATTGCATTTTTCAAAGCGATGTGGCGGTGCGGCCGGCTGCTGCGGCGCAGGAAGCTTACGCCAGACTGGCAATTCCACTACAATACTTTTCACGCTGCATCAAGATGGTGTTTCCCCGAATCTCGCACCGAGCCAGGGAAAAAGTGCCTGGCGAAACACCACCGCAGTGCCTATTTTTTATCTGTTACTGCACCAGGAAGGATTTAACGTGAACCCGCTCGAACTGAGCAAGGCTGTCGGCGCACTGACCGACGAAGATCTGCGCAAGGCAGCTGCAGCGACGCAGGCCGCCCACCGTGCCACCGTTCTGGTGCGCGAGCTGGCCGCCCATCATCGCTCGCGCTTGCTGAAGCATTTCCTCGCCCTGGGCGAGGACGATCGCCTGCTCCGTTTCGGCCAGTCGGTGGGCGACCACGTGATCGAAGCCTACGTGGACAGCATCGACTTCGACCACGACACCGTGTTCGGCGTCTACGACGACAAGCTCGAGCTGATCGGCGTGGGCCACTTTGCCAACCTGCGCGACAATGCCCAGGGCCGCGTGGCCGAGTTCGGTGTGTCGGTGTCGCGCAGCGCCCGCGGCCGCGGTATCGGCAGCGCGCTGTTCGAGCGTGCGGCCATGCATGGCCGCAACACCAGCGTGCGCACGCTGTACATGCACTGCCTGTCGCGCAACGCCGCGATGATGCACATCGCCAAGAAAGCCGGCATGAAGGTCCAGTACGCCTATGGCGAGGCCGACGCCTACCTGGAACTGCCGCCGGCGGACACCGTCAGCCGCCTGACCGAGGCGCTGGACGAACAGATGGCCGACCTCGACTACGCGGTGCGCCGCAACCTGCGCGACGCACGCCGCTTCGGCCTGCGCTTCTGGCGCTCCATGGTGCCGCAAAAACACACCGCCTGAGCGGGCTGCTCGCCCGCTTCGCCGCCCACGGCCGCCACGGCGCATCGCAAGATGCGCCGTTTTTGCATGCGCCCCCGGACCGCTCAGGCCGCGCCGCCGACCGGCAGCGCCGTGGTGTCCTTGATGCTTTCCAGCGCAAAGCTGGAGCGCACGTCGATCACCGACGGATGGGCCAGCAGCTGCTCCTGCATGAAGCGCGCGAAATGCTCCATGTCCTCGACGTAGACCTTGAGCAGCAGGTCCATCTCGCCGGTCATGGCATGGCATGCCGCCACCTCTGGCCAGACCGCGATGGAGGCGCGGAACAGGTCCAGCGGCGCCTTGCCCTTGGGCGCGCCGCCATGCTTCTCCAGCCGGACATTGATATAGGCCAGCAGGCCGAGCCCGATCTTGTTCGGCTCCAGCAGCGCCGCGTACTGCCGGATCACGCCGATCTCCTCCAGCCGCCGGATGCGGCGCAGGCAGGGGCTGGGCGACAGGTTGACGCGCTCGGCCACCTCCAGGTTGGTCAACCGGCCGTTGGTCTGCAGCACTTCCAGGATCTTCCGGTCGATCTTGTCCAACTCCACCTTGCTCACGATATTGTTGCTCCGCAATATGTTTATTGGCAATTTTTTTGCGCAAATTTAGCAAGCCGTGCACAAATACGCAATTTTTTGTGTAATTGCGCCCGCTGAAGGCCGGATTCCCGACGAATCGACAGCCTTTTAGGTCACTCGTGCTGCAGCCGGTCGGGCTGGGCAACCTGTCTGGTGGCACGGCTGCGGGGGTTGCGGCCGCGCCCGCGGCGACCGGGAGAAGGCAAGGATGGTGCCAAGGCCGGCCGCACAGGGAAGCGGCATTCTACGGGCGTTTGCCGCCGGGGTCAGATACTTCCTGGTCAACGCGCGCTCCGACGCAATGACGGACCGCGCCAAAGCAAAAGCGCGCGGCCGGCAGGCACGCGCGCTGAACAGCGGTTTCAGGCAGGACGGCCATGGCCGTCCTGCGGCGGCATCAGCCGCCGCTACTGGACGGGGCCCCCGGTGCAGACGGGTTCGCGGGCGCAGGCTGGCCGCCCGGAGCACCCTGGCCCTGCGGGCCACGGCGATGGTGGTCGCGGTCCATCTTCTCCATGCCGGCGCGGATTTCGTCACGGGTCAGCTTGGCGTCGCGGTTGGCGTCGAGCTGGTCGAAGCGCTTGGCCAGCCGCGGCATGCCGGCATTGGCCTCGGCCTTGGTCAGGGCGCCGTCGCCGTTCTTGTCGGCGGCCTTGAATTTCTCATCGAAGGCGGCCTGCATACGGGCGTGGCGCTCGGCCATGACGGCCTTGCGGTGCGCGTCCATCTCGGCCTTGTCGATCTTGCCGTCGCGGTTGGTGTCGAGCTTGTTGAAGTAGGCGTCGGCCTCCGCCTTCGAGATGGCACCATCGTTGTCGGTATCGACCGCCTTCATCCAGCCGCCGCCATGGCCCATATGGTGGTGGCCGGGGCCGGCCTTGCCGGCCGGTGCAGCGGGCGCGCTGGCCTGGGCGAAGGCGCCGCCGGCAACCAGCAAGGCGGCCGAGGCGGCCAGGAATTGCTTCAGGATCTGCTGCTTGTGATTGCGTTGCATGTCTTGCTCCTTGTCATCACGTTGGCATGTACGGATTAGAACGCAGACGATGCAGGGGGGTTGGCGCTTTTAATACGATGTTACCCGCCTCACAGAAAGGCTGGCGCCCCGTAAGGGAACGCAACGGGACGCGAATATTTGCGGCCTTGCCAGCTCAATTCTTGGGGACCAGCATCCCGTCCTGGCTGGGTGGCGGCGCCATCATGGGCTGGTGCGGTGCGGCAGGCTGCGCCTGGGGTTGGGCCTGGGGTTGGGCCTGGACCTGGGGCTGGATTTGCGCCTGCGGGGGCTGGCCCGGAGCCGGCTGGATCGGTTGGGCCGGCTGGCTGGTCACCGGGGCCGGTGGGGCCGGCGGCGGCATCGGCGTCGCCATCGGCGCGGCGGCGCCAGCGGGCGGCGTCGGCAGCGCGGGAGCCGGCGCACCAGCGGCAGGTGCGCGCGCGGCGCCCGGCTGCACCGGCAATGCGATTTCCTGGCGCACGCCGCTGCGTTCGATCACCACCGAGCGCTGGCGGATCTCCACCAGCCGGATCTGCTGCGACAGTTCAGCACCGGACCGCACCGCCTTGGGCGGCCCGCCGTCCAGCGACACGATCGCCGCGCCGGCGCCGCCATCGACCTCGGCCACCACGCCGAGCAGTTGCACGTCGCGCGGACCGCCCTGGGCCGAGCCGCCGAACAGCGTCGCCACGGCGCCGGTCTCGACCGCCTCGGTCTGGGCAACCCGTGCGCTCTGCGGCACCGGCAAGGTGCGCATCGCGCTGAAGGTCAGCGCCCAGTACGTGGCCAGCGCGCACAGCGCGACAAACAGCACCACGCCTGCCAGGCGCGGCAGCCACGGCGCAGCGGCATTAAAGCGAAGGACAGGCCGGAGGGAGAGTTGCACGGGAACGGTACCCCTGACGCAAATGAACGATCGCGCCAAGCGTACCAGAGCCACATGACACTGTCGCCACTCCTCCGGCTGGCCGGGCTCAGAGCAGGTGGTCGAGCAGGTCCGGGCCGAAGACTTCGCGCTCGATGTGCGCCACCGGCACGCCGGCGCTGACCAGCGCATGGCGCTGCGCCTGCATGAAGCCCAGCGGCCCGCACAGGTAGAAGCGGCCATCGATGAAGCGCTGCAGCTCCGGCCGCGCCAGCAACTCGGCCATCGGCATGGTGCCGGCATGGTCGTAGTCGCGGCCGATGGCGTCGGCGGCCTCGGGCGCTTCGTAGCTGATATGCGTCACCAGTTGCGGCAACCGCTCGCGCGCCCACTGCAGGTCCGCGCGGTGCGCATGGTGGCGGCCGTTGCGGGCGGCGTGGGCGAACAGGATCGGACGCTGCGAACCCTGTGCGGCCAGCGTGCGCAGCACCGACAGCATCGGCGTGATGCCGATGCCGCCCGACAGCAGCACCAGCGGGCGATGGCCGTCGAGCGCCGGGGTGAAATCGCCGAACGGCGCGCTCACCTTCAGCTCGGTGCCTTCCTGCGCGTTGGCATGCAGCCAGTTGGAGACCGCGCCGGCCGGCGTCGACTGGTCGCCGTCTTCGCGCTTGACCGAAATGCGCCAGGTCGGCAGGCTGGTCTCGCCCGACAGCGAATACTGGCGCAGCTGGCGCGTGCCGTTGTCGAGGCGCGCCTCGACGCTGATGTACTGGCCGGGACGGAAGTCGCGCAGCGGGCCGCCGTCGGCAGCGGCCAGCGTCAGCGACACCACCTGCTCGCCCTGCGCTTCGCGGCGCAGCACGCGCACCGCCTTCAGCTCGCCGGCGGCGACACCGGTGCGCTGGTACAGCCGTGCCTCGGCGGCGATCAGCTCGCCGGCCAGCAGCCAGTAGGCTTCGTCCCAGGCGGCGATCAGCGGCGGCGTGGCCGCATCGCCCAGCACCGCCTTGATCGCGCCCAGCAGGTGGCGGCCGACGATCGGGTAATGCGAGGCGGTCAGGCCTACTGCCGCATGCTTGTGCACGATGCGGTCGACCACCGGCGCCAGCGCGGCGCCATTGTCGATATTGGCGGCGTAGGCGAACACGGCCGACGCCAGCGATTGCTGCTGGCTGCCGTTGGCCTGGTTGCCCATGTTGAACATCTGCGTGAGTTCAGGCCGGTCGGCGAACATCTCGCGGTAAAAGTGGGTGGTGATGGCCAGGCCATGCTCGCGCAGCACCGGGACGCTCGCATCGATATAGGGGCGGGAAGCGGCGGACAGCATCAAATAACACTCCGTTTCATTCATGCATGTTATATGCATGTTTTATCGCACAATAAAACCGGCGCTCGTCGGCGCCTGCGCGGACTACGTCCACTCAGGCCGAACGCCGGTTCAGGAAATCGCGATGCAGCTGGATGATCGACTCGGCGGTCTTGCTGCCGGTGACGTCGGCCAGCGTGACCTCGTCCAGCGCGCGGTAGAACGCCTGCTCGGCCACGTCCAGCGCGCGCTTCAGGCGGCAGTTGCCGTTCAGCGCACAGGGCGGGTTGTCGCAGTCGATGATGGCCTTGTGGCCTTCCAGCTCGCGCAGGATCGTGCCGATAGTCAGCTGTTCGGCACCAGGCCCAAGCTGCAGCCCGCCGTGGCGGCCGCGCGTGGCGGTGATCCAGCCCAGCTTCGACAACCGCGCCGCCACCTTGACCAGGTGGTTGTGCGAGATATCGAACTGCTGCCCCACTTCCGCAATGGTGATGGGCCGGCTGCCGTCGCCACGGGCGACGTACATCAGCAGGCGCAGTGCATAGTCGGAAAAGCGGGTCAGTTGCATCGTGGCGACATCTTAAAAAATATGCATCCAGGATGCAAGTTAAATCCGGCCTGGCGCACCAGCTGTGCTTTGCCTCACACATTGCAGCGGCGCCGACGCCACCCCCATAAAACAGTCATGTGGCGCCGGTTATACTGACTGGCGAAACCGGCCCGCCGCCAGCCCGGCCGTGGGCTCAGCCATTCCAGCAACGAGGTTCACAGACGATGCGCATTTTCACTACCGCCAGCCCCGCCCGTTCCCGGCCCGCACGCGCCCGCCGCGCGCGCGGCTTCACCCTGATCGAAATCATGGTGGTGATCGTGATCCTTGGCGTGCTGGCGGCGCTGGTAGTGCCCAAGATCATGAGCCGTCCGGACGAAGCGCGCATCGTCGCGGCACGCCAGGACATCTCGTCGATCATGCAGGCGCTCAAGCTGTACCGGCTCGATAACAGCCGCTACCCGACCACCGAGCAAGGCCTGGCCGCGCTGGTGACCAAGCCCGCCACCGAGCCGGTGCCGAACAACTGGAAGGGGGGCGGCTACCTGGAGAAGCTGCCCAAGGATCCCTGGGGCCATCCGTACCAGTACCTGAACCCGGGCGTGCGCGGCGAGATCGACGTGTTCAGCTTCGGCGCCGACGGCCAGGCCGGCGGCAACGGCAACGACGCCGATATCGGCAACTGGGAATAAATCCCGGCGCGCCCGCATCCCCTGACCATGACCACGGCGCCGCGCCACAGCGCGCCCTTGCGGCGCCGGGGCTTTACCCTGCTCGAGCTGCTGGTGGTCATGGTGATCGCCGGCATCGTGATTTCGCTGGTGGCGATCAACGCCTCGCCCAACGAGCGCGGCCGCGTGCTGGATGACGGCCAGCGCATCGCGCGGCTGTTCGAGCTGGCGCAGGAAGAGGCACAGCTCGGCGCCCGCCCGATCGCCTGGGAAGGCGACGCCGGCGGCTGGCGCTTCCTGGAAGCGACCCCGTACGGCTGGATCCCCATGCGTACCGACGTGTTCGCGCCGGGCCGCTGGCGGCTGGCGCTGGACCAGGTAGTGGTTGCCGAAGGCGGCCGGCCCACCGGCACCGGCGGCCCGCTGCGGCTGGTATTCGGGCGCGAGCTGATCGATATGCCGCAGCGGCTGGTGCTGGTGCGCGGCGATATCCGCGTGGACGTTGCCGGCGACGGCAGCGGCCGTTACTTCGCCAGCACGCCATGACCCGCATCCCCTTGCATGGCCGCCGCCGCGCCGGCTTCACGCTGATCGAGGTGCTGGTCGCGCTGACCATCCTGGCGGTCGCGCTCACCGCGGCCATGCGCGCCATGGGCTCGATGCTCGATGCCGGCGCGGCGCTGCAGACCCGCATGCTGGCCGAATGGAGCGCCGAGAACCACCTGGCCGCGCTGCGCCTTTCAAAGACCTGGCCCGAGCCCGGCGTCAGCGGTTATGCCTGCCCGCAAGGCGGCACCCCGCTGTACTGCGAGCAGTCGGTGTCGGGCACGCCCAATCCGGTTTTCCGCCGCGTCGAGATCGCGGTCTACCCGTCCGCCACCGACAAGTCAGTGCGGCTGGCGTGGCTGGTCACCATCGTTCCCAATGAAGCCCGCAACGTGCTCTGAGCGTCAACGCCCAGGCCGGCGCACCCGCGGCTTCACGCTGCTGGAGATGCTGGTCGCGATCACGCTGCTGGCGGTGATGGCGGTGATCGGCTGGCGCGCGCTCGACAGCCTGACGCGCAGCCGCGAGCGCCTGACCGACCACGATGCGCGCCTGGATGCGTTGAAGATTCTCTACGGGCAGTTCCAGGCCGACTGCGAGCACCTGGCCAGCCCCGCGCTGCTGCAGGGCAGCCCGGTCGAGGTCGGCCAGGACCGGCTGCTGCTGGTGCGCGACCGCCGCGACGAGGGGCAGCCGCCGGCGTGGCAGGTGCTGTCGTACCAGATCGACGGCAATACGCTGGTGCGGGTGGCCGCGCCGCCGGTGGCGGACCGGGCCGGGCTACAGTCGGCGCTGCTGTCGCTGCGCCAGGGCGGCAACAATGCGGCGCAGGTGCGGCGCGTGCTGCCCGACGTCGCCGGCATGAGCGTGCGCGCCTGGGTGGAGCCTGCCGGCTGGCAGGCCGATACCGGGCGCATCCGCAACGTGCTGTTCTCCGGCAATGCCGCCAGTGCTGTGGCCGCCTCGGACGTCGGCACGGCGCTGCCCAACACCGCGGTGCGCGCGGTCGAACTGACCGTGTTCGCGCGCATGGGCGACGGCGATGCGCCGCGGCAGTTCCAGAAGATCTGCATGACCGGGCTATGAGGCGCGCCCCCGTCCGCTCCCGCCCGGCCTTCGCTAGGCGCCGCGCCCGCGGCGCCGCCGTGGTCACCGCGCTGCTGATAGTGACGCTGGCCGTGGTGGTGGTGTCCGGCATGCTGTGGCGCCAGCAGGTGCAGATCCGTGCGATCGAGAACCAGCGGCTGCTGGCGCAGGCGACCTGGATCGAGCGCGCCGCGGTCGACTGGGCGCGGCTGATCCTGCGTGACGACCAGCGCCGCACCAACGTCGACCAGCTCGGCGAGCCCTGGGCGGTGCCGATCGCCGAAACCCGGCTGTCGGATTTCCTTGGGGCCTCGCTGCGCACCGACGTGGCCGGCGAGACCTCGTTCCTGTCCGGCCGCATTCTCGATGCGCAGGCGCGCTTCAATCTCGCCAACCTGGTGATCTGGACCGCCACCGCCGGCGGCCAGGGGCGCGCCGCTTCGGTCGATCCCGCTGCCCAGGCCGCCTACCGCCGTTTGCTGCAGACCGTGGGCCTGAACCCGCAACTGGCCGAGTCTACCGCGCGCGCCATGCTGCAGGCGGCGCAAGGCGGCAGCGACGGCGGCCGCGCGGCGCCGCGCCCGCTCGACAGCGTGCAGGGGCTGCTGTCCCTGCCCGGCTATACGCCGGAAATGATCGCCGTGCTGGAGCCATTCGTCACCGTGCTGCCCGAGCGCACCCTGGTCAACGCCAATACCGCCGAGGCCGAGGTGCTGGCCGCCGTGATCGACAAGCTGCCGCTGGAACGCGCCCGCGAACTGGTACGCCAGCGCGACCGCGCCTACTTCAACAACGTCGGCAACGTGCAGACCCAGCTGGCCGCGGTCGCGCCCCAGGCCGACAGCGCCAGCCTGGCCAATATGATCGACGTACGCTCGCACTATTTCCTGGTCTACGGACTGGTTCGCCACGAACGCGCCAGCCGGCTGCAGGTCTCGCTGATCTACCGCGGCGAGCCGCTGGGTGCCACCAATACGACACGGGTGGTCTGGATACAGGACGCCGACCGGCTGCCGGACCTGCGCTGAATGTCTGATACAAGGCGTACCGAGCATCCACGGTCGGCGCGGCTTGCAGGCATTGGCAACCGGGGAGGAACGGTATTGACGCGGTTTAGTCACACAGGCAAGGTATGCTGCGACGCTGGCGCGAGCGAGGCGCCACGCGGCAATGCGCCTTCCCGGGTTTTTCCCCCACGTCCCGCCATTGGCGCCACTGACGCCACGTTAAGGAAAAATTGAGCACCACCCTCTATGTCCGCCTGCCGCACCGGCCGCACGATCAGCCGCAACCCTGGCAGTTCGGCGCCCTGCCGTTCGCGCTGGTGCGCACCGGCACCGACGCCGCACGGCGCGCGGCCGGCAGCACGGCCTTTGAAGTGTTGCGTGAAGGCCACACCCGCATCGCCGACCTGCCCGCCGCCGAACGCCTGGTGCTGATCCTGGCGGCCAGCGACGTACTGCTGACCACCGCTAGCGTGCCGCCGCTGCCGCCGGCGCGTTTGAAGCAGGCGCTGCCCAACCTGATCGAAGACGCGCTCGCCACCGACGCCCAGCCCTGCCATATCGGCGTGGGGCCCTCGCTCGACGGCAGCGCCGCAATTCGCGGCCCACGCCGGCGGCTGCTGATGGTGGCCGACCGCGCCTGGCTGCGGGCCGTGCTCGACGCCTTTGCCGAACACCGCCATCGCCGCCGCCATGTGTTGCCGGCGCAGTTGTGCGTGCCGCTGGCAGCGGCGGAGGTTGCCGCCGCCGAGGCGCCCGGTGCCGAGCCCACACTGCGGCCGGCGGAGAACACCGCACCGGACGAGCCGGCCACGCTGGTGGTCGAGGCAGCCGCCAGCGCTCTGGCTGACGGCGGCGAACTGCTCGACAGCGCCACCCTCGGCGGCGCCGAGCCCGGCCCTGCACTGGCCAGCCGGTGGCAGCTGACGGTGCGCACCGGCGCACACGCCGGCTACGGCCTGCTGCTGGGCGACGACGCCCTCGCGGCCTGGCAGGCGCTGGCGCCCGAAGGCAACTGGTACGCCGACGCCGATGCCGCCGCCGCGGCGCCGGTTCCCGCATTGCGCGGCGCCGCCCGCGCCGGCTGGCCGCTGTGGATCGAGGGCGCGCAGGCGTGCCTGCGCGATCCGGCACTGGACCTGGCGCAGTTCGAGTTCGCGCAAGGCCGCGCCGACCGCTGGAACCTGGCTGCATGGCGGGTGCCGCTGGCGCTGCTGGCCGGCATCGTCCTGGTGCAGGTGCTGGGCATGAACATCCACTGGCTGCTGCTGCGCAACGAGCAGCAGCGCGTGGAAGCCGCGCAGCAGCAGACCTTGCGCAGCGCCTTCCCGCAGACCCAGGCCATCCTGGACGCGCCGCTGCAGATGCGGCGCCAGGTCGAGCAGCTGCGCATCGCCAGCGGCCGCAGCACGCCGGAAGACTTCCTGCCGCTGGCCGACCGCTTTGCCCAGGCCGCGCACCGGCTGCCGCCGGATGCGCTGCAGGCGCTGGAATACCGCGGCCGCATGCTGGTGGTGACGCTCAAGCCGGGCACGGACATTGCCGGCCTGCGCAATGCCGCGCGCCAGGCCGGCCTGCAGATGGAAGAGGACAAGACCGGTGGCGCGGCAGGCGGCGCAGGTAGCGCACCAGGCAGTGCGGCGGGCGGCGCGACGGGCGGCGCCACGCCGGTGACGCCGGGCTCGCGCTGGACCGTCAGGCCGGGCCTGTGAGCGCGGCAGCACGATACGCATGGATGCCATGAAAGACTCCGCCCGAAACCACACGTCCCGCCCCGCCCGGTCCGCAAGCACTACCGCCCTGCGCGCGCGCCTGGCGCGGCTGCGTCCGCGCGTGCCGCAAGCCTGGCAGGATCGCTTCAACGCGTTCTGGGCGGCGCGCAACCCGCGCGAGCAGGCCATCCTGGCCGGCGGCGCCGCGGTGATGGTGCTGGTGATCGGCTACACGCTGCTGTGGGAGCCGGCCGCCGAAGGCCGCCAGCGCCTGGCGCGCAACCTGCCGCAGATGCGCGCCGACCTGGCCGAAATGGAAACGCTGGCGCAGGAAGCGCGCGGCCTCAAGGCCACGCCGGCACCGGCGCTGCGCGGCGACGCGCTGACGCAGGCGCTGCAGGACAGCCTGGGCCAGCATGGCCTGAAGGCGGCCCGGCTTGCCGCCGGCGCCGACAACAATGTCCAGGTGCAGCTCGACAAGGTGCCCTTCGGCGCGTTCAGCAGCTGGCTGCAGGACGTGCGCCAGCAGCAGCGCATGAAAGTGATCGACGCCCGCATCGTCTATGTCGGCGCCACGGCGCTGGTCAATGTCAGCGCGACCCTGCAGGGTCCGGGCGGCCGCAGCTGATGGTACGGCTGGAAACGCTGCGGCTGCCGCGCCGCAAGCTGCGCCAGCCGGGTGCATGGCGGGGCCTGCGCTGGCTCGCGCTGGGACTGGCCAGCGCCGCGGCAACGGTGGTGGCGATGTTGCCGGCCACGTGGATCGCCGAGCGCGTGGCCACGCAGACGCAGGGACGGGTGCTGCTGGCCGATGCCAGCGGCTCGCTGTGGCGCGGCAGCGCCACGCTGGCGCTGTCGGCCGGCGCCGGCAGCCAGACCGCCACGGTGCTGCCGGGCAGGCTGCAGTGGACGCTGGCCTTCTGGCCGCTGCTGGCCGGCACCGCGCGCGCGGTGGTGACGCACACCGAAGCCATGGCCGCGCCGGTGACGATCACCGCGACGCCGGGCGGCTGGACCGTGCAGTCCGGCGCGATGCGGCTGCCGGCATCGCTGCTGGAAGGCATCGGCGCGCCGTTCAATACGCTGCGCCCGGATGGCCTGATGCGCGCGGACTGGTCGACGCTGCAAGGCAGCTTTTCCGGCCAGAAAGGTGGCGGAAATAACGCCGGAAATGGCAGCGGAAATGGCAATGGCATGCGCGGCCATGTCACGCTGCGCATCGAGCAGGTGTCGTCCGCGGTCAGCCGGCTGCGCCCGCTGGGCAGCTACCGCGCCGAGATCGACTGGAGCGGCGCCGGCGGCGGCAAGCTGCAACTGAGTACTATCGCCGGGCCGCTGTACCTGGAGGGCAGCGGCACGCTTGGCCGGCAGGCGCGCTTCGAGGGCACCGCGCATGCCGAGCCCGATGCGGAAACGCAACTGACCAGCTTGCTGAGCCTGCTGGGACGACGAGACAACAACGTGACAAGGCTGCGCTTCTGATGCCAGGCAGCGCCAGGAGCGTACGGAAATGACTATGACAACCCATGCCACCCGACCTGTTTTCCAGACCGCCTGCGCCCGCGCCGTGGCCCTGCTGTGCGGGCTCTCGCTGCTGGTGCCCGCGCCGCTGTGGGCCCAGCCCGGTGCGCCGGGCGCACGCACCCAGGGCACGCCGCCGGCGCCGCCCGATGTCACGCCGGCCAACCGCGATCAGGTGGTGCTCAACTTCGTCAATGCCGACCTGGACTCGGTGATCAAGGCGGTCGGGCAGGCCACCGGCAAGAACTTCGTGATCGACCCGCGCGTGAAGGGCACGGTGAACCTGGTCACCGAGCAGCCGGTGTCGCGCGCGCAGGCGTTGCAGACCCTGGGCTCGGTGCTGCGCATGCAGGGCTATGCGATGGTCGAGAGCAACGGCTTCACCAAGGTCGTGCCCGAAGCGGACGCCAAGCTGCAGGGCTCGCCCACGGTGATCGGCGCGGCGCCGAGCCGCGGCGACCAGGTGGTGACGCAGGTGTTCCGGCTCAACTACGAGTCGGCCAACAACCTGGTGCCGGTGCTGCGGCCGATGATCGCGCCCAACAACACCATCACCGCCTATCCGGCCAACAACACGCTGGTCATCACCGACTACGCCGACAACCTGCGCCGGCTGGCGCGCATCATCGCCGCGATCGACGCGCCCGCTTCGGGCGAGGTCGAACTGGTACCGCTGCGCCATGCGCTGGCCAGCGACACCGCGCAGGTGCTGCAGAAGCTGCTCGACCCCGGCGCCGCGGGTGCGGCCGGCGGTGGCGGCGCGCCAGGCGTCGACGCCACGCTGCGCACCTCCGTGGTGGCCGAGCCGCGCAGCAACGCGCTGATGATCCGCGCCTCCAGCCGCGCGCGGCTGCAGCAGGCGCGCCAGCTGATCGAGAAGCTCGACCAGCCCTACGCCCGCCCCGGCAATATCTGGGTGGTGCCGCTGCGCAATGCCGATGCGGTCAAGCTGGCCGCCACGCTGCGCGCCATCGTCGCGGCCGACAGCAGCTTTGCCTCCGCGACCCAGCCCGGTGGCGCCGGTGCTGCGGGCGGCATCGCCGGCGGGGGCGGCCTGACCAATGTCTCGACGCCGGCCGGCGGCCAGTTCACCGGCGGCACCACCGGCACGCAGACCGGCATGCGCGGCGGCACGTCGGGCACGGGCGGCGGCGCTTATGGCAACTCGGCCTTTGCCGCGTCGTTTGGCACCAGTACGCAACCGACCACCGGCGGCATCATCCAGGCCGATCCGTCGACCAACTCGCTGATCATCACCGCCAGCGAGCCGGTCTACCGCAACCTGCGCGGGGTGATCGACGACCTCGACGCGCGCCGCGCGCAGGTCTACATCGAGTCAATGATCGTTGAGGTCACTGCGACGCAGGCGAGCGAGCTCGGCATCCAGTGGCAGGGCCTGATCAGTTCCTCGAGCGGCAACAACAACGTCTTTGCCGGCACCAACTTCGGTACCGGCGGGCAGAACATCCTGAACCTGACCCTGGCCGGTGCGCTGTTCGACAGCAACCGCACCGCCGGCATCGCCGCGGCGCAGCAGCTGGTGCCGGACGTGGGCGGCCTGAACCTGGGCATCGTCAACAAGGCGATGGGGCTGGGCGCGCTGCTGCGCGCGCTCGGCACCAATGGCAGCGTCAACCTGCTGTCCACGCCGAACCTGATCACGCTGGAGAACGAGGAAGCCAAGATCCTGATCGGCCAGAACATCCCGATCACCACCGGCTCGTATGCGCAGACCGGCGGCGCGGCCTCGGTGACGCCGTTCCAGACTTTCGACCGCAAGGACGTGGGCATCACGCTGCGCGTGAAGCCGCAGATCACCGACGGCGGGCTGGTCAAGATGCAGATCTTCCAGGAGTCGTCGTCGGTGGTGGCTGGCACGCTGACGCAGGTGCAGGGCCCGACCACCAATGTGCGCTCGATCGAAACCAATGTGCTGGTCGACGACGGCCAGATCATCGTGCTCGGCGGCCTGATCGAGGATTCGTATGGCGACGGCGTGCAGAAGGTGCCGCTGCTGGGCGACATCCCGCTGATCGGCGGGCTGTTCCGCTACGAGAACAAGAACCGCTCCAAGACCAACCTGCTGGTGTTCCTGCGCCCGTATGTGATGCGCACGACGGGCGCAGCCGACCGCCTGACCGCGGACCGCTACGACTACATGCGCGCGCAGCAGCAGGGCTTTGTATCGCCTAACATCATGGTGCGCGACACCAACACGCCGCTGCTGCCGCCGGCCGACGCGCCGACCACGCCGTTCGTCGATCCGCGCGCAAACGGCCCGGTGCCGGCGCCGCTGCCTCTGCCGCAGACACTGCCGCAGAATCCGCAGCAGCCCGGCGTGCCGGCACAGCCGCAAGCGGTGCCGCCGCCCGCGGCCTTGCAGCAGCCGCTGAGCCAGCGCGGCGAAGCCGCCACGCCGGGCGCTGTCCAGAACTGAGGCCTGCCATGGCGAGCGAAGTCCAGACCCCTCCCCTCGATACGCTCGAACCGCCCTCGCCGATGGCGGCGCGGCTGGTTCCGTACGGCTTTGCGCGCGAAGCGCCGCTGCTGATCGCGCACCAGCGCCCCGACGGACTGGAGGTATGGGTCAGCCGCGCCACCTCCCCGACCGCCCTGGCGGAAATCGCCCGGGTGCACGGCGCGCTGCGGCTGCGCGTGCTGGAGCCCGAGGCGCTCGAGCGCGCCATGTCCGATGCCTATAACCGCCAGGACGGCAGCGCCGCGCAGGTGGTGGGCGAAGTCGAGGGCGAGGTCGACCTGTCGCGCCTGATGCAGGACATTCCCGCCGTGGAAGACCTGCTCGAGTCCGAGGACGACGCGCCGATCATCCGCATGATCAACGCGCTGCTGACGCAGGCGGCGCGCGAAGGCGCATCGGATATCCACATCGAGCCGTTCGAGTCGTCGTCGGTGGTGCGCTTCCGCGTGGACGGCACGCTGCGCGACGTGGTGCGGCCGAAGAAGGCGCTGCACGGCGCGCTGATCTCGCGCATCAAGATCATGGCGCAGCTCGATATCGCCGAGAAGCGCCTGCCGCAGGACGGCCGCATCACGTTGCGCGTGGGCGGGCGGCCGGTGGACGTGCGCGTGTCGACGCTGCCCACCGGCCACGGCGAGCGCGCGGTGCTGCGCCTGCTCGACAAGGAAGCGGGCCGGCTCGACCTGGCCAGGCTGGGCATGGCGCCCGACACGCTGCGCGGCTTCGACCACCTGATCCGGCAGCCGCACGGCATCGTGCTGGTGACCGGGCCGACCGGCTCGGGCAAGACCACCACGCTGTATGCCGCGCTGTCGCGGCTGGATGCGCGCACCACCAACATCATGACGGTGGAAGACCCGGTCGAGTACGACCTCGACGGCATCGGCCAGACCCAGGTCAATGCGCGTATCGACATGACCTTCGGCAAGGCCCTGCGCGCGATCCTGCGCCAGGACCCGGACGTGGTGATGATCGGCGAGATCCGCGACCTGGAGACCGCGCAGATCGCGGTGCAGGCCTCGCTGACCGGCCACCTGGTTCTGGCGACGCTGCACACCAACGACTCGGCCTCGGCGGTGACGCGGCTGGTCGACATGGGGATCGAGCCGTTCCTGCTCTCGTCGTCGCTGCTGGGCGTGCTGGCGCAGCGGCTGGTACGGCGCCTGTGCCCGCACTGCAAGCGCGAGGAAGTGATCGAGCTGCCCGAGGGAGTAGCCGCTGCCGATGCCGAAGCGCTGCAGGCGCAGGGCAAGCCGCTGCAGCATGTGTGGCATCCGGTCGGCTGCGACAAGTGCGGACAGTCGGGTTACCAGGGGCGCATGGGCGTCTACGAGCTGCTGACCGTCGGCGACGAGATCCGCACCATGATCCACCGGCAGGCGCCGGAATCGGAGATCAAGCAGGTAGCGCTGGCGCATGGCATGCACACCATGCGCAGCGACGCGCAGCGCTGGATCGACAGCGGCGCGACCTCGCTTGAGGAAGTGTTGCGCGTGACGCGCGACTGAGGCGGAGCAGACACCGGATGCCAGCCTTCCGCTACGAAGCCGCCGACGCCGCCGGCAAGACCGACCGCGGCGTCATCGAGGCCGACAGCCCGCGCCAGGCGCGCTCGCAACTGCGCGCGCGCGGGCTGACGCCGCTGACCGTCGATGCGCTGGCCGGTGCCGGGCTGGCCCCGCGCAGCGGCAGCCAGCTGTTCGCGCGCAAGCTGTCGACGCAGGAGCAGGCGTTGTTCACGCGCCAGCTCGCCAGCCTGATCGTGGCCGGCCTGCCGCTGGACGAAGCGCTCGGCGCGCTGGCCGACCAGGCCGAACGGCCGTATGTGCACGAACTGCTGGCCGGCATCCGCGCCGAGGTGATGGGCGGCAGCTCGCTGTCGGTGGCGCTGGCGCAGCATCCGCGCGACTTTCCGGATATCTACCGCGCGCTGGTTTCGGCTGGCGAGCATTCGGGCCATCTCGGGCTGGTGCTGGAACGGCTGGCGGGATATATCGAGTCGCGCAATACGCTGACGTCGAAGATCCGGCTCGCGTTCACCTATCCGGCTATCGTCACGGTGGTCGCATTCGCGATCGTGATCTTCCTGCTGTCATACGTGGTGCCGCAGGTGGTGAGCGTGTTTGCGAACACCAAGCAGAAGCTGCCGACGCTCACCATCATCATGCTGTGGCTGTCGGATTTCGTGCGCAACTGGTGGTGGGCCGCGCTGGCGTTCATCGCCGTGGTTGCGCTGGCGATCCGCAGCCTGCTGAAGCAGCCGGCGGTGCGGCTGGAATGGCACCGGTGGCTGCTGACCGCGCCCCTGTTCGGCAAGCTGATCCGCGGCTATAACACCGCACGCTTTGCCGGCACGCTGGCGATCCTGGTGTCGGCGGGCGTGCCGATCCTGCGCAGCCTGCAGGCGGCCGGCGAGACACTGACCAACGAGGCGCTGCGTGCCAATGTGGAGGATGCCAATACGCGCGTGCGTGAAGGGGCGTCGCTGGCGCGCGCGCTGGCGGCGCAGAACCAGTTTCCGCCGGTGCTGGTGCATTTGATCCGGTCAGGCGAGGCGACCGGCAATCTGCCGGTAATGCTGGACCGCGCTGCGCAGGGCGAGGCGCAGGAACTGGAACGGCGCACGCTGTTCCTGACCAGCCTGCTGGAGCCGCTGCTGATCCTGACGATGGGGGTGGTGGTGCTGTTGATCGTGCTGGCGGTGTTGATGCCGATTATCGAGATCAATCAGCTGGTGCGGTAAGTGGGATATGGCAGTGGCGTCTGTTTGCCTGACGCCGCTCGCACAGGCTCCCCTACCCTGCGAAGCGGGAGAGGGGAGCAAACCGCCGCGCTCAGTTACTCCGCGGCTTGTGCAGTCTTCTTGCTAGGCCGCTTGCGCGGCTTCCGTGCCGGCGCCGGTGCAGCTGCCGCTTCGGCCACCGCCTCGGCTACCACTTCGACGACTCCTTCCTGTTCCGCCGCCACGTCCGGCTCCGTCCCCACCGTCGCCGTCAACACCGTCGCTCCCGGCGCCGCAAACACCGACTGGTCGATCGGCCACGGCGTCTCGTTGAGCGTCACTTCCGGACGGCGCGCCGGGCGTTTGCGGCTGCGCGACTTGGGTTCCGCATCGGGCTTGGGCTCGGGATCGGGCTGGGGCGCGGCTTCGAGCGGTGGCACCGGTTCCGGCTCGGGCTGCACGACATCCGCAGCAACGAACGGGGGCGCGTCGTCGGCCAGGAATGCCGGCTGGACAGCCGCCGGTTCCGGGGCCGGCTCGGGGCTTTCCACCGGCGCCGGGATGGGATTGCGGCGCGCCGCTTCGGGCTGAGGCGCGGGTTGCTGCTGCGACGGCCGCTGTTGCTGCTCGCCGCCGCCCCTGCCGCGCTTCTTCAGCCGGATCCAGATGGTCTTGTTGTTGCCGCCGTTGCGCGTTTCCACCTCGAACAGGCCAGTGGCCGCCACCAGCTCCGAGAGCTTGCCGTAGCCATAGTTGCGCGAGTCGAATTCCGGCGCCTGCTTGGCGATGTGGTTGCCCATGCTGCCCAGCGTCAGCCAGCCGTCCTCGTCGGACACGGCCTGCGCCGCGCTCTGCAGCAGGCGCACCAGGCGCGAATCCTGGCGCAGTTCGCCGGTGCTGCGCTTGCGCGTCGGCGCGGCGGCTTCGTCAGCACCTTCGGTATCGGCTTCGGCGCGCAGCACGTCGGAGTAGATGAACTTGTCGCAGGCGGTGACAAAGGGCTTGGGCGTCTTGCGCTCGCCGAAGCCGTAGACGATCAGCCCCTGCTCGCGGATGCGCGAGGCCAGCCGGGTGAAGTCGCTGTCGCTGGAGACGATGCAGAAGCCGTCGAAACGCCCGGTGTACAGCAGGTCCATGGCGTCGATGATCATGGCGCTGTCGGTGGCGTTCTTGCCGACGGTGTAGCGGAACTGCTGGATCGGCTGGATCGAATGCGACAGCAGCCGCTCTTTCCAGCCGGCCAGGTTGGGACGGGTCCAGTCGCCGTAGATGCGTTTGACGGCCGCGACGCCGTACTTGGCGACTTCGGCCAGCAGGCCTTCGACGATGGCGGGCGCCGCGTTGTCGGCGTCGATCAGCACGGCCAGGGTCGCGGTGCCCTGGCGGGGGGAATTGGTCATGTTCGGGTATTCGCTGGTTTGCCCGTGCATGAGACGGGCAATCGAAAATCAGGTTGCACCAGGCTGGCGCGGCAGATGTGGTGCGTCGAGGATCGCGGGCGGCATCGCCGGCGTTCTCGATGCAACGCAGTGTACACGCGAAGCCCCGTCCATACGGGAAATCACCGTTGCCATGGGCACGTTTCGTGCTGCGCTGCAAGGTACCGCCGACCGCACGGCGGTGCTACCATGCCGCGCAGAGACACAGCCGCCCAACGCTTCCACAAGAGGCCGCGAGGCGACTGCCCACAACTGCAGGTGTCGGTGATCCCGACAACACGCCCCATAGAGGAGCACCTATGAATGCCCCCCTGACCCCGCCGGTCAGCGACGCCATCCACCGCGCGCTCGCTAATGTTTCCCTCGACGACAAATACACGCTGGAGCGTGGCCGCATCTACATCAGCGGCACGCAGGCGCTGGTACGCCTGCCCATGCTGCAGCAGGAGCGCGATCGCGCCGCCGGGCTGAACACCGCCGGTTTTATCTCCGGCTACCGGGGGTCGCCGCTGGGCGCGCTGGACCAGTCGCTATGGAAGGCCAAGAAGCACCTGGCCGCGCACAACATCGTGTTCCAGGCGGGGCTGAACGAGGATCTCGCCGCGACCTCGGTGTGGGGCTCGCAGCAGGTCAATATGTACCCCGACGCCAAATTCGATGGCGTATTCGGCATGTGGTACGGCAAGGGGCCGGGCGTGGACCGCACCGGCGACGTGTTCAAGCACGCCAACTCGGCCGGCTCGTCGAAGCACGGCGGCGTGCTGGTGCTGGCGGGTGACGACCATTCGGCCAAGTCGTCGACACTGGCGCACCAGTCCGAGCACATCTTCAAGGCCTGCGGCCTGCCGGTGCTGTATCCGTCTAACGTGCAGGAATATCTCGACTACGGCCTGCACGGCTGGGCCATGAGCCGCTATTCCGGCCTGTGGGTGGCGATGAAGTGCGTGACCGACGTGGTGGAATCGTCGGCCTCGGTGGAGCTGGACCCGCACCGCGTGCAGATCGCGCTGCCGGACGACTTCATCATGCCGCCGGGCGGCCTGAATATCCGCTGGCCCGATCCGCCGCTGGAACAGGAAGCGCGCCTGCTCGACTACAAGTGGTACGCGGGCCTGGCCTATGTGCGGGCCAACAAGCTGGACCGCATCGAGATCGATTCGCCGCACGCGCGCTTCGGCATCATGACCGGCGGCAAGGCCTACCTGGATACGCGCCAGGCGCTGGCCGACCTGGGGCTGGACGATGCCACCTGCGCGCAGATCGGCATCCGCCTGTACAAGGTCGGCTGCGTCTGGCCGCTGGAAGCGCATGGCGCGCGCGCGTTTGCCGAGGGCCTGCAGGAAATCCTGGTGGTCGAAGAAAAGCGCCAGATCATGGAGTACGCGCTCAAGGAAGAGCTGTACAACTGGCGCGACGACGTGCGCCCCAGGGTCTACGGCAAGTTCGACGAGAAGGACAACGCCGGCGGCGAATGGTCGATCCCGCAAAGCAACTGGCTGCTGCCGGCGCACTATGAACTGTCGCCCGCGATCATCGCCAAGGCCATCGCCACGCGGCTGGACAAGTTCGAGCTGCCGATGGACGTGCGCGCGCGCATCACCGCGCGGCTGGCCATCATCGAGGCCAAGGAAAAGGCGTTGGCTACCCCGCGCGTGACGGCGGAACGCAAGCCGTGGTTCTGCTCGGGCTGCCCGCACAACACCTCCACCAACGTGCCGGAGGGCTCGCGCGCGCTGGCCGGCATCGGCTGCCACTACATGACGGTGTGGATGGACCGCAATACCAGCACCTTCAGCCAGATGGGCGGCGAAGGCGTGGCGTGGATCGGCCAGGCGCCGTTCGCGGGCGACAAGCATGTGTTCGCCAACCTGGGCGACGGCACCTACTTCCATTCCGGGCTGCTGGCGATCCGCGCGTCGATCGCCGCGGGCGTCAACATCACCTACAAGATCCTGTACAACGACGCGGTGGCGATGACCGGCGGCCAGCCGGTGGACGGCCAGCTGTCGGTGCAGGACATCGCCTGGCAGGTGCACAGCGAGGGCGCGAAGAAGATCGTCATCGTCAGCGACCAGCCGGAGAAGTACAACGCGGCGATCAAGCTGCCCCAGGGCATCGACATCCATCACCGTGACCAGCTCGACAGCGTGCAGCGCGAGCTGCGCGAAGTGCCGGGCTGCACCATCCTGATCTACGACCAGACCTGCGCCACCGAAAAGCGCCGCCGCCGCAAGCGCGGCACGATGGAAGACCCGGCACGCCGCGTCTTCATCAATGACGCGGTGTGCGAAGGCTGCGGCGATTGCTCGGTCAAGTCGAACTGCCTGTCAGTGGAGCCGCTGGAGACGGATTTCGGCACCAAGCGCCAGATCAACCAGTCGTCGTGCAACAAGGACTTCTCGTGCCTGAACGGCTTCTGCCCGAGCTTTGTCTCGGCCGAAGGCGCGCAGGTGCGCAAGCCCGAGCAGCATGGCGTGTCGATGGAGAGCCTGCCCGCGCTGCCTGCGCCGGAGCTGCCGCCGATCCGCCGTGCCTACGGCATCCTGGTGACGGGCGTGGGCGGTACCGGCGTGGTGACCATCGGCGGCCTGCTGGGGATGGCGGCGCACCTGGAAAACAAGGGCGTGACCGTGCTCGACATGGCGGGCCTGGCGCAGAAAGGCGGCGCGGTGCTATCGCACGTGCAGCTGGCCGCGCGCCCCGATGACCTGCACGCGACGCGCATCGCGATGGGAGAAGCCGACCTGGTGATCGGCTGCGATGCCATCGTTTCGGCCACCGACGAAGTCATCTCCAAGACCCAGGCAGGCCGCACGCGCGCCGTGGTCAATACCGCGCAGACGCCCACCGCCGAGTTCATCAAGAACCCCAAGTGGCAGTTCCCGGGCGTGTCGGCCGAACAGGACGTGCGCAACGCCGTCGGCGAGAAGTGCGACTTCATCAACGCCAGCGGCCTGGCCGTGGCGCTGCTGGGCGATGCCATCTACACCAACCCGCTGGTGCTCGGCTACGCGTGGCAAAAGGGCTGGATCCCGCTGACGCTGCAGGCACTGGAGCGCGCGATCGAACTCAACGGCGTGGCCGTCGAGAAGAACAAGGCCGCGTTCGACTGGGGCCGCCATATGGCGCACGACCCGGAGCACGTGCTGTCGCTGACCGGCAAGCTGCAGAACACTGCCGAAGGCGCGGAAGTGGTCAAGCTGCCAAGCTCGACCGGGGCGATGCTGGAGAAGCTGGTCGCGCGCCGCATGGAACACCTGACGGCCTACCAGGACGCCGCCTACGCGCGCACCTACCGCGAAGCCATCGACCGCGTGCGCGCGGCCGAAAGCGCGCTGGCAGGCGGCGGCAAGCCGCTGCCGCTGACCGAGGCCGCGGCGCGCAACCTGGCCAAGCTGATGGCGTACAAGGACGAGTACGAGGTGGCGCGGCTCTATACCGATCCCGTCTTCCTCGACAAGCTGCGCGCGCAGTTCGAAGGCGAACCGGGCAAGGACTACCAGCTCAACTTCTGGCTGGCGCCGCCGACGACGGCCAAGCGCGACGACAAAGGTCATCTGGTCAAGCGCAGATTCGGTCCGTCGACGATGACGCTGTTCCGCGTGCTGGCGAAGATGAAGGGCCTGCGCGGCGGCATGTTCGATGTCTTTGGCAAGACCGGGGAACGCCGTACCGAGCGCGCGCTGATCGGCGAATACCGTGCCTTGCTGGATGAGCTGGTGGCGGGACTGAATGCCGCCAACTATGACACCGCGGTGACGCTGGCCAACCTGCCGGATGATATCCGGGGCTTCGGGCACGTGAAGGAAAACAACCTGAAGGCGGTGCGTGGGCGCTGGCAAAAACTGCTGGAGCAGTTCAGGCATCCGGAAACGGCGCAGCGGGCAGCGTAAGGCAAGAGCCTTTAAATCTCCGCGCTGTTCGTCCCCTCTCCCCGTGAGGGGAGAGGAAAATACGATCGGTCAACGAGGCGCAATGTGCCCTACGGCCGCGCCAGCTCCTTTTCCCCCGGCTTCACATACATCGAGTTTTTCGGCTGCGACAACACCCGACGCACCATCGGCTCGAAGAACGACAACGGCAGCGTGTCGTAATCCGTCATGAACGCCGCCGCATCGTACTTGCGGCAGAACTCGGCAGTGCGCTCGAACAGCTCCGGCTGGTTGCGATACTGCTCGCGCAGGTTGCGGTCGAGCCCGAGGTGATGGAAGAAGTAATAGCCCTGGAACACGCCATGCTTTTCCACCATCCACAGGTTCTCTGCGCTGACAAAGGGCTTCAGGATCGCCGCCGCGATATCGGGATGGTTGAAGCTGCCGAGCGTATCGCCGATATCGTGGAGCAGCGCGCAGACCACGTATTCCTCATCCTGCCCGTCCCGGTGCGCCAGCGTCGCGGTCTGCAGCGAATGCGTGAGCCGGTCCACCGGGAAGCCGCCGCAATCGCCATCGAGCAGCCGCAGGTGCGCCAGCACGCGGTCGGGCAGCGCCCGCGCATACGGCATGAACTCGGCGGAAATCGCGGCCCAGTCCTCGCGGGTGCCGTGTTCCATATGGCTGAAGCTCGCGCGCGCGGGCGCGTGGGTGTCGCTCATGCTGGTCTCCTTTTGTGGGGAGGGTGTGCGAGGGCCGCACATCCGCTCGTCATGTTGTGCCGGCATTGTGGCACCCGCAGCGGCGCTACACTGTCAAAAAGCTAACAATGTGCCGGCATATTGCGGCGCACCACCGGTTCCCAGCAGCAACAGACTGACGTACAAGGAGACGACATGACGTTCCACGGAAGCTGCCACTGCGGCAACATTGCTTTCGAGGTCGAGGCCGAAAGCATCCCGAGCGTGATCCGCTGCAATTGCTCGATCTGCCGGCGGCGCGGCCACCTGTTGTGGTTCGTGCCACGCGCCACCTTCAAGCTGGATACGCCGGAGAGCAATGCGTCGACGTACCGCTTCAACACCATGAAGATCGCGCACCGCTTCTGCCCGGTGTGCGGCTGCGGCCCTTATGCCGATGGCCAGGACAAGGACGGCAAGCCGATGGCGGCGGTGAACGTGCGCTGCCTGGACAATGTCGACCTGGGCAGTCTGAAGGTCATCGACTACGACGGCCTGCACCACTGATGCCCGCCATGTTCCGCATCCTCGATCTCGACCACCTGGTGCTGCGCACCGCCGATGTCGACGCGCTGCGCCGGTTCTATGTCGACGTGCTGGGCTGCAGCGTCGAACGCGAGCAGCCCGACTTCGGCCTGACGCAGCTGCGCGCGGGCAGCGCGCTGATCGACCTGGTCTCGCTGGACGGCCCGCTGGGCCGTGCCGGCGGCGCGGGCCCTGGCGCCGAGGGCCGCAACCTCGACCATTTCTGCCTGCGCATCGAGCCGTTTGACGAGCCCGCGCTGCGCGCGTGGCTGTCCGGGCACGGCGTAGAGGCCAGCGAGGTCGCGCAGCGCTTCGGGGCCGAAGGCAAGGGCCCGTCGCTCTATGTCAGCGACCCGGACGGCAACGTGGTGGAACTGAAGGGTCCGCCTGCGCCGGTGACCGCACAGTAAAGCGCCGCAAAGGTCGTGCCGATGCGCGGGGTGCGCGCAGGATCGCTACAATTTCCCGCTGGTCCCGCGCGCCGCCAGCCATGGCGTCACCCCTCGCCGGGGCCCGCCATGACATCGCTAGAAGCCAGCTCCGACACGGACGCCGCCAGTACCGATTCTCCCGCAGACGCCAGCCCGGCACGCGCCGGCCCCGCGCAGCCGGCCACGCCGCCACGCCGGCTGGTCTGGATCCTCGGCCTGACCGAGACCATCTCCTGGGGCACGCTGTTTTTTGCCTTCACCGTCTTCATCGAGCCGATGATCCGCAGCACGGGCTGGTCCAGGCCATTCCTCGCAGGCGGCTATTCGCTGGGGCTGCTGGTGTGGGCGATGTGCTCGTTCGCGGTGGGCCGGCTGCTGGACCGCGCACCCGCGCGCAGGGTGATGGGCGCCGGTTCGGTGCTGGCCGGCCTGGGGCTGCTGCTGTGGGCGTGGTCGCCCTTCCCCGCGATGTTCCTGCTGATGTGGGTGCCGATCGGGCTGGCCATGGCCACCACGCTGTACGAGCCGGCCTTCGTGGTGCTGCGCCAGGCCTATGGCGACCAGTACCAGAAGCCGATCATGATCGTCACGCTGATGGCCGGCTTTGCCAGCACGATCTTCGTGCCGCTGGCGCAATGGCTAGTGCTGCATGCCGGCTGGCGGCCCACGCTGGTCGGCTTTGCAGTGCTTAACCTGCTGGTCTGCGCGCCGCTGCACGCGCGCATGCGCTACGCCATGCATCCCACCTACAGCGGCACGCCGACCGCAGGCGCCGACGCGGGCAGCACCGGCATCGCGCGCACCACGCTGCGCCAGCCGGTGTTCTGGGCCGTGGTGCTGGCCTTCACCGCGACCGCAGTGGTGGCCTCGCTGCTGGGCGCGCACCTGATCCCGATGCTGACCGAGAAGGGCCTGCCGGTGTCGCAGCAACTGGTGGTGGCGGCGCTGATCGGCCCGGCGCAGGTTGCGGGCCGCATGCTGATGATGCGCGCGGCAGTGCGCCACCCGGTGCGGCTGTCGCTGCCGGTCTATCTGCTGATGAGCGCTGGACTGCTTTGCTTCGCGCTGGGCCACGGCGCCTGGCTGATGGTGGCCGCGGTGCTGTATGGCTGCGCCAACGGCGTCAACACGATGCTGCGCGCGATGGCCATGCCCGAGCTGATCTCGCGCCACCACTACGCCACGCTGAACGGCCTGATGATGACGCCGGTGCTGCTGATGCAGGCCGCCGCGCCGTGGCTGGGCGCGCTGCTATGGCGGGCCGCGGGCGGCTACTGGCTGATGCTGTGGGTCATGCTGGCGCTGGCGCTGGGCGCGCTGCTGGCGTTCGGCTACGCACTGCACCGGCGCGGCCTGTTGCGCGTGGCGGGTGCCGCGCCGTAGCGCTGCCATGCCCCGGTCGCGCGGATGCACGACAATAGGGGCTTTTGCGGCCGGGCCGACGCGCCGGCCGCGCCCCCCCCCCCCCGCATCACGATGTCCGCTGGCCACGGTGGCGATCCTGGCCATGCCTTCGTTCTGGTGGCTGCTGCCCGCGCTGGTGGCGTTCGGCATGGCCAATGCCGGCTTCGACGTGGCCATGAACGCGCAAGCCGCCACGGTGGAGGCCAGCCGCCCGCGCCTGGTGATGTCGGCGCTGCATGGTGCTGATCGGCGGCGTGGCGCACCTGGCCGACCTGCGCATGGGGCTGGCCGTGGTGGCGCTCACCATGGGCTGGATCGCGCTGGCGGGCGCGCGCTCGGCGCGGCGCTACCTGCCGCCGCGCAAGGATGGCCGCTGAGCCGCGGCTGAAGCCAGCTCAGGCGGCCGCGCGCAGCGGCGTGCCGGCGCCGATCCCCTCGAACACAAAGCTGTCCATCGCCAGCACGCCGTAGGTAACCTCGTCTGCCACCCGGGCCACGCTGGCCGGCGGCGTACCCGCCGCTGCGCTCCGCGGCCCCAGCGCCGCGCCCAGCGCCACGTAGAACGGCAGCAGGTGCTCGTCGGTCGGGTGCGCGCGGCGGGCGTACGGGGCCTCGGCGCGGTAGTTGGCAATGCGGCCGGTGTCGCCGGTGGCCAGCGCCTCGTCCAGCGCGTCGCCCATCCAGCCGCGGAAGGCCTCGACATAGGGCTCGGCCTGCGGCCCGTGCTGTTCAAGGCGGCCGCCGCTGCCGAACACTTCCTGCAGGTTGTGCGTAAAGCTGCCCGAAGCCAGCACCAGCACGCCTTCCTCGCGCAGCGGCGCCAGCGCACGGCCGATCTCGATCTGGAGGGCGGGCGGCAGGTAAGGATTCAGCGCCAGTTGCACCACCGGTACGTCGGCGTCCGGGAAAAAGTGCCGCATCGGCATCCAGGCGCCGTGGTCGAGCGGCCGTTCGTCGTCCTCGCCGACAAACCCGGCGCCGGGAATGGCCGCGGCCTCGACCAGCGCCTTGACGCGCGCGGCCAGCGCCGGCGAGCCCGGGGCATCGTAGCGCAGCGCGTACAGGTCGCGCGGGAAGCCGCCGAAGTCGTGCCAGGCTTCCTGGCGCTCGCGGCTGCTCACCGCCAGCGTGCTGTAGATCCAGTGCGCCGATACCACCAGCACCGCGCGTGGCGGCAGCGCCCGCAGGCGCTCGCCAAGTGCATCGAAGGCCGCACCGGTGGGACCGGGGTCGACGGCGAGCATGGGCGAACCGTGCGAGATAAACAGTGCGGGAAGCATGGCGTCGGGTCTCATTGTTCTGCTCATTGATCTGTGTGCTTGCTATTGAGTTTGGCAAAGATCGGCCCCTGGCACGCCCCGCTTTTGCGCATCTTTCATGCAAAAAAACTGAACCGGCGCGCGCCACGTGGGCTGGGCCACACACCGCCGCAGGCGTGCCGGGACGCCGCCGCGCACTGCACCCTATGATGCAGCCGAGGGCAAGTGCCGTACCCGGGCAAGCCCTCGGCCAACGCATGACGCCGCCAGCACGCCAAGCGTGCCGGGTGGCCGGAGACATCGTGGTACCGAACCCGCTGCGCCGCCCCGGCTGGCGCCTTCCCCTTCCCACCCATTGGTGGCAGCCGGGCGTCTACGGCAGCGCGCCGGCGGTCGCGCTGTGGATCGCGGCCAGGCTGCCGGCGCAGTGGCTGTGGTCGCTCGCCGGCCAGCCGGATGCCGGCGAGTGGCTGAACCAGGCGGGCGATACGGTGTTTGTTGCCGGCTGGGCCGGCAGCGCGCTGATGCTGTGGCTGGGCCGTCACCGGCCGCCACCGCCTGCGGCATCCGCTGCGGCAGAAAAGTGCGATCCGGGCGATGCGTGCGCGCAGCAGACACCACGCCGCCATACAGCGGCCTGATACTGGCCTGGCCGCTTCCGCGCCCGATTCAAAGCCTCGGCAAACCGATCTGAAAACTTTTGCGCACCGTTCGCACGCTTGCCCGCGTGGCTAGAATGCGTCGGACGGCTGCCGCCACGCGGCGCCGCGTGAGCCGTGTGCAAGGGGAAATACCCATGTCCGTACGCCTGCCGACTGACCGGTTTCGCGCCAGCCGGCGCCGCGCTTGCCGCTGGCGCGCCGCGGCGGCTGCGCTCGGCTTGCTGGCCGCGGGGACCGCGCACGGCCAGGCCGCCGGCAACGGGCTGCAACTGGTCGGTGCCAACGTGCAGCGGCACGCCAACGCGGTGCTGTCGCTGATGGCATATTCCGTGGTGCCCGACCTGACTTCCAGCTCGCTATCGATCAACAACGCCAGCACCGACGACCCCGGCGTCGTCATGTCGCAGCTCGGCGGCGGCTTCACCATCAGCAAGTCATTCCCGCTCTACCTGGAAGGCGCGATCGCGTACAGCCGCTACGACCCCACCTTTGTTGCCAGCAACGGCACCGAATCGCGCTCCATCCCGACCCGGTGGAACACGTTCTCGGGCACCATCGGCATCGGCTGGGATTTCCCGATCACCGCCAACAAGGAACTGGTGATCCGGCCGATCTTCAATTTTTCTCTGGGCAATGTCTCGAGCGACCTGTCGATCGGCAAGTTCGCGGTTGAGCAGGCCACCGACCGGCAGATCGAATTCCTCGATGGCGGCAGCCTGAACGCGTACGGCCTGGGCGGCTCGCTGATGCTGGACTGGGAGCACTATCGCGAGAACTATGAAGTCGACGTCGAACTGCGCTACACCAGCATCCATTTGCAGAGCTTCGGCGGCTCCTCAAGCGCGGTGACCGGTTCGGCGACGGCGCAGACCGCCAACCTGTGGGCGCGCTGGCGGGCACCGACAGGCCTGCGCGCGCTGGACCGGCCCCTGCGCTATGTGCTTGAGTTATCACATTCGCACTATTTCGGCAGCCAGGCAGGCATTCTCGGCTTCAATTACCTGACCACGGTTGGCACCGGGCTGGAGCTGGATACCAGTGCGCACGAGGTCTTTGTCACGCGGATACGGGCGGTGGTGCGCTATGTGTTCGGCAACAATGTGTCGGGGGTTTCACTGGGCCTGGCGGCGAGCTTCTGACGCCCGCTGCGGCGCGGATCGCTCAGTTCTCCTCGGCCCCTTCCCGGTAAATATTGATCACATGCCGCGCCTCGAAGCACAGCGGCATGCCCGGCGCCATCTCGTCGGTGCAATACGGCTGGTTGTCCAGTTCGCCGGTATAGAGGCTGCCCTCGCGCCCGGTCACAATCACCCACATCCGCTCGACATGGACCTCTTCGCCGCCGTCTTCGTCCGCCACCAGGATGCGGAAGATCAGCTTGACCTGCTGGCCCGGCACCAGCGCGTCGCGTTCCTCACGGGACGGAATCCAGAACGTGTCGGGATGGGCGGCGGCAATGGGCTCGCCGTCATCCAGCTCCCAGCCGTCTTCATCCAGGGTCGTCAATCGCATGTCCATTTTCAGCCTTCCGCAATGTCTCAGGTGCGGGCATGATCGCAGCAAATGCGGCGCGCCGCGAGCGGATTGAGCGACACTTGAGCGACCACTTGAGCGACCGCTTGAGCGACACCTTGAGCGACACCTTGAGCGGCCACCGCACCGGATCCACCCAAAAGGGAGAAAGGTTAAGCATGACAAGCAAGAAGGAAGCGCAGGCCGCCCCGGCAGCGCCGGCGCGCTGCGGCTGGTGCGGCACGCTGGAAGACTATTGCCATTACCACGACCACGAGTGGGGCTTCCCGGTCGCGGATGACCGGCGCCTGTTCGAGAAGCTGTGCCTGGAGGGCTTCCAGTCGGGCCTGAGCTGGCTGACCATCCTGCGCAAGCGCGAGGCCTTCCGCAAGGCCTTCGCCAACTTTGACATCGACAAGGTGGCGCGCTTCGGCGAGCGCGATATCCAGCGCCTGCTCGGCGATGCCGGCATCGTGCGCCACCGCGGCAAGATCGAGGCCGCCATCAACAATGCCCAGCGGGCGCGCGAGCTGCTCGAAACCGAATCGTCGCTGGCCGCCTATTTCTGGCGCTTCGAGCCCGACCTGGCCAGCCGGCCCAAGGTGCTGACGCCCGAGGTGCTGCGCACCATGGCGATCTCGCCCGAGTCGACGGCGCTGTCCAAGGACCTGAAGAAACGCGGCTGGCGCTTTGTCGGACCGACCACCATGTACGCGCTGATGCAGGCAATGGGCCTGGTCAACGACCACCAGGAAGGCTGCGCGACGCGGACCGAGGTGATACGGGCGCGCAAGGCGTTCAAGGTGCCGCGTTAACGTTTGCAGGCCTGCCCGGGCGCTGACGGCGCGCGGTATACGCCCACGTATACGCCCGTGTCCCGGCGCCTCACCGCTGCGATCGCCGCAACGGTCTTGACGATGGTTTTTATATTGTTTACGTATGTAAACATAGTAGTAGTAGGTAAACCAGCCGCCGCCCCGTGGATAAGTCACCTTTCCTCTTTTGCTTCAAGGACTTGCAAGAAAGATAACCACGGTGCCAGCGCACCCGTATACCGGGATAGCCAGGCCCTTGCGTATACGTGCACGCCAACCGCGTGACGGTTGTTCGTATACGTCCCACAGCGCACCCCCAGGCGGGGCACAGCTTGTCCGGCGAGTTATCCCCAGGCGCGGGCGCAGATGTCCACAGCAGCCTAGCCGGCGGCGGCGGTCCTGGCGGCGTATACCGGATCGACGTGCGTCATCACGTTGAGCACCTGGTGATGCTCGAGCGCGCGGCGCCGTGCCTCGACGGCGATCGCATGGCCTTGCGCCACGCTCAGGGAGCCGTCGATCTCCAGATGGACGTCGACCAGCACCTGATCGCCCATCTTGCGCGTGCGCAGGTCATGCAGGCCGTGCACGCCCGGCGTGCCGAGCAGGGTCGCCTCGATTGCCGCGACGGTTTCCTCGTCCGCGGCGCGGTCCATCAGGTCGTTGAGCGCATCCCAGCCAAAGCGCAGGCCCATGCGCGCCACCATCAGCCCGACCACGATCGCCGCTACGGGATCCAGCATGTGGTAGCCGAGCAGGTTGCCGCCGATGCCCAGCGCCACCACCAGCGACGAGGCCGCGTCGGAGCGCGCATGCCAGGCATTGGCGACCAGCATGCCGGAACGCACGCGCCGCGCCACCGCCAGCATGTAGCGGAACAGCAGTTCCTTGGAAACCAGCGTGGCCAGCGCCACCCACAGCGCCAGCGCCTGCACCGGCTGGGCGCCGCCCGGGTGCTGCAGCTTGCCCACCGCGGCCCACAGCATGCCCGCGCCGACCGCCAGCAGCAGCGCGCCCAGCGCCAGTGACGCCGCGGTTTCGAAGCGCAGGTGGCCATACTGGTGGTCCGCGTCGGGATCCTTGCGGCTTTGCCACGCCGCCAGCAGCACCACGAAGTCGGAGAGCAGGTCGGACAGCGAATGCACCGCGTCGGCCAGCAGCGCCTGCGAGCCGGCTACCACGCCCGCGACGCCCTGCGCCGCGGTCAACCCGATATTGACCGCCACGCTGACAAGCGTGCTGCGCCGGCCTGCGCGGTGGCGGGCGTCGGCTTCGGCCGCGGTCGCGGCGGAGGCGTCGTCAGGCAGGCCGGGGCCGAAGCCAAAGCGTTTTTCGGATTCCGATTCCATCGCGCGACTATAGCCCAGGATACGCCGGCGCCCCACCGCATTCCCCGACGGCCCTGCGTCGCCTGTTTCGTGCCGATTTCGTAACAGCGCTGGCGAAGTCCCGGCGACGCCCTTACCGTAGTCATTGACCGGCATGCCGGTCAATGCAAGGAGGGCCCCTACGATGGCGATTCGGTCACTTGCTTCGCACAGCACGTCGCAACTGCGCCGCCTGGTCGGCCAGATGCAGGCGGAAGTCGATGCACTGGAACAACTGTCCACTGCCGATGCCGATGCGCAAAGCCGGCTCGGCTATGCCACCGCGCGACTGCGCGACGGCATCGAGGCCGTGGAAGACGCGCTGCAGTCGCTGCGCGCGCTGCAACAGGTACGGCCTTCGGCGATGAAGGCCAGGCGGCCGACGCGGGTGGCTTAGGACGACAGGCGTCTCTGCTTCGACTCAGTGCTTCGACTCAGCACGATTGCCTGCAGCAGGCGCACCCCGCGCGTGCCCGTCATGCGGCGCGCCCTCATCAAACCATTCAATCGACCGCAGAAAAGATTGAATTCTGCCGAACAGTCCCCGCTGCTAGAGTGCCCCATGCCACCCGGGCCGGAAGCCAGGCCACCGGGCCGGCTATTCCAAGACACAAGCGAGGAGACTTTGATGACGAAACGCGTACTGGTGACCGGCGCCTTGTTGGCTGCCGTGTTCGTCGCCGGGCAGGCAGGCGCCCAGCAACAGCCGCAGGCACAGCCGGCGCAACCTGCGCAACCGGCCCAACCGGCGCAGCCACAGAAGCCGATGACCGCCCAGGAAATGAAGGCGGCGTTCGCGGAAAAATTCAAGGCTGCCGATACCGACAACGACGGCAAGCTGACCCGCCAGGAAGCCGAAGCCGGCATGCCCGAGGTGGCGAAGAACTTCGACAAGATCGACCGCAAGAAGACCGGCTATGTCACGCAGAAGCAGGTCGGCTCTTACGCTGTCGCCAAGGCCAAGCAGCGCAAGACGGCTCAGGACCCCAGTTCGCTGAACTAAAGACGGCCGATCCGGGTTCCCCTTTAGGGAACCTCCAAAGAAAAAACGCACGGCATCGTGAGATGCCGCGCGTTTTTTTACAAGAAATCCTGGTGGACCGAAGGAGGATCGAACTCCCGACCTCTGCATTGCGAACGCAGCGCTCTCCCAGCTGAGCTATCGGCCCGTCGCGGACGATTGTAGCCTACTTCGGCAGCGGCCTTCAATCCTCCCCGGCTGGCGTGAGGATACTGCACAACATCAGGCGGCGATGCCCGCGTTGCCGTTCATCCCACGCACCGTGGGCTCGTTCAGCGGCCGCGCCGTGACTTCCTTCGTGCTGCGCAGCCACTGCGCCATCGCGTCCCAGACCGGCGCCCCGCCGGCCTCCCGCGCTTCCTCCGCCACCGGCGCCCAGCCCGCCACCTTGTAGGTCTTGCCTGCCTCCAGCGGCTTGCCGGCCAGGCGCATGTCGGTGATGCGCTTGCCCATGCCGGCGGTGGGATCGATGGTGTACTGCAGGCCGCCGACGCGCACCATGTCGCCGCCCTGCTGGTAGTACGGGTCGGGGTTGAACAGGTTGTCGGCCACGTCTTCGAGGATGGTCTTGATGGTCTCGCCGCTCATCGACGTCACGGTCGTGTACGGGTAGGTGATGGCGGTCTGGTCCATCAGGTGTTCCATGGTGATGGCCTGGCCCGGCAGCAGCGTGGTGCCCCAGCGGAAACCCGGCGAGAACGCGATCTGCGCGCCCTGCACCTGCATCAGGCCGTCCAGGATCAGCTGGTCGAAGGTGCCGTTGAAATTGCCGCGGCGGTACAGCAGGCCTCGGTTGACGGCGAGGACTTCGCCGAGCTTCTGTTCGTACGGTGCCCGTACCTTCCTGATAAGCGCGTCCATGGCCGGATCGGCCGGCAGGTAGTTGGCGAACACCGGCAGCAGCCGGTAGCGGAAATCGGCTACCTTGCCGCCCTTTACGTCGAAATCCAGTACGCCGAGGAACTTGCCGTTGGAGCCGGCATTGGTCACCAGCGTGGTGCCGCCCGCGTTCTTCACCGCCACCGGCGCGGGAACGCCGTCATGGGTGTGTCCGCCGAGGATGGCGTCGAGCCCGCGTACGCGCGAGGCCAGCTTCAGGTCGACGTCCATGCCGTTGTGCGACAGCAGCACCACGGCCTGCGCGCCCTTGCCGCGCGCCGCGTCGATGACCTGCTGCAGGTTTTCTTCCTGGATGCCGAAGGTCCAGTCCGGCACGAAATAGCGCGGGTTGGCGATCGGCGTGTACGGGAAGGCCTGGCCGATGATGGCCACCGGCACGCCGTTGATCTCGCGGATCACGTACGGATCGAACACCGGGTCGCCGAAGTCGTTGGTCTTGATGTTCTGTGCCAGGAAGGCGACCTTGCCCTTGAAGTCCTTGTCGACGATTTCCTTGACGCGGTCCGCGCCGAGCGTCATTTCCCAGTGCGGCGTCATCACGTCGACACCGAGCGCCAGCGCCGCATCCACCATGTCCTGCCCCTTGGTCCACAGCGCCGTGGCCGAGCCCTGCCAGGTATCGCCGCCGTCGAGCAGCAGCGCGCCCGGCCGGCCCGCCTTGAGCCGCTTGACCAGCGTCGCCAGGTGCGCAAACCCGCCGACCTTGCCATAGCGTCGCGCGGCCTCGTTGAAATCGAGATAGGTGAACGCATGCGCCTGCGGCGTACCCGGGCGGATGCCGTAGTGGCGCAGCAGCGCCTCGCCGACCAGGTGCGGCGGCTTGCCGGCGTAGTCGCCGATGCCGAGGTTGACGCTGGGTTCGCGGAAGTACACCGGCCGCAGTTGCGCGTGGCAGTCGGTGAAATGCAGCAGGTGGACGTTGCCGAAGCGCGGCAGGTCGTACATCGACTCGGCGGCCTGCGCGGCGTGCGCGTCCTGGTGGGGGAAAGTCATGCCGCCGGCGCCGGCAATGGCCAGCACCTGCAGGAACTCGCGTCGGTTCATGTTCGTCCTGTGGATAAGTGCGTGCCGGTGGGCGCGTGGCGTCCGGCATCGCATCGCTATGGCTTCGCGTAACGCTCCAGCGCGGCCACGTCGTCTTCGAGCATCTCGCCCACTTCCTTCTGCACCACGCGCCCGCGCGCGTCGATCACGTACAGCTCGGGCAGGCCCTTGCGCTTGCCGAACACGGCCTGCAGCGCGGCGGAATCCATCGCTGCGGGAAAGGTGTAGCCGCGCTTCTTCATGTATTCAGCGGCCTCGCGCGGGTCCTTGTCGATGCTGATGGCCAGCACCCGCAGCGGCGTGCCGCGCGTGCGCTCGTACAGCTTCTGCAGGCGCGGGTTCTGCATCGCGCAGAACGGGCACCACGAGGCCCAGTATTCGACCACCAGCGGCTTGCCGGCCAGCGTGTCGGCGCGCAGCGTGCGCCCGTCGAGCGTCTGCACATCGGGCAGGCGCACGGTGTCGCCCACTTCCAGCGCGGCGGCGCCGCCGGCGGCGCAGGCCAGGCCAGCGGCCAGCAGCCAGCGCAGCAGGACGGCACGCGCGCGCATCGGGCTTACTGGTTGACGGGCGAGGCCGGGTCGAGCAGCAGCGCCATCACGTCGCGGATCTGGGCCTCGGTCAGGATGCCCTTGTGGCCGAAGCGCGGCATGTTGGAGCAGGCGGAGTAGGCGTTCGAATCCCAGATCTTGCCCCAGGTGTACTTGACCACTTCCTGCGAGTTGCCGCGCAGCTTGCCGTACTGGTACAGCGACGGGCCGATATTGCCGAACGAGATCTCGGCCTTGGTCATCTGGTGGCAGGCGTAGCAGTTGCCGCCGTTGGTGCCGCCGACCTGGTCGGTGAACTGCATGCCGCGGCCGTTCTGGGCGACCTTCTCGCCTTCCTTCCAGTCGCCGAGCCAGTTGCTGTCGGCGGGATATTTGACCTGCTTGAGTTCGGCGGCCTCGATCTTCTTCGCCACCTTGCCAGGCACCTTGCTGCGGTCCGGGTACTGGCTGCAGGCCTGCTGCATGGCGTCCTGGTTCAAAACGCCTTCCACGGTAGCGGGACCCCTGGAGGAGAACGAGTCCTCGATCAGGTGCTTCATGTCGGCGCTGCTGACGGCAGCGGGCTTTGTCTTGGCGGGACGGGCCCTGGTGTTGTCCTGCGCCTGCGCGCCGGTTGCCACCAGGGTAGCCAGCGCGGCGATGGCGAGTGCCTTGTATTGTCGTTGCATGTCGTCTCTCCCGTACTGGTCAGCGCTTCATCGCCGGGCCATCGTAGGTGCCGCCGTTGGCGTTCTTCGCCAGGAACATGGTCAGCGCGGTGATCACGTCCGAGCCATAGGCGGGTTCGGGAAAGCGTTGCTGGCGCAGGCAGTCGTACAGGCGGTGCTGCATCGAGCGAACCTCGCCCTGCGACACGCGGTAGGCGGGCCACGTGGTGTAGGCCGCCTGCGCGCCCTTGTCGGTGAGCAGGTTGGGCAGGTCCTGCAGGCGGATGCGCTGCCCGTCGACCGCGTGGCAGGTGGCGCAGGCAAAGTCATAGGCGCCGCCGCGGTAGAAGAACATCTTCTGGCCGAGGGCGTAGGTGCGCTTCTCTTCCGGATGGTTGAGTTGCACGTTCATCTTCGCGCCGCGCGATTCGCCGGTCAGATACGCAACCAGGCGTTCGATGTCGGACGGCTTGCCCGAGGCCGAGAACGGGTTCCTGGTCGCCTCTTCTTTCGTGAGACCCTGCAGCGTCACGCGGCACCAGGCCAGACGCTGCTCCAGGTCCATCACCTTGTTGGCGTCCTTGAAGTAGCGCGGCAGCTCGGCGTAGGCGCCCTTGGTCACGCCCGGGCCCTTGCCCAGGTCGCATTGCTCGAGCGAGGCGTTCTTCGGGCCGGCCGGCTTTTTCCACAGCTCTTCGCCGGCGGCTTCCCACAGCTCGGCGGGATTGCCTTCGGCCAGCATCTGGCGGTACTTGGCGATTTCATCGGCGGTGCTGCCCTGCGCATGCACGGCGACAGCGCCCGCGGCCGCCGCGGTGGCGGCCAGGGCCAGCGCAGCGCGCCGGGCCAGGCTTCGGATCGGTTTCATGGGGCTTCTCCTCGCGGCCGCGCCTTTCGGGACGGGCCGTTTTTTCTAGCTTCTTCTCTTGTCTTGCCGTCAGGCAGCGCCAGCCCGGCTCAGGGCTTGATATAGGCGTAGCCTTCCTCGGCTTGCAGGCGGGCGATCTCGACCACGCCGGCCTGTACTACCTTTGCTTCCATCAACAGCTGCGATTCGGTAATCCTGCGCGCGGTCAGCGTATTGCGGCACACGCGGAACTCCACGCCTTCGGCGGCCAGCGCGCCCACCGGGCTCTCAAAGCTGTTGCCGCGCGCATCCTTGGCACCTTCGACCAAAAAATCGATGCCATAGCCGAACGCGACCACCACGATCTTGGTGCCGGGGGCGCCATTCAGGTGGTTGCGCAGGTTGCCCATCGCGCGCACCGCCTGGTCGATGCCTTCCGACAGCTGGTACACCACCTTCACGCGCCCGCCCTTGCCGGCACCGGCCTGCGCCGGCTGGCCGGACTGTGCAGAGGCCTTGGCCGCCAGGCCGATGGCTGCCAGCGCCGCCGATGCTCGAATAAATGCTCGCCGCATAATGCTCCTTCCGGCCGGGTCCGTCCCGGCATTCCGCCCCGAACCTTAGCAGAGGACGACGCGGCGTGCCGGCAACATGCCGGCATCGGTCGGCCTCAGGCGATGGTCGCTTCGTCGGTGCGCTTGTCGCCCTTGTTGTCGATCCAGGTCACCGCGACCTTGTCGCCCTTGGCGCCGCCCTTGAACTTGAAGTTCAGGAACGGGTCCTTGGACACCGCCGGCCCGAACTGGGCGCGGAACACTTCCTTGCCCTTGCACTGGGCGGTCACGGTCTGGATATGCCAGGCCGGGATGACCTTGCCGGACGCGTCCTTGCGCTGGCCGGTCTCCATGTCGTGCTTCATCAGGATCTTTACATCAACCACGCCGCCGTTCTCGGTGGCGCGTACGCGCATCGGGTCTGCCATGTGTTTCTCCGGTTGCAGTTGGCGGGAATCTCGGTAACGGGGCGAGTGTCGGCGTCAGCCGCCGCAACCGCCCAGCGTGACCTTGATTTCCTTCGATGCCACGTACCACTTGCCGCCGGCCTTGACCGCGGCGTGCACCACCGAGGTCTGGCCCATCTTCACGCGCGTGGAGACGAACGGCTCGGTGCCGGCCGGGATGATGAAGTCGGCGGCCAGGGTATTGGGGTTCTTTTCCACCAGGATCGCGATCTGCTCGGTATCCGGGATGGTGCTCGTCACGGCCACCGGCACCACGGCGCCGTTCTCGGCGATGTCGGGGGCATTGAAGGTGATGGCGGTGCTTTTCTCGGTGCCGCTGCCGCCGAGCGCCTTGATCACGTCGGCAACGCTCTTGCCGTCAAAGGCGGTCTTGTTCCACTCGGCCGCCTGCGCTTCGCTGATCAGGCCGGTGGCGGCCATCAGCGACAGGACAGCGGTGACCCGCAGCACTTCTCGTCGTTTGGAATTCATGTTCTTGCTCTCCGGCTACTCCGTCCCAATCGGTTCGCGTGACCGCTTTGGCGGTACTCGTTGGTGTTCTGTCCAGCTTGTGCCCTGCTCGTACTACGTGTGTCCTGCTCGCGGCCGGTACATTGCCGGCCGCTGGATCTGTGCAGGTCGGGTCGGCTTGCGCCGTCCGGCCCGTTGCATCGGCGGACTGCCCCCTGGGGGCGGTCAGGCTTTACTTGGCGGGCGCGCCTGCGAGCACCCACTCGACCACGGTCTTCAGGTCGGCGTCGCTGATGGCGGCGTTGGCCGGCATCGGCACCGGGCCCCAGACGCCCGAACCACCGCTCTTGACCTTCTTGCTCAGCGTCGCGAGGGCGTTCTTGTCGCCCTTATACTTGGCGGCGACTTCCTTGTAGGAAGGACCGACCAGCTTCTTGTCGACCTGGTGGCAACCCATGCAGGCGTTCTTGTTGGCGATCTCCTGTGCCTTGGCGGCATCGACCGCGTGGGCCGATGCGGCGGCGGCCAGCATCAGCGCTGCGATGACAAACTGCTTCATTGTTAAGCTCTCCAAGCTCTGTAAAGCCGTGGGGACGGCAAGGGCCGCTCGGCACGTACTGCAAGCTGCTTCGCGGCATACACCGGCCGCCGCCTCGGGGGCACTGCGGCGGCCAGCCCGCTATTTTGCCTCAAGAATCCACCCCACCATGGCATGGACGTCCGAATCGGGGATCTGCGGCTGCGGCGGCATCGGCACGCTGCCCCACGCGCCCTGCCCGCCGGCCTTGACCTTTTTGGCCAGCGCGGCGTGCGCGTCCTGGCCCTTGTACTTGCCGGCGATGTCCGCGAACGACGGGCCGACCAGCTTCCGGTCCATTGCATGGCAGGCCACGCACTGGTACTGGCTGGCCAGCCTGGCGCCGGCCGGCGCGGGCGCTGAAGCGGCGGATGCGGCATTCGCAGGGGCGGCCGCGCTTGCCGCCACGCCGCGTACCGGGCCAAAGGCGCGCTGCTGCTGCGCCAGCTCGCCGTGGGCGTCGCGGGCATAGTCAGGCATCGCCGAAGCGATCGAAACCTGCCTGGAGCAATCCTTCATGCAGGCGGTATTGCGCGTGTCCGGGCGGCCGCGGCCGGGCCACAGGCCATGGTCGGTGGTCATGCCGTCGCGGTTGGGCATGCGTCGCTGCACGGCCGCGATATTGGCGTCCGACAGCGTGAAGTCGGCCGGCACGATCTCGCCCAGGTTCAGCAGGTAGGCGGTGACGGCATAGACCTCGTCGGCGGACAGGCTCTTGGGTGCGTTCCACGGCATGGCGCGGTGAATGTAGTCCCACAGCGTGCTGAGCGTGCTCACCTTCATCAGCGTGGTGCGATACGGCTGGTTGCCGGTCATGGCGGCGACCCGGCCGCGCTTGATGTCCTCGGCCGTGGTGCCGCCCACGAGCGGCGTGAAGACCTCGTTGGACTCGCCGAAATCGCCGTGGCACGAGGCGCACTTGCCGTCCCACACCTGCTGCCCCTGCGCCACGGTGCCGCTGCCTTTGGGCAGGCCCTTGAAGTCCGGGCGCACGTCGATATCCCAGGCGGCCACTTCGGCCGGGGTGGCGGCGCGGCCAATTGCCGCACGCGCATCGGCCGTGCCGGCGGCCCAGGATGGCGCCACGCAGGCCGCAGCCAGCGCCAGCATGGCGGCGCCGCGTTCAGCCCGCGTGGACATTGGACACCTCCCCGCCTGCCGCCACCCGCCAGCTCTGGATGGCGTTGTTGTGATAGATCGAGCGCGTGCCGCGCACGGCGCGCAACTGGGCCATCTTCGGTTGCACGTAGCCGGTCTCGTCGATGGCGCGGCTTTGCAGGATCGCGGGGCTGCCGTCCCAGACCCAGTCGAGGTTAAAGCGCGTCAGGCACTTGGACAGCACCGGCGATTCCAGCCGCGCGGTGCGCCAGTTGCGGCCGCCGTCGGCCGAGACATCGACCCGCGTGATGCGCCCGCGTCCCGACCACGCCAGCCCGCTGATGTTGTAGAACCCCTTGCCCACCAGTTGCTGGCCGCCCGACGGCGTGGTGATCACCGACTTGCACTCCTGGATCGAGCTGTACTGGCGCAGTTTGCCGTCCGGCATCATGTCCACGTAGTGGATGGTCTCGTCCTTGGCGTTCCACGGCTGGTCGCCCAGTTCCAGCCGGCGCAGCCACTTGACCCACGACACGCCCTGCACGCCCGGCACCACCAGCCGTAGCGGGTAGCCGTTTTCAGGGCGCAGCATCTCGCCGTTCATGCCCCAGGCGACGATGATCTCGTCGGCCAGCTCCATCGGGATGGTGCGCGTCATCGACGAACCGTCGCCGCCCTCGGCCAGCAGGTAGCGGCCGCGGCGCAGGTCGGCGCCGGCGTCGTCCAGCAGCACGCGCAGCGGCACCCCCGTGAACTCGCAGCACGACAGCATGCCGTGCGTGTATTGCACCGTCGGCACGGCCACGTTGCCCCACTCCATGCCCGTATTGGCGCCGCACTCGATGAAATGCATGCGCGACACCGCCGGCAGGCGCATCAGGTCGTCCATGGTGTAGACGCGCGGCGTGCGCACCAGGCCGTTGATCATCAGGCGGTGGCGGGCCGGGTCGATATCGTGCCAGCCCTGGTGGTGGCGCTCGAAATGCAGGCCGTTGGGGGTGATGATGCCGAAGAAGCCCTGCAGCGGCGCGAACGCGACTGATGCCGCCGACACGCGCGTCAGGCCCGGCGACTCGCGCCGGATCAGGTTTTTCTCATGGACCGAGGGCTGGCCATAGGGCCGGGCCGCGACCGGCTGGCCAAGGGACGTGGCCCAGGGCTGGGGCTCCAGGATGGCGGGATCGCCGTCCGCCGCCAGCGCGTGCCGGCCGGCGGTGGCGGCGGCGATGCCGGCCGCGGCGCCGAGGAAGCTCTTGCGCAGGAAGTCGCGCCGCGGCGCGTCCAGGCCGTGCCGGCCGATGTCCTGCTGCAGCGATGCGCTGACGAAGTGCTCGGGCGCGGGCACGATGCGCCCGGGCCGGTTCCGTTCCTGCAATGCCGTCTCCTCCGGCAGCTTGCGCCTGCGGGGCGCGCCGCCTGTTATTCGTGCCGCCGCGCGCCTCGCGCGACAGCGATCGATGGTCCGGAAGAGCCGGATCGCGCTCAGCCTGCCGCCCGGCGCCTGCGCGCGGGCGCGGCCTCGGGCTGCGCCATGAAGCGGTCGACCGCGCCGGAGGGCAAGGCGTTGTCCTCCAGCCGGCTGGCCACCTGCACACACACGGTGCGGCACAGCTCGATCACGCTTTCGTCCGCAATCGCGTAGAAGACCAGGTTGGCTTCCTTGCGGCGCGACAGCACGCCCGAGCGGTACATCGCGTTGAGATGCCGCGACACGTTGGTCTGCGACGAACCCACCGTCTCGACCACCGTGGTGACCGGCTTCTCGCCATCGCACAAGGCGTGCAGGATCTTCAGCCGCGTCGGCTCCGCCAGCAGGCTGAAGTAGCCCGACACCTTCTCGAAAACGCGATCCAGCTCTTCCATGCCGTCCAATATATTCGTATATGCGTGAGTGCGCATATAGTGTTTACCCAATGATGCAGAACAGCATGATTGTGCCGGGCATGGCTGCGCGGCACCAATCATGGTTTGCCAGCGGTGACTCCCGGTGGTGGACCGGAGGATGGCCACGTGGTGGCCTCGTGGTGGCCTATCGGCGCAGCAGTACCCGGCCCGCCCACAGCCGCTGGCCGAACACATTGAGCAGCAGCCCCGCCATGACCACGGCCGCGCCCGCCCATTGCGCCGGCGACAGGTCTTCGCCCAGCAGCACATGCGCCGACAGCAGCCCCACCACCGGCACCAGCAGCGTCAGCGGCGCCACCTGGCTGGCGGGATAGCGCGTCAGCAGCCGGCCCCACATGGTGTAGCCGAACACGGTGGCGGCAAAGGCCAGGTACGCCACGGCGAACACGCCCATGGCCGACACATGCGTGACGCTCGCCACGATGCGCGCCGGCCCCTCCACCCACAGCGACAGCAGCGCGAATGGCACGATCGGCACCAGCGCGCCCCAGATCACCAGGCCCAGCAGGTCGACCGGCCCGATCTTCTTGCTGACGATATTGCCGCTGGCCCAGCAGAACGCCGCGCACAGCGTCAGCACGAAGCCGGCCACGCTCATGCCGCCGGCGCTGGCGGCAGCGCCCGAGCCGATCAGCGCCAGCCCGGCGGCGGCCACCGCCATGCCGGCAATGTTGTGCCAGCGCACCGGCTCGCCCAGCCACAGCGCGGCGATGGCCAGCGTGAAGAACGCCTGCGACTGGAGCACCAGCGATGCCAGGCCGGCCGGCATGCCGACCGCCATCGCGTAGAACAGGAAAGCGAACTGGCCCAGGCTGATGGTCACGCCGTACGCCAGCAGCAGGCGCCACGGCACGCGCGGGCGCGGCACGAAGAAGATGGCGGGGAAGACCACCAGCAGGAAACGGAGCGCGCCGAGCAGCATCGGCGGCACGCCCGCCAGCCCTACCTTGATGACGACAAAGTTGACACCCCAGACGCAGACGATGGCGAGGGCGAGGAGACGGTCTCTGGCTTGCATGGCGGGGGCGGCCGGGATGGCGACTGGCGATGTGATCAAACCCCCAGCCTACCAGCCGCCCCGCGCGCGGCATTGCACGTTCTTGCGGTTTTGTTATGGGCGCCCTGGCAACGCCCGAAATTGCCAGTGCCTTATCCCAGCATTTCCGACCAGATGCTCCTGGCCCACGACAGCGCGTACACCCCCTCCAGCGTATTGGGCGCGTCCGACAGCCCGCCCGAGCCCGGCACGGTCAGCATGGTCTTCTGTGCGGCATCGTAGCGGTGCACGCTCGCCACGTGCACCGCCTCGCGGTCCGAGGTGAAGCTGTAGCAGGTGTTGTTATAGAGCGGCTGCGGATCCGGCGCGCGGCCCGACAGCAGCGCCACGATCGCCGCGGCCGCCACCTTGCCATGCTGGTTGGCCATATGGCCGGACTTGGGCATCAGCGGCGCGATCTGGATGGCATCTCCGATCACATGGATGTTGGGCGCCGCGCGCGACTCAAAGGTAACGAAATCGACATCGCACCACTTGGTGTTGGCCGTGGCCAGCCCGGTCGCCACCGCGATCGCGCCCGCGCGCTGCGGCGGCAGTACGTTGATCACGTCCGCGCGCACATCGTCCTGCACCTCGAACTTGAGCGTGCGCGTGGCCGGGTCGACATCGACGGTGTCGTACTGCGGCCGGTATTCGACCATGCCGGCGTACTGCCCGGCCCAGACCTTGCGGAACAGGCCGGCCTTGGAGGTGATGTCCGGGTTGGCGTCCAGGATCAGCACCTTGCTGCGCGGCTTGTGCTGCTTGAAATAGTGCGCCACCTGGCAGGCCCGCTCATACGGGCCGGGCGGGCAGCGGTACGGCGCCAAGGGGATGGTGATGGCGTAGGTGCCGCCGTCCGGCATCGCCTCGAGCTGGCGGCGCAGCGCCAGGGTCTGCGGGCCGGCCTTCCAGGCGTGCAGCACCTGGTCGCCGCCGGGCCGCTTCAGGCCGGGCAGCGCATCGCTCATCAGCTCGATGCCGGGCGACAGCAGCAGGCGATCGTACGGCAGCGTGCCGCCGCCGGCCAGCCGCACCGTGCGCTTGCCGGGATCGATGGCGGCGGCGGTGTCGCGCACCAGCTTGACGCCGTGGCGGCGCACCAGCTGGTCGTACGACAGCGTGATGTCGGCCAGCTGCCGGCTGCCGCCGACCACCAGGTTGGACAGCGGGCAGGAAATGAACGCAGGATTGGGTTCGACCAGCGTGACTTCGATGGCGTTGCCGCTCCACTCGCGCAGGTAGCGCGCGGCGGTGGCGCCGCCGTAGCCGCCGCCGACCACCACCACCTTGGCCGGCGCCGCGGCCCTCGCCGCGTGCATGCCCATCGAGCCCAGCACCGCGGCGCCGGCGGCGCCCAGGAAATGTCGTCGTTGCATGGCGCTCTCCCCGTCAACGCACGTTGGCGAACCACGCCGCGATCGCCGCGAGCTGTTCGTCGGTGTAGCCCCTGGCGATCTGGTGCATCACCGTGGCCGGGCGGGTTCCGGAACGGAACGCCTGCATCTGCGCCACCAGTTCGGCCTGCGGGCGTCCTGCCAGCGACGGGATGGTGCTGCCTTCAGGCGCGCGGCCCGACGGGCCGTGGCAACTGGTGCAGCCTGCGGCATTGATGCGCACGTACTGGCCGGTGGGGTCGGCCGACAGTGCGGGCTGGGCGCCGCAAAGCGCCAGGGCCAGCAGTGCCAGCCGCACGAACACAGCGGGCCGGGGGATGGTTGTCATGGTCTCGCTCCGTGTGGGGTGCCGGGCGCAGGCATCGGCGAGATGCCTGCTGGCGCGGCAACCGTATCACATCGGGTGCGGACAGTGTGCGGTGAAAATCTCAGATGGAAAAACGGCGCCCGCATGTGCGGGCGCCGTGGTGCCGGCAAGCGAGCCGGCAAGCGAGCCGGCTCAGGGCAGGTTCCGGCCCGGCGGCAGGGCGACCGGCGAGGCAGCCGGCGAATCTACCGGGCTGGTAGTGACCTGGCTGGGCGTGCTGGCCGGCGCATCGACCGGACCGCCCACGCCCGGCACCGACTGCACCGGCGCCGGCGTGCCGACGTTGCCATCGTAAGACGGGTTCTGCGAGGTCGAGGCCGCATCCAGGCGCGCGCGCTCGGTGTCATTGACGTAGTCGAACGCCTTGACCACCTTGGTCACGCCGGAGGCATTGCGCGCCACGTCGGTGGCGCGATCGCCTTCCTGCTGGGTTACCACGCCGAGCATATAGACCACGCTCTTCTCGGTGGTGATCTTGATCGAGTTCGACGGCACGCCGTCGGCGGTCATCAGCAGCGTCTTGACCTTGCTGGTCAGGTACGCGTCCTGGCTCTGCGTCATGAAGCCGGGCGAGTTGACCACCTCGAGCTCGTTGATCACCACGCGCGCATTCTGCAGGCCGCGCACGTACTGCTCGACCTGCTGCTTGACGCTGTCATTGCTGGCCTCGCCGGTGAGAAGCACCTTGCGGTTGAACACGGTCACGTTGACGCGGGCCTGGCCACTGTAGCGCGAGTTGATGGTGCTCTCCGCTTCCATCTGCAGGCCGCGGTCGACGGTCTGGGTGGCGGCCGGACGGCGGTCGGTGGCCATGGTCACGCCGGTGCCAACGGCGCCGGCGATCACGGGGAAGCAGCCGGCCAGCTGGGTGGCGGAAACCAGCACCGCCGCCGCGGTCAGCGTGGCGCGAAGGATACGGCCGGCGCCGGCGGCGCTGGTCCGGGTTTCAGGCGTAGTAGGCAGGTTGGTCATGCGGTCCTTGCTGTGGCTGGATGTTGGAAATGGGGGCGGAAGTGAGTAAGCGGACAGGCTAGCTCAGGCTTCCCCGAGCAATGCCTCGTCGATGCCGTCGCACAGGCAATGCAGCGTCAGCAGGTGCACTTCCTGGATGCGCGCGGTGCGCTCGCTCGGCACGCACACGTGGATATCGAATTCATCGAGCAGGCCGCCGATGACGCCGCCGCCCTTGCCGGTCAGCGCAATCACGGCCATCTCGCGCTGGCGCGCCGCCTCGATCGCGGCGATCACATTGGCCGAGTTGCCCGAGGTGGAAATCGCCAGCAGGATGTCGCCGGGCACGCCGAGTGCCTCGACCTGCTTGGAAAACACCTTGCTGAAGTCATAGTCGTTGCCGATCGCGGTCAGGATCGAGCTGTCGGTGGTCAGTGCGATCGCCGCCAGGCCCGGGCGCTCGCGCTCGAAGCGCCCGACCAGCTCGGCGGCGAAATGCTGCGCATCGGCCGCCGAGCCGCCGTTGCCGCACGCCAGGATCTTGTTGCCGCTGGTCAGCGCGCCCACCATGCGTTCCACGGCGGCGTCGATATAGGGGGCCATTGCCGCCGCGGCCTGTCGCTTGGTCTCGGCGCTGTCTAGGAATTGTTGCTGGATACTCTCAATACTCATGGCTCTGTGGCCTTTCATTGGCAGTTGCACGCCCGGTCGCGCGCCAGCGCGCATTATGAACCAGCCGGCGCGGCGTCAAGGTCAAACGCGTGCTGCAGCCACTCCAGGCGCCCTGGCTCCAGCGCCACCACGTCGAATCGGCACGGCGGCAGCTGCGCCAGCGTGGCGAGGTAGTGAGCCGCGGCCAGCAGCACGCGGCGCTGCTTGGCCGGCGTGACGCTGGCCGCGGCGCCGCCGAAACCGCGTCCGCTGCGCTGGCGCACCTCCACGAACACCAGCGTGCCGTCCGGCGCGCGCATCACCAGGTCGATCTCGCCGCCTTTGCAGCGATAATTGCGGACCACGGGCTGCAGGCCCTGGCGCCGCAGGTGCGCCAGCGCCCGGTCCTCCGCCCGCATACCGCGCGCCTGCGCGCTGCTCGGCTGCGTGGTGGATTTGAATGATGGCATCGACGGAAGTTCTCAATGAGTGACTGGATCTCGCTGGCGGCCAGCCAGTCGTACCCGGGCGGCACGCTGTATGTCGTGGCCACGCCCATCGGCAATGTCGCGGACCTGTCGCTGCGGGCGCTGCATGTGCTCGGCCTGGCCGACGCGGTGGCCTGCGAAGACACCCGCAATACCGCCCAGCTGCTGTCGCGCGTGGGGCTGCAGCGGCCGCTGGTGGCCGTGCACGAGCACAACGAGCGCGAGGCTGCCGGCCGCATCGCCGCGCGGCTGGCCGCTGGCGAGCGTATCGCCTATGTCTCGGACGCCGGCACGCCGGGCATATCGGATCCGGGCGCAAGGCTGGTCGAGGCGGTGCGCGCCGCCGGGCACGCGGTGGTGCCGCTGCCCGGCCCCAGCGCGGCGGTGGCCGCGCTGTCGGTGGCGGGCGACATGCTCGATACCGGCGATGGCCGCTTCACCTTTGTCGGCTTCCTGCCGAGCAAGCCCAAGGCGCGCGGCGAGGCCATCGCACGGCTCGCCGCGCTCGACCACGCCTGGATCTGCTACGAGGCGCCGCACCGCATTGCCGACACGCTGGCCGCGCTCGCCGCCGGCCTGCCGGGCGAGCGCCGGGTGCTGGTCGGGCGCGAGCTGACCAAGCTGTTCGAGGACATCGCGGTGGTGACGGCGGCGCAGGCACCGGCATGGCTGGCGGCCGACCCGAACCGGGCCAAGGGTGAATTCGTGCTGGTGGTGGAAGGCGCCGGCGGCGACGCGGCCGCGGACGGGGCGCCCGATGCCGAGGCGCAGCGCGTGCTGGGGCTGTTGCTGGCGGAACTGCCGGCCAAGCGCGCCGCCAAGCTGGCGGCAGCGATCACCGGGGCGAGCACCAACGCGCTCTACCAGCTGGCACTGGCGCAACGTTCCGGCAATAGCGGGGACTGAGGTTGCCCCTGAGGACGCCCGGGCGACGACGCCGGGCCGGTGCGGGGAAAGTAACGGAGAGGTGTCAGCGCGCGGTGGCATGCATCGGGCGCTGCCGGTCTCAGCGGCGCTTGCGCTTGACCGGCTTGCCGCTGGCCTTGGTTGCCTTGCGCGCCTTGGCGGGCGCCAGCGAGTTGGCGAGTTCGGGCACGGAGACATCGTCGTCGCCACTGCCATCGCCGGCTTCAGTGCCGCCGGTATCGAACTGCGGGCCCAGCGCCGCGACTTCGGTGCGCGTCAGGCGGCGGATTTCGACGTTGACGGCGCCGCGCTCGACGAAGCCAAGCCGGCGCGCGGCGCCGTAGGAGACGTCCAGCACGCGGTTGCCGTGGTACGGACCGCGGTCGTTGATGCGCAGCACCGCAACCTTGTCGTTGCGCAGGTTGCGCACCAGCACCCAGCTGTCGAGCGGCAGCGACGGATGCGCGGCGGTCATGGCGCGCATGTCGAAGCGCTCGCCATTGGCGGTCTTGCGGCCGTGGAAGCCCTTGCCGTACCACGAAGCGACGCCGCGCTGCTCGAACGTGCCGATGTCCGCGCGCAGGCCGTCGAGCGAGCTGCCGCTGCGCCCTTCTTCCCGGTCGTAGCCGAACAGGTTCCAGCTACCGCCTTCGGACGATGCGCGGGCGCTCTTGTCCGCGTCGTTGCGGGCGGCCTTGCCGGCGTTCTTCGCGCCGCGCGTGGGCACCGCGTTCGACGTATCGGCGACGTCCGCATTGTCGCCCCCGGGGGGCGTGGCACAAGCGGCCAGCACCAGGGCGCATGCAGTGCATGTCCCGAGCTTGGCCAGCCGTTGCCAGCGCTTGGTGAGGGCGGTCAAATTAAGCATGGGCGCGAGTCTAGCATTCACTACTGCTGACTATCTCTTTCATTTTGTTACGAAATCTGTTCGATCTCGCACGAACGAGGGCGATCTTGCCCGCGATCGACGGTGTGACAAGGGATTGCGGGCGATCCGGAAATTTGTAACAGAGAGGCTTAAAAATCACATATGGATATGCGCCGCAACAATTTATCGCCCGGCGCTACAATGCAAAGCATGAATGCCGCGCGGTTTTCCAACGCTGTCGCGGCGGATGCGGCGCCTATTTCGAATGCCGTATCGATCACAAATATCAACTGATGAAAGTCCTCCTTATCCCGGTCACCCCTTTCCAGCAGAACTGCTCGCTGCTGATCGACGAAAGCACCGGCACAGCCGCCGTCTGCGACCCGGGCGGCGACCTCGAACGCGTCCGCGAAGCGGTCCGGGAGCAAGGGGTCACGCTGCAGAAGATCTTCCTGACGCACGGCCACGTCGACCACTGCGCCGGCGCCGCGGCGCTGGCGCGCGAATTCGGCATTCCCATCGAAGGGCCGCAGCAGGATGAACGCTTCTGGATCGAGCAACTGCCCGAGCAGACGCGGCGCTTCGGCTTCGGCCATGCCGAAAGCTTCGAGCCGGACCGCTGGCTTGAAAACGGCGACACCGTGCAGTTCGGCAATGAAACGCTGGAGGTCTACCACTGTCCGGGCCACACGCCCGGCCACGTGGTGTTCTTCTCGCGCGCCAACAAGCTCGCGGTGGTGGGCGACGTGCTGTTCGCCGGCTCGATCGGCCGCACCGATTTCCCGCGCGGCAACCATGCCGACCTGATCCGCTCGATCCGCACGCGGCTATGGCCGCTGGGCGAGGATGTGACCTTCGTTCCCGGCCACGGCCCGGTTTCGACCTTCGGCGAGGAGCGCCGCAACAACCCCTTCGTGGCCGACCACCTGATCGACGTGGGCTGAGGCCATGGCCAAGCGACAGCTGCCAGACACCCGGCCGGAAATCTACGTCAGCACCGACGTCGAGGCCGACGGCCCGATTCCGGGCCCGCATTCGATGCTGTCGTTCGCGTCCGCGGCCATGCTGGCGGACAAGTCCGTGATCGGCACGTTCTCGGCGAACCTGGAGACGCTCCCTGGCGCGGCCGGCCACCCCGTGCAGATGCAGTGGTGGCAAACCCAGCCTGAGGCCTGGAGCGCCTGCCGGCGCGACCTGCAGCGCCCGGAAGATGCGATGGTGCGCTATGTGGAGTGGGTCGAGAGCCTGCCGGGCAAGCCGGTCTTCGTGGCCTTCCCGGCCGGCTTCGATTTCACCTGGATGTTCTGGTACATGATGCGCTTTGCCGGGCGCTCGCCGTTCGGCTGGGCCGCGCTGGACATCAAGACCCTGGGCTTTGCGCTGACCGGGCGGCCTTATCGCAAGACCGTGAAAGCGGCGTTCCCGGCGGAATGGATGGATCCGCTGCCCCACACCCACGTGGCGCTGGACGATGCGCTGGAACAAGGCGCGCTGTTCTGCAACATGCTGGCAACGCTGCGCGAACGGGAAGCGGCACTGGCAAGCCTGGCGCCGGCTGTGGACAACGAGGCAAGCGAGTCCTCACAAGCTGATCCAGAGCCCTGATCCGCTGCTGCAGGGCAGCATGAACCGCGGCACGCCCCTTGCAGGCCGAAGGCTCGCATCCGTCGCCAACCGCCTATAGTAGAAGTGGATGTGGCGCACCGGGCGAAACGAGCCAACTGACTATTCGGCGCACTTGCGCAACCCGCCATCATCCGCCTGACCGATGTGCCCGGAGCCGCGCGGCGCCTGCCGAGGAGGTGTCGATCATGCGTTTTCCTACCGACCTGCACTTGAGAGACCTGGCCGGCCGGATTCACTGGCCGCATGGATCGCACGCGAAGGGCGTAACGCCCATCACCCATCACCACACCTCGGATGAAGACGCCGAAGTCGCCAAGGCCACCCTGTACGTCAGTACGGTGACACTGGTGGTACTGCTGGTCGTGCTCGCGGCCATTGCTTTCGGTCAGGAGGCCATGCACTGGCTGGGTGTTCATTAAGACGACCCGCCTGAAGCTGTTTGTCTCGCAGACCGGCCGGCCCCCACCCTTCGTGGGGGCCGGTTTTATTCCGGCGTCCGCCTCAGGCCAGCAGCGGCGCCACGTTCTCGGGCGGGCGGCCGATCGCGGCGCGGCGGTTGCGAACGACCACCGGGCGCTGCAGCAGGATCGGGTTATCGGCCACGGCGGCCAGCAGCTCGGCATCGGTCAGGCCCGGGTCGGCCAGGCCCAGCTCCGCGTACGGCGCCTCGTTGTCGCGGATCATCTCGCGCACCGGCACGCCCAGCATGGTGTTGAGCTGGCGCAGCGTCGCCACCGATGGCGGGTTCTTCAGGTACTCGACGATTTCCACCGGCTCGCCCAGGCGCCCGGCGGCTTCCTCGACCATGGCAAGCGTCTCGCGCGACTTGGAGCAGCGGGGGTTGTGGTAGATCGTGATCATGGCAGGTGGTCCTTTCTTGTTGATGTGCGCCCCGCCTCGGGGCGGTGGCACTAATGCGGTGCAAATCCAACGGCACTATATACAACACATCGGGCCGCGCGCAGGTGCAACGGAACAAGTGCCCGGCACACATCCGCGTTGCCCTAAGTCCATCCATCTGGCGCCACGGGCCGGTTTCGCATCGCGCCACCAGCTCGGCGAGCAGCGCCTGTCCCAGGGCCTCGCCAACACAGCGGTGGTCGCATGGGCAGTGGATCGATACGGTATTGATGCAGCGGGTGTTAGGGACGGGGGCGAATACGCTGCCGGAGTAGGCGCAAGCGCTTATAAAAAAAACGCCACGGCCGAAGCCGTGGCGTTTCTGTCGCCGATCTGTCACCGGCGCGGAGATGCCTTCCCCGCTTACTTCATCAGATCCGACAACGCCAGCGCCACCACCTTGGTCGCGCGGTTCAGGTCGTTCAGGCGCAGGTTCTCGTCCGAGTTATGGCCGCGCGCTTCCATCAGGGTACGCGGGCCGGCACCGTACAGCACGGTCGGGATGCCGCGCTTGGTGTAGTGGCGGGCGTCGGTGTAGAGCGGCACGCCCTGCACCGGGATTTCCACGCCGAACACCGACTCGGCACGGCTCTTCAGCGCGCCGATCAGCTTTTCCACGCCCGGCAGTTCCGACAGCGGCTCGGCCAGGATGATGCGCTCGACCTTCACTTCGATGCCCGGGCGGTCCCTGGCGGCCTTCTCGACCACGGCACGGATCTCGCCTTCGGCGTCGAAGCCGATTTCCTCCGGGATCATGCGGCGGTCGACGCGGAAGGTCACCAGGTCCGGCACCACGTTGGTGTTGATGCCGCCCTTGATCAGGCCGACGTTCAGCGTGGCGGTGTCGATGCCAGGCACCTTCGACTTGCGCGTGGCCAGTTCGGCGCGCAGGCCGTAGATGGCCTGCAGGATATGGGTGGCGGCCTCGATTGCGTCGACGCCGGTGTGCGGCATGGCGGCGTGGCCCTGCTTGCCCTTGACCGTCACTTCGACGTGCAGGCAGCCGTTGTGCGACGAGGTGATGCCGTACGAGAAACCGGCAGAGATGGCGTAGTCGGCCTTGCTCAGGTTGTTGTCGAGCAGGAACTTGGGACCGATATCGCCGCCGGTTTCCTCGTCATAGGTGAACTGCAGCTCGACCGCGCCGTTGATCTTGGCGCCCTGCTTCTCGGCCTCCATCAGCGCCAGCACGGCGTAGGTGTAGGTGGCGAAGTCAGACTTGGACACGGCCACGCCGCGGCCGTACATGACCGGGCCGTGCTCGCTGTCGGCAATCTCGCCGCCGTACGGGTCCTTGGTCCAGCCCAGGCCTGGAGGCACCACGTCGCCGTGGGCGTTCATGGCGATGACCGGGCCGCCCGTGCCGAACTGCTTGCGCACGATCAGGTTGGTGGCGCTGATCATGCCGGCGGCCTTCACCTGCGCGTCAGGCACCTTGTGCGCCTCCACCGTGAAGCCCAGGCCCTCCAGCAGTTCCTTGGCGCGCTTGCCGTGGGCATCGCAATCGCCGGCCGGGTTGTCCGAAGGCACCTTGACCAGCTCGGCCAGGAAGGCTTCCTGCTGCGGGCGGTGCTGGTCGATGAACTGCGTCAGCGTGGTTTCGATGGGATTCATACTGTCTCGTGCGGTCATGACTTGTTCTCGTAGCTTCTCAGGAGGGTTCGGGTGGGTTTCCGGGCGCTGGCTTACTGCTGCAGCCGGAAATGCTCGACGAAATCGCTGAACACGCGCGCGGACAGTGCTGCATCCTCGGCGGTCATGGTTTCGGTGGGATGGTGGCTGATGCCGCCGTTGCCGCAGCGCACGAACAGCATGGCGACATCGGCGATGGCGGCGATGGCCATGGAGTCATGGCCGGCACCGGACGGCAGATGGCGCACCGGCACGCCCTGGCGGGCGATGGCGGCGGCCCATTGCTCTTGCAGCCACGGGGCGCACGGCACGCTGTTCGCCTCGTGGGTCTTGCGCACCTGCGCGCGTACATTGCGGCGCGCGCACACGCGCTCGATCTCGGCCAGCACGTCGTTGACGGCGGCCTCGCGCTCGGCGTCGATGCCCGAGCGAATGTCGATGGAGAACACCGCATGGCCCGGCACCACGTTGGTGGCGCCATTGGGCACGTTGAACTGGCCGACGGTGCCGACCAGGCCCGGCTTGCCGCCGCAGCGCTTCTCGATGAACAGGCCGATTTCGGCACCGGCCATGGCGGCATCGCGGCGCATGTCCATCGGCACCGTGCCGGCGTGGCCGGCCAGGCCTTCCAGCTCGACGATAAAGCGCGTGGCGCCGGAGATCGCGGTGACCACGCCGACCGGCAGGCCCTCGTTCAGCAGCACCGGACCCTGCTCGATATGCACCTCGATGAAGGCGGCGACCTTGCTGCGGTCATGCTTTGCGGCAGGCAGGCCGGCCGCGTCGAAGCCAGCCTCGCGCATCACTTCGCGCATGGTCTTGCCGCTGTCGTCGACGTTGTCCAGCACCTTGGTGTCGAAGGTGCCGGCGATGGCGCGGCTGCCCAGCAGCGTGGCCTTGAAGCGCACGCCCTCTTCCTCGGCAAAGCCAACCACCTCGAGCGCGAACGGGAAGCGCTTGCCCTGGCGGTTCCACTCGGCCACGCAGGCGATCGGCAGGATCACGCCGAGGTTGCCGTCATAGCGGCCGGCGTCGCGCACGGTGTCGAAGTGGGAGCCGGTCAGCAGCGCCGGCGCGCCGGGCGTGGTGCCCTCGTAGCGGCCGATCACGTTGCCGGCGGCATCGCGCCGCACCGTCATGCCGGCCTGCTGCATCCATTCGGTCAGCTGGGCGGCGGCGCCGTGGTGGGCCTCGGTCAGGTAGGTGCGGGTGAGCATGCCGGGTTGCTCGGTGTGAACGGCCAGTGCATCGGCCCAGGCCATGATGCGCGTGCCTACCTCTGCGGCTGCCGGCGTGGCCGACGACGGATTTGCTGCCATGCGTGTCTCCTGCTGGAAGTGCTTGAAAGCCGCGGCGGCGTGGCTGGCGGGGCGCCAGTGCGGGCGGGACGCCCATGGCCGAAGCTCTATTCTGTGCGATTCATGGTAGCACAGTGAATTCAAAAATTGCATACAAAAATGATATGCACTATATTCGGTTCCACGTTCAGACAATCCGCTGCGGACAATCCGGTCCGGACAACGGATTGCGTGGATTCCGCCCCAACAGGGGGGCTGTCCGCGCGGTGGCGCGCTCCAGACCCGGAGCCCTGCCCGAGACGTAAGGCCGGCAGCCCACCCAGCCGTCAGAGCAGCACGGGGCCGCCGGTGATTCCTGGATCGAAATGGGCCAGCCAGCGCACATGCGCAGGACCGGCCCGGCACGGAGACAACCATGCAGCACGCAGTTCCCTCGCAGCACCGCCCGGGCACCCCACGCCTGCACACCCGCTTTACCCGCTCGCTGTTCGGCCAGGTGCTGATCGCCCTGGTGATTGGCACGGCACTCGGCCTCGCCTTTCCCGAATTCGCCGCCAAGCTCAAGCCGCTCGGCGATGCCTTTATCAAGCTGATCAAGATGCTGATCGGCCCGATCGTGTTCTGCGTGGTGGTGGCCGGCATCTGCGGCGCCGGCGAGCTGAAGAAGGTTGGACGCGTCGGCATCAAGGCAGTGGTGTATTTCGAGATCGTCACCACCATCGCGCTGGCGCTGGGCATCCTGCTGGCATATGTGTTCCAGCCCGGCGTCGGCATGAACGTGGATCCGCGCTCGCTCGACGCGTCGGCCATTGCCGGCTTTATCGACAATGCCACCAAGGTCAAGGACCAGGGCACGGTCGACTTCCTGCTCAAGCTGATTCCCAATACCGTGTTCGGCGCCTTTGCCAACGGCGACGTGCTGCAGGTGCTGCTGGTGTCGATCCTGTTCGGCTGCGCGCTGTCGCTGGTGGGCGAGCCGGGCCGGCCGCTGGTCAAGCTGATCGATACCTTCTCGCACACGCTGTTCAAGATGATGGGCTTCATCATCAAGCTGGCGCCGCTGGGCGTGCTGGGCGCGGTGGCCTTCACCGTGGGCAAGTACGGCATCGGCTCGCTCAAGCAGCTGGGCTTCCTGGTGTTCCTGTTCTACGGTGCGGTGATCGTGTTCGTGCTGGTGGTGCTGGGCACCATCATGCGCGTGTGCGGCTTCTCGGTGATCAAGCTGATCCGCTACCTGCGTGCCGAGCTGCTGGTGGTGCTGGGCACGGCCTCGTCCGACAGCGTGCTGCCGCAGGTGATGAAGAAGCTGGAGTTCATGGGCATCAAGAAGTCGGTGGTGGGCCTGGTGATCCCGACCGGCTATTCGTTCAACCTGGATGCGTTCTCGATCTACCTGACGCTGGCCGCGGTGTTCATCGCCCAGGCCACCAACACGCCGCTGGCAATGGGCGACCTGCTCGGTATCCTGGCGGTGGCGCTGGTCACCTCCAAGGGCGCGCACGGCATTCCAGGCTCGGCCATCGTGATCCTGGCGGCGACGCTGTCGGCGCATCCGGCAATCCCGGCGATCGGCCTGGTGCTGGTGCTGTCGGTGGACTGGTTCATCGGCATCGCGCGCGCGCTCGGCAACCTGATCGGCAACTGCGTCGCAACCGTGGTGGTGGCCGCATGGGAGAAGGATATCGACCGCGAACGGGCGCGTGGCGTGCTCAACGGCACGATCGAAGCGACCGACCTGGACGCCGGCCTCGCCGCCATGACGGATGACAACGCCGTGGCCGGTTCGCCCGCCGCCGTGCCGGGGAGTGTCGCGGGGCGCTAGAATCACGGCATTTCCCCAACGCGCAGCCCCTGCGCAAGTGCGCTGCCATGCCCGAGCATATCGATCCCGACATGACCGCTGAAGCGATCGCCGACGACATCGTCGCGGCGATCGTCTCGCACCGCCTGCCGCCTGGCACCAAGCTGCGCGAGGAGGCGCTGGCCAGCGTCTACCGCGTCAGCCGCACCAAGGTGCGCGCGGCGCTGCTGATGCTGAGCAAGGACAAGGTCATCCAGATCGTGCCGGACAAGGGGGCGTTCGTGGCCAAGCCCAGCGCGGCAGAAGCGCGCGAGGTCTTCGCCGTGCGGCGCATCCTGGAAGCGGCGCTGGCGCGCGAGTTCGTCGCCAGGGCAACCGCGGCCGACTACAAGCGCATCGACAAGCACCTCGCCGCCGAGCGCAAGTCGCTGGGCGGCAACGACGCGCAGGTGCGCACCCGGCTGCTCGGCGATTTCCATATCGTGCTGGCCGAGGTGGTCGGCAATGGCGTGCTGACCGAGATGATGCGCGAGCTGTCCGCGCGCAGCGCGGTCATCACCATGCTGTACCAGTCCCGCCGCGACGCGGCGTGCTCGTCGGACGAGCATCGCGAATTCATCGAGGCGGCGCGCGCGGGCGATGTCGAGCGCGCCGTCACGCTGATGGTGGACCACCTCAGCCATGTCGAAAGCGCGCTGCATTTCGAGGAAACCGCGCCGGTGGCACGAGGCAAGGACCTGGTCGCGGCGCTGCTGGCGTAGGAGAGGGACTGGCCGTTGACCCGCGCTTGACGTGAGTCAAAGCGGCCTGGGCCGCGCCCGGGCACACTTGTCCTCGCCATGAAGACGCGGGGGCGCACTTCATGAGCACTCTGCCTTTCGCGCATCATCGCCGGAAGGCCGCCCGCACGCTGCAACGGTGTGCGGGCTTTCTTTTTTCTGAGGGCTGGCTTTTGCCGCGCCGAGCATCGTTAGCCGGCGGGTCCTCGCGAGCAATGCCGCAGCGCGGCAATTTCCCTTTCCGGCCAATCACTTGCGCATGTGCCGGCCGCCGCAAGGCCGTGCGGGCTGGCGCACATTGCCGGGCCGGCCACTTTCCGTCGCCGGCGCAAAGCGGCCATAACCGAATGCGTGCTTCGGGTTAGGATCGCGAGGGCCCAACACAGAGGCCTGCGCCGCGGCATCGCCGCGGACGCGCATCAGAACAACCGTCATGGAGACCCGTCATGCGTGATCGCACCGTGCCCGCGCGGCCGTCCGGCCTGCGTTCGCACCCTCTCCCGGTTTTCGTTTCCTGAGCGCCCCGCCTCTGGCGGGCGCGGTCATCCCTCGCATTGCCTGACCATCGATCAAGAGGACTACCCATGCCCAGTGCCTTTCGCGCAGACGCCTTCTCCGGCAAGACCGTATTCATCGCCGGCGCCTCTTCCGGCATCAACCTCGGCATCGCGCACGGCTTCGCCCGCGCCGGCGCGAAGCTGGCGCTGATCAGCCGCACCGAAGACCGCATCCAGGCCGCGGCCGATGGCATCGCCGCCGCGGGCAGCACCGCGATCGGCATGGCGGCCGACGTGCGCGACTACGCGGCGGTGGAAGCGGCACTGGCGCGCACGCGCCAGGAACTCGGCCCGATCGACGTGGTGATCTCCGGCGCCGCCGGCAATTTCCTCGCGCCGGTGGTCGGCATGTCGGCCAATGCGTTCAAGACCGTGGTCGACATCGACCTGCTCGGCACCTTCAATGTGTTCCGCGCCAGCTTCGACCACCTGAGCAAGCCCGGCGCATCGCTGATCGCCATCACGGCGCCGCAAGGCGTCAACGCCATGATGTTCCAGGCTCATGCCTGCGCGGCGAAGGCCGGGATCAATATGCTGATCAAGTGCCTGGCAATGGAATGGGGGCCGGCCGGCGTGCGCGTCAACGGCATCTCGCCGGGCCCGATCGCCGATACCGAAGGCATGGCGCGGCTGGCGCCGACGCCCGAGGTGGAGGCGCGCTACAAGGCCCGCCTGGCGCTGCGCGACTACGGCACCAAGGACGATATCGCCGGCGCCGCCATGTACCTGAGCAGCGACAACGCGCACTTCGTCACCGGCACCATCCTTGACTGCGACGGCGGCAGCAAGCTGGGCGACGCGTCGGCCGATGCGCTCAAGCCCATGCGCTGACGCGCGACCCGGAGAACACAAGAGCAACCACAACGATACATGGAGATCCAACGATGACAGCATCCGTGCTTTACCAAACCGACGCAGGCGTGGCGACGCTGACCCTGAACCGCCCCGACGTGCTCAACGCGATGAACGCCGAGCTGATGCGCGAGCTGCGCGAAGGCGTGGAACGCGCCGCGGCCGATGCCGAAGTGCGCGCCGTGCTGATCACCGGCGCCGGCCGCGGCTTCTGCGCCGGCGCCGACCTGGCCGCGCGCCAGGCCGGCGGCAATGGCCTGCAGGATTCCGGCCAGATGCTGCGCGAGCGCTATCACCCGATCATCCTGGCGCTGCGCCAGATGCCCAAGCCGGTCATTACCGCGGTCAACGGCGTGGCCGCCGGCGCGGGCATGAGCCTGGCGCTGGCCGGCGACGTGGTGCTGGCGGGCCGCTCGGCCAGCTTCCTGCAGGCGTTCTCCAAGATCGGCCTGATTCCCGATGCCGGCAGCACCTACTTCCTGCCGCGCTATGCCGGCGAGATGCGCGCCCGCGCGCTGGCCATCCTGGCCGAGAAGATCGACGCCGAGGAAGCGCAACGCATCGGCCTGGTGTGGAAGGTCCATGACGATGCCGCGCTGCAGGACGAAGCCGGCAAGCTCGCGCGCCACCTGGCCAGCATGCCGACGCTGGCCTACGGCATGATCAAGGAAGCCCTGAACCAGAGCTTCGGCAATGACCTGGCCGCGCAGCTGGAAGTCGAGGCCACGCTGCAGTCGCGTGCCAGCCGCAGCGAAGACTGCAAGGAAGGCGTCGCCGCCTTTGTCGAGAAGCGCAAGCCGCAGTTCAAGGGGCGCTGAGCAGCGTTCTCGCCGCCTGCAGCACAACCGGCACACCCGGCACATCAACTCAAGGAGCCCGCGCATGAGCGCCAGCAGCAATGAACGGATCATCGTCACCATCGAAGGCGGCGTCGCCGACGTCCGCCTGAACCGTCCCGACAAGATGAACGCGCTCGACCAGCAGATGTTCGATGCGCTGATCGAGACCGGCGAGCAGCTGGCGCGCACACAGGACTTGCGCGCCGTGGTGCTGTCGGGCGAAGGCCGCGCGTTCTGTGCGGGCCTGGACATGGGCCGCATGGCCGGCATGCTGTCCGGCGATGGCGGCAGCGAAAGCGACAGCATCGGCGGCGGGCGGCTCGGCAAGCGCACCAACGGCATTTCCAATCGCCCGCAATATGCCTGCATGGTGTGGCGCGAGCTGCCGGTGCCGGTGTTCGCGGCGGTGCACGGCGTGGCGTTCGGCGGCGGCCTGCAGGTGGCGCTGGGTGCCGATGTGCGCTACGTCGCGCCCGACACGAAGTTGTCGGTGATGGAGATGAAGTGGGGCCTCGTGCCCGACATGGCCGGCATGGTGCTGACGCGCGGTCTGGTTCGGCCCGACGTGCTGCGCGAGCTGGTCTACAGCGCGCGCGTGCTCAATGGCATCGAAGCGTGCGAGCTGGGGTTCGCCACCTACGTTGCCGACGACCCGCGCGCCGCGGCGCTGGAAGCGGCGCGCCAGGTGGCGCAGAAGAACCCGGATGCGATCCGCGCGGCCAAGCGGCTGATGGCGGTGGTCGAGCGCGGCGACAATGCCGCTATCCTGCAGGCCGAGTCGGACGAGCAGGACCGGCTGGTCGGCTCGCCCAACCAGCGTGAGGCGGTGCTGGCCAACATGGAGAAACGCGTGCCGCGGTTTGACCCGGCGCGTTGAAGCCTGTAGCTCAGTGGTGGCGCCGGCGGCGCCACCAAACCGCGTAGACCGCCACGTTGACGACCAACACCACCAATCCCAGCCACAGCTGCACGGCGGGCGTCAGGCCCGGCGGATAGATCAGCGGCAACAGGTAGCGCTCGATAAATCCGCCGCTGTAGCCCGCCTCCCCCGCGGCACTGCGCAGCGCATTCTCCAGCGGCGTCAGCGGGCAGATCCACCCGGACCACTCGATCAGCACGCCCCACGCCGCGGCGGGCAGGTGGACCCACGCCAGCCGCGGCCAGCGCAGCACCAGCAGGCCGCCAGCCACCACGAACACGATAAACAGCCCGTGCACGATGACGACGAGATCCGCCAGCCAGGCTGATATTGGCATCTCGTCCCGTTGCGCTCAGTCGCCGTTGCCGCCGGCCATCCAGTAACCGGGGCGCGCGAACTGGGCTTTCAGGTGCTCGATAAAGAAACGGATCTTGGCCGGCACCGGGCGCTGCTGCGGGTACACCGCGAGGATGTCGTAGTCGGGCAGCGCGTATTCGTCGAGCACGGTGATCAGCTCGCCGCTCTCTAGCTGCGGCAGGATCTCCCAGGTCGAGCGCCAGCCCAGCCCGAGCCCTTCGCCGGTCCAGCGGTGCAGCAGCTCGCCGTCGTTGCAGTCGAGGTTGCCGTTGACGCGCACCGTCACGGTCTTGCCGTTCTGGCTGAAGTACCAGCCGCGCTGCTGGCCGCCCTGCAGGTTGAACGCCAGGCAGTTGTGGTGCTCGAGGTCGTCCAGCGTCTGCGGCACGCCGTACTTGGCAAAGTACGCCGGCGTGCCGCATACCACGCGCTTGTTCTGCGCCAGCTTGATCGCGACGAAGTTGGGGTCGATCGCGCCGCCGATGCGGATACCGACGTCATAGCCCTCGCGCACCAGGTCGACCACGCGGTCGGTCAGGTTGAACGAGATCTGCACTTCCGGGTTGGCGGCCAGGAAGGCCGGCGCGTGCGGCGCCACGTGCTTGCGGCCGAACGCGGCCGGCGCCGACACGATCAGGTGGCCGGTGGCCTTGTGCTTGCCTTCGGCGATCAGCATCTCGGCGCGGTCCAGGTCGGCGAGCGCCTTCTTGCATTGCTCCATGAACACCGCCCCCTGCTCGGTCACGGCGATGCGGCGCGTGGAGCGGTGCAGCAGCTTGACGCCGATACGCGCCTCCAGCGCGTTGATGCGCCGGCCGATCATCACCGGCGTGACGTTCTGCGTCAGCGCCGCGGCGGCCATGCTGCCGTGCTCCACCACGGCGATAAAGGCTTCGATTTGCTTGAGTTTGTCCATCGGATATCAGTCTCCCGGGCGCCATTGTGCGGCATCGGCGCCGCCGTGGCATCCCGGCGGCGCTTATGAAGCGGATCGGGCCCGGCGCATGGCGGGCGGCGCATCGCGGCGCTCGCGGGCACAATGCCGCACTTCGCGGCTGAATTCCGCGCAGGCGTGCGTCATCAGGTCGACCGAGCGATAGACCAGGAAAACGCGGAAATCCGGCAGCTCGTCCTGGATCGGCAGCGGCACCAGCTGGTCGCGGGCCAGCTGCAGCGGGCCGCCGGTGCCGTGGAAGACAAAGTCCGACCACATGCTGACCAGGTCGGTGCGCGTGGCCAGCTGCAGGCCGAGCAGGTTCGATGCGCTCTGCACCACCCGGCGCGGCATTTCCATCCGGTGCAGCCGCATCAGGCTGGCGAGCGGGCTGCCGGCATCGTCGACCGGGTCGAGCACCAGCCAGTCGGCGTCCAGCAGTGGCCGCAGCCGGCGCGTGCGGCGCAGCGGGTGCCCGGCGCGCACCGCCAGCTTCATGCCGACCGAGAACAGCGGCTCCCATTGCAGCGAGGCCGAGCCGGGGCCGCTGTTGGTGGAGATCAGGCCCAGGTCGAGCCGCCCTTCGCGCAGGCCTTCCTGGATCTGCTGCGGGCGCAGCTCGAAGCCGCGCAGCGCCACGTTGGGAAAGCGCTGCCGGAACGCCGCGATGGCCGCGGGCAGCGGGCCGCTCGACGCCACCGCGGTAAAGCCGATGTTCAGCTCCGCCTCGGCATGGCCGCGGATCGATTCGATGTCTTCCAGCGCATGCCGCAGCTCCTGCTCGACCACGCTGGCGCGCTTGACCAGCGCCAGCCCGTAGGCGGTCAGGCTGACGCCGCGCACCGAGCGCGACAGCAGCGTCACGCCGAGCTCGCGTTCCAGCTCGGCGATGGCCTTGGACAGCGCCGGCTGCGAGATATGCAGCGCGCGCGCCGCTTCATGGATGCTGCCGTGCTCTGCCACGGCCAGCAGGACCCGCAGTTGGTGCAGCTTCATCGATTTCGTTTCCTGTTCCAGGGTGCCGTGCATTGCCGTGCGCCATGCCCCGGCGCGGGGCAACACGCCCCATCCGCGGGCGCGGCGCCGATGCGCGTCGCGGGCAGCACTTCCGTCCCTTCGCCGCATCGGCCAAGGCTTTGCCGGCGCCCTTCAGTAGTTTTCCCGATATCGGGACGACACCGGTTATGACGGTGATTCGATCTGGTTATCAGGATGAAAATATATGATTTTTTGTCCCGGGCCGTTTGCCTGAATACTCAGCGCCACAGGTTGCCAACCTGACTGCCGCGCGAGCCGCTCCTGCTCACCGGGCCCTGACAACACCGGTCCGCCGTGCGTGCAGCCCCCCACCAGTTCGTGGAGAACTTGCATGAACGACGCCACCCTCGCGACGCCTGCCAGCGTCGCGGCCGCCCCCGCCGCCACCGTCAGCACGCCTCGCAACCAGAGCCAGTTCCGCCTGATCGCGGCGTGCTCGCTGGGCAACGCGCTGGAGATGTTCGATTTCACCGTCTACAGCTTCTTCTCGCTGCTGATCGGCAAGCTGTTCTTCCCCTCCGACAGTCCTTACGGCTCGCTGCTGCTGGCGGTCGCCACCTTCGGCATCGGCTTCGTGATGCGCCCGCTCGGTGGCGTGTTGATCGGCAGCTACGCCGACCGGCGCGGCCGCAAGGCTGCGATGACGCTGACCATCGGCCTGATGGTGCTGGGCACGCTGTGCATCGCGCTGGCGCCGCCGTATGCGTCGGCCGGCATCGCCGGCTCGCTGATGATCGTGGCGGGCCGCCTGCTGCAGGGCTTTTCGCTCGGCGGCGAGATCGGTGCCTCGACCGCGATGCTGATGGAGGCAGGCGGGGTCAAGGGCCGCGGCTGGCGCGTCAGCTGGCAGCTCGGCAGCCAGGGCATCTCGGCGCTGCTGGGCGCGCTGACCGGCGCCGCGCTGTACGCCGTGCTGCCGGCCGCGTCGCTGGAGAGCTGGGGCTGGCGCCTGCCCTTCCTGGTCGGCCTGCTGATCGCGCCGGTGGGGCTGTATATCCGCGCGCACCTCGACGAAACCCACCAGGCCGACGACCACGCGCCGAGCCCACTCGGCGAGCTGTTCCGCAACCACTGGGCCACCGTGCTCAAGGGCATCCTGGCGACCACGGCCGGCACCGCGACGATGTACCTGGTGGTGTTCTTCATGCCGACCTACATGATCCGCGTGCTGCATATGCCGGCGTCGCTCTCGTTTCTGTCGGGCTGTGTCACCGGGCTGACGCTGACGGTGGTGTCGCTGTTCGCCGGCCACCTCGCTGACCGCCTGGTCGCGCGCAAGCCGCTGGTGGTCGCATCGCTGGTGCTCAGCATGCTGGCGGTGTACCCGGCGTTCTGGCTGATCAATGCCTACCCGAGCGTGCCGCTGGTGCTGTGCGTGTCGGCGCTGCTGACGGCGCTGGTCAACCTCGGCACCACGCCGATGTTCCTGATGATGCTGGAGATGCTGCCCGCCGGCGTGCGCGCCAGCGGCCTGTCGGTGATCTACAGCGTGGGCGTGACGGTGTTCGGCGGCTCGTCGCAATTCATCGTCACGTGGATGCTGGCCCGCACCGGCAACCCGATGTCGCCGGCCCTCTACATGCTGGTCTGCGGCGTGATCACGCTGCTCGCCGTGCTGCGCATCCGCGGCATCCGCGCCCACTGATCCGCGCCCACTGAACCCTGACCATTTTCCGGAGACCGAACCCATGACCCGCACACCGACGCTCCAGCCGTTCCAGTACCTGCCGCACCTGCTGCCGGCGCTCGGCATCGACGCCGAAACCTTCGTCGGCATCCGCCGCCAGATCCACGCGCAGCCCGAACTGGGCTTCGAGGTGGGGGCGACCAGCAAGCTGGTGGCGACGCTGCTGGCCGAATGGGGCTACGAGGTCCACACCGGCATCGGCAAGAGCGGCGTGGTCGGGCAGTTCAAGCGCGGCAGCGGCGCGCGCCGCCTCGGCATCCGCGCCGACATGGACGCGCTGCCGATCACCGAGGCCACCGGCCTGCCCTACGCCAGCCGCGTGCCCGGCAAGATGCACGCGTGCGGCCACGACGGCCATACCGCAATTTTGCTGGCGGCGGCCAGGGCGATTGCCGACCAGCCCGAATTCGACGGCACGCTCAACCTGATCTTCCAGCCCGACGAAGAAAACCTGTGCGGCGCGCGCGCGATGATCGAGGACGGGCTGTTCGAGCGCTTTCCGTGCGATGCGATCTTCGCGCTGCACAACATGCCGGGCGTGCCGGCGGGATCGTTCCGCGTGCTGCCGGGGCCGGTGAGCCTGTCGTCGGACGTGGCCGACGTGACCGTGCGCGGCGTGGGCGGCCACGGCGCGATGCCGCACCGCGCGCGCGACCCGATCGCGGCGGCGGCGGCCATCGTCACCGCGCTGCAGACCGTGGTGGCGCGCAATGTCGCACCTGACGATACCGCCGTGGTATCAGTCGGCTTCATTCGCGGCGGCGCCACGCACAACGTGATTCCGGAAGCCGTGACGCTGGGGCTCAACGTGCGCGCCGCGCGGCCCGAGACCCGTGCGCTGGTCGAGCAGCGCATCCGCGAGATCGTCGCGCTGACGGCACAGGCACATGGCGTGGAGGCGGAGATCGACTACCGCCAGCTGACGCCGCCGATGGTCAACGCCGAAGCCGAAACGCTGCTGGCGCAGCGCGTCTGCACCGAGCTGGTCGGCGCGGACAACGTGGTCACGCAGGCGCTAAAGGGACTCAACGGCAGCGAGGACTTTGCGTGGATGCTCAACGCAGTGCCGGGGTGCTACCTGATCCTCGGCAACGGCGAAGGCGAATTCGGCGGCTGCATGGTGCACAACCCCGGCTACGACTTCAACGACGCGGTGCTGCCGCTGGGCGCGGCGGCCTGGGTGCGGCTGGTGCAGACCTATCTCGCCGCGGCCTGATCACGCTTCGCGTGCAGCGGCGGCGCGTTGCGCGCGCCGCGCATCCAGTTCGGCGTTCATCCGCGCGGCTTCGCCCAGCACGTAGGCCAGCCGCCGCAACGGCCGGCTGCACTGCACATGCAGGTACAGGTAGCTGGCGCCGCCGGCGACCAGCATTACGCCATAGCCCCACAGCAGCGTCGGCACCGCCTGCTCCGGACGCGGCAAGGCGCGCCACGCGCCGGCCAGCACCACCGCGGCGGGCGCCAGAGCCAGCAGCAGGCCCACGGTACGTGCAGCCCCCTCCCATAGCCGCAGCTGCAAGGCCACGCGCCTTTGGCGCGCTTCCAGCTGCGCCGGCGGGATGCGCGCCAGCTGCCGCAGCAGCGCGTCCTCGGCCGCGCGCTGGCGGTCCATTTCCCGGGCTTGCCAGCGCAGCGGGTTGCGCAGCCTGGCCAGCACCGGGCGGGTGCGCGCCAGCCCGGCGCCCACATAGCAGGCGGCCGCCGCGGCCAGAAACGCCTCGAAGGCGCGCAGCGACCACGGTGGTACCGGGTGCTTCAGCCACAGCCGCCACGCGGCCAGCGCACCGCCGCCGAGCAGGGTCGCCACCAGCGCGACGATAAAGCCGATCCACAGCAAGCGGGCCAGCCCGCCAGCCGGCGCGCGCTCCGATGGCGGCGCGGGCGCGCTGGAGGCGTCAAGCGCTTCAAGCAGTTCGTAGGTCGGCGGCAGCCTGGAATACATGATCGGCACGGGCAACGGGATGCCGCCATTTTCGCCGCATGGGCACGTGCCGGATAGACACCGCGCCGGGTGGCCCCGGGGCGTACCCACCGCTGCGCAGCGTGGCCGCTTCATCACACCGCATATCCAATTGCATACGCCGGCGTGCTGTCGGCGACCGTCTCATCAGGCTTCCAAGGCCATATTCCATACCCGAAGTATCGAATCAACTGATCGTCCTTCTGTTTATCCCGCCCCGGTTGGGGGAATAGGATCGACTCCAATGCGAATCCCACCACCATTGGAGACAAGATCATGGCAAAGATGAGAGCAATCGACGCGGCCATCGCGGTTCTGGAGAAGGAAGGCGTGACCACGGCGTTCGGCGTGCCGGGCGCGGCGATCAACCCGTTCTACTCGGCAATGCGCAAGTCGGGCAACATCAGCCACGTTCTGGCCCGCCACGTCGAAGGCGCCTCGCACATGGCCGAGGGCTACACCCGTGCCGAACCCGGCAATATCGGCGTCTGCGTCGGCACCTCGGGCCCCGCCGGCACCGACATGATCACCGGCCTGTACTCGGCCTGGGCGGACTCGATCCCCATCCTCTGCATCACCGGCCAGGCCCCGCGCGCGCGCCTGTACAAGGAGGACTTCCAGGCCGTCGACATCGAGTCGATCGCCAAGCCCGTGACCAAGTGGGCCGTGACCGTGCGCGAGCCGGCACTGGTGCCGCAAGTGTTCCAGCAAGCGTTTCACATCATGCGCTCGGGCCGCCCGGGTCCGGTGCTGATCGACCTGCCGTTCGACGTGCAGGTCGCCGAGATCGAATTCGATCCCGACACCTACCAGTCGCTGCAGCCATACAAGCCGGCCGCCTCGCGCGCCCAGATCGAAAAGGCCATCTCCATGCTGAACGCGGCCGAGCGCCCGCTGATCGTCTGCGGCGGCGGCGTGATCAACGCTGACGCTTCGGATCTGCTGGTCGAGTTCGCCGAACTGGTCAACGTGCCGGTGGTGCCGACGCTGATGGGCTGGGGCGTGCTGGCCGACGACCACCCGCTGCAAGCCGGCATGGTCGGCCTGCAGACCTCGCACCGCTACGGCAATGCGACGCTGCTGGCCTCGGACTTCGTGATGGGCATCGGCAACCGCTGGGCCAACCGCCACACCGGCAGCGTCGACGTCTACACCAAGGGCCGCAAGTTCGTGCACGTCGATATCGAGCCCACCCAGATCGGCCGCGTGTTTGGCCCCGACCTGGGCATCGTCTCCGACGCCAAGGCCGCGCTGGAGCTGTTCGTCGAAGTCGCGCGCGAAATGAAGATGGCCGGCCGCCTGCCGTGCCGCAAGTCGTGGGTCGCCGACGTGCAGAAGCGTCGCCGCACCATGCAGCGCAAGAGCGACTTCGACAACGTGCCGGTCAAGCCGCAGCGCGTGTACCGCGAGATGAACCAGTACTTCCCGCGCGACGTGCGCTATGTCAGCACCATCGGCCTGTCGCAGATCGCCGCCGCGCAGTTCCTGTCGGTGAACCAGCCGCGCCACTGGATCAACTGCGGCCAGGCCGGCCCGCTGGGCTGGACCATCCCGGCCGCGATCGGCGTGAAGACCGCTTCGCCGAACTCGGACGTGGTGGCGATCTCGGGCGACTACGACTTCCAGTTCATGATCGAGGAACTGGCCGTGGCCGCGCAGTTCAAGGTGCCGTACATCCACGTGGTGGTGAACAACTCCTATCTCGGCCTGATCCGCCAGGCGCAGCGCAACTTCGAGATGGACTACTGCGTGCAGCTGGCCTTCGACAACGTCAACTCGCCCGAGCTGAACGGCTACGGCGTGGACCACGTCAAGGTGGTGGAAGGCCTGGGCTGCAAGGCGATCCGCGTGTTCAAGCCGGAAGACATCGCCCCCGCCTTTGCCGAAGCGCGCGACCTGATGGCCGAGTTCTCGGTGCCGGTGGTGGTCGAGGTGATCCTGGAGCGTGTGACCAACATCGCGATGGGCACCGAGATCGACAACATCAACGAGTTCGAGCCGATCGAAGACATCGAGGATGCGGACGAGGCCATCCTGAACGAAGAAGTAGAAACGGCGTAAGGCTCCACAGCCCCTTGCAGTCCGACACGTCATTCCCGCGGAGGCGGGAATCCAGTGTCTTTGAAAGTCACTGGGTTCCCGCCTCCGCGGGAACGACGAACAAAAACCAAGTCACAGGAGATGACAAATGACCAAACTTGCGGCCAACCTCACCATGCTGTTCAACGAAGTGGGCTTTCTCGACCGCTTCGAAGCCGCCGCGCGCGCGGGCTTCCGCGGCGTGGAGTTCCTCTTCCCGTATGCGTTCCACGCGGACCAGATCGCTGACCGCCTGAACCGCTTCCAGCTGGACCTGGTGCTGCACAACCTGCCCGCCGGCAAGTGGGACGCGGGCGAGCGCGGCATTGCGTGCCACCCGGACCGTGCCGGCGAATTCCAGGACGGCGTGGGCGAGGCCATCAAGTACGCCAAGGTGCTGGGCGTGCGCCAGCTGAACTGCCTGGTCGGCATCCTGCCGCAGAACGTCAAGCGCGAACAGGCCCAGGAAACGCTGGTGGAAAACCTGCGCTTCGCCGCCGGCGCGCTGGCCGCCGAGCATATCGACCTGCTGGTCGAGCCGATCAACACCTTCGACATTCCCGGCTTTTTCCTGTCGCGCACCCAGCAGGCAGTCGACCTGATCAACCAGGTCAACGCGCCCAACCTGTACGTGCAGTACGACATCTATCACATGCAGCGGATGGAGGGCGAGATCGCCAACACCATCAAGGCCAACCTGCCGAAGATCAGGCACGTGCAGCTGGCCGACAACCCGGGCCGCAACGAGCCGGGCACGGGCGAGCTGAACTACCAGTATTTGTTCAAGTTCCTGGACGAGATCGGCTACACCGGCTGGATCGGCTGCGAATACAAGCCGAAGACCACCACCGAAGCCGGCCTGGGCTGGCGCGCCGCGCACGGCGTGCAGTAAGCCCCCGCGGTAACCCGCTACCACCTACTCGAACCAAGACAGACTTACTCTCAAGCAAGGAGACATCAATATGGCAAACCAACGCAACGTCGGCTTCATCGGCCTGGGCATCATGGGCGCACCGATGGCGGGCCACCTGCGCGCCGCCGGCCACACGCTGTTTGTGCATGACGTCAACCCGGCCCCGCAAGCGCTGGTCGATGCAGGCGTGACCGTCTGCACCAGCGCCGAGGAAGTCGCCAAGCGCGCCGACATCATCGTCATCATGGTGCCGGACACGCCGCACGTCGAGGCCGTGCTGTTTGCCGACAAGGGCGTTGCCGCCGCGCTGAAGGCCGCCGGCAAGGAAGCCAGCTACGGCAAGATCGTGGTCGACATGAGCTCGATCTCGCCGATCGCCACCAAGGACTTCGCCGCGCGCATCAACAAGCTGGGCGCTTCGTACCTGGACGCCCCGGTGTCGGGCGGTGAAGTCGGCGCCAAGGCCGCATCGCTGACGATCATGGTCGGCGGCCCGCAGGAGGCCTTCGACCAGGTCAAGCCGCTGTTCGAGCTGATGGGCAAGAACATCACGCTGGTGGGCGGCAACGGCGACGGCCAGACCACCAAGGTGGCCAACCAGATCATCGTCGCACTGAACATCCAGGCTGTGTCCGAAGCGCTGCTGTTCGCCTCCAAGGCGGGCGCCGATCCGGCCAAGGTGCGCGAGGCGCTGATGGGCGGCTTCGCGGCCTCCCGCATCCTGGAAGTGCATGGCGATCGCATGGTCAAGCGCACCTTCGATCCGGGCTTCCGCATCGAACTGCACCAGAAGGACCTGAACCTGGCGCTGCAGGGTGCCAAGGCGCTGGGCGTGGCACTGCCCAACACCGCCACCGCGCAGGAGCTGTTCAACACCTGCTCGGCCAACGGCCTTGGCAAGCAGGACCACTCGGCCCTGTGCCGCGCGATCGAGATCATGTCTAACCACCAGATCGCCAACGCCAAGTAAGCAGCAACCCCGTCGTCCCCGCCCCGCGGGGACGACTAGCTTTCGCAGTCAGCCAGTACCTCGTCAGCACCAGGATTCTTCATGCTCGCCACCGAACCCCAAGCCGCGCTGCTGTCGCCCCAGCGCACGGCAGCCCATCCCGGACAGATCAATCCGCGCGCGCTGCTGCGCGACCTGTTCGATACCGCGGTCGCTTCCGTCAGCGCCAGCCACTGCCTGCCGCCGCACCTGCCCGCGCCGCCCAAGGGCCGCACCGTGGTGATCGGCGCCGGCAAGGCCGCCGCCGCGATGGCGCAAGCGGTGGAAGCGAACTGGCAAGGCGAGCTGTCGGGGCTGGTGGTGACGCGCTACGGCCATGGTGCCGATTGCAAGCGGATCGAAGTGATCGAAGCCGCCCACCCTGTTCCCGACGAAGCCGGCGCACGCGCCGCGCAGCGCATGGTGGAACTGGTGCAGGGCCTGACCGCCGACGACCTGGTGCTGTGCCTGATTTCCGGCGGCGGCTCCGCGCTGCTGGCCGCGCCCGCGCCGGGCCTGACGCTGGCCGACAAGCAAGCCGTGAACAAGGCGCTGCTCAAGAGCGGCGCGAGCATCGGCGAGATGAACTGCGTGCGCAAGCACCTGTCCGCGCTCAAGGGCGGACGCCTGGCGCTGCACTGCGCGCCGGCGCGCGTGGAGACGCTGCTGATTTCCGATATTCCCGGCGATGACCCGACCCTCATCGCCAGCGGCCCGACGCTGCCCGATGCGACTACCTGCGCCGACGCGCTGGCCGTGATCGCCAAGTACGGCATCGACGTGCCCGCCAATGTGCGCGCGCACCTGGAGAGCGGCGCGGGTGAAACGCCCAAGCCCGGCGACGCGCGCTTCAACGGCCACCGCAGCGTGACGCTGGCGACCGCGCAACAATCGCTGGAAGCCGCCGCGGCGCGCGCGCGCGAACTGGGCTTCGAGGCCCACATCCTGTCCGACTGCATCGAGGGCGAAGCGCGCGAAGTGGCCGAAGTCCACGCCGCCATCGCGCGCCAGGTCGCCCAGCGCGGCCAGCCCTTCAGCAAGCCGTGCGTGCTGCTGTCCGGTGGCGAGACCACCGTGACCGTGCGCGGCAAGGGCCGCGGCGGGCGCAATGCGGAGTTCCTGCTGTCGCTGGCGGTGGCGCTCGACGGCCTGCCCGGCGTGCATGCGATTGCCGGCGATACCGATGGCATCGACGGCTCGGAAGACAACGCCGGCGCGCTGCTGTCGCCCGACACGCTGACCCGCGCCGCCGGGCGTGGCCTGAATGCGCGCACGCATCTGGAGAACAACGACGGCTACGGCTTCTTCGCCGGCGTGGACGACCTGATCGTCACCGGCCCGACCCGTACCAACGTGAACGACTTCCGCGCGATCCTGATCGTCTGACGATCGCCGCCAACGTAGTACCGACTGACTCGCGGCGCCGAAGCGCCGCAACCGAGAATGGAAGAGGAGACATCATGAGACGCCAGCGCAAAGCGAAGATCGTGGCCACGCTCGGCCCCGCCAGCACCGACATCGCGGCGATCCGCGCGCTGTTCGAGGCCGGCGCGGACGTGTTCCGCCTGAACTTCAGCCACGGCACGCACGACGACCACCGCGCGCGCTACGACGCGGTGCGCCAGATCGAGGCCGAGACCGGCCGTCCCATCGCCGTGCTGGCTGACCTGCAGGGTCCCAAGCTGCGCATCGGCACCTTCGCCGCGGGCAAGGTCGCGGTGCGCACCGGCGACGTGTTCGTGCTCGACAGCGACCCAACCCCGGGCGACGGCACCCGCGTCTACCTGCCGCACCCCGAGCTGTTCGAAGCCGCGCAGCCGGGCCAGTCGCTGCTGATCGACGACGGCAAGGTGCGCCTGGCGATCGAGTCGGTCACCACTGGCACCATCACCACGCGCGTGGCCAACAACGGCACGCTGTCCGACCGCAAGGGCGTGAACGTGCCCGACGCGGTGATCCCCATCCCCGCGCTGACGGCGAAGGACCGCAAGGACCTGGACTTCGCGCTGTCGCTGGGCGCGGACTGGATCGGGCTGTCGTTCGTGCAGCGTCCGTCGGATATCGTCGAGGCGCGCGAGATCGTCGGCACCCGTGCCGGCATCCTGTCCAAGATCGAGAAGCCGGCCGCGCTGCAGCAGCTGGAAGAGATCGTGCGCGTGTCCGACTCGGTGATGGTGGCGCGCGGCGACCTGGGCGTTGAGCTGCCGCCCGAGCGCGTGCCCGGCGTGCAGAAGCGCATCCTGCGCGTGTGCCGCCAGCTGGGCAAGCCGGTGGTGATCGCCACGCAGATGCTGGAATCGATGATCGACTCGCCGGTACCGACGCGCGCCGAAGCGTCGGACGTGGCCAGCGCGATCTACGAAGGCGCCGATGCGGTAATGCTGTCGGCCGAGTCAGCCAACGGCCGCTACCCGGTGCAGGCGGTGTCGATGATGAACCGCATCGTCACCGAGGTCGAGCGCGACCCGCTGTACCGCAACCTGCTCGACGCGCAGCACGAGACCCCGCTGAACACGCGCCAGGACGCGATCTGCGCCGCGCTGCGCGAGGTCACGCAGATCATCGGCGCGGCGGCCACGGTGACCTATACATCGTCGGGCGCCACCGCGCTGCGCGCCGCGCGCGAGCGGCCGTGCGCGCCGATCGTCAGCATCACGCCCAACCTGGACATCGCGCGCCGGCTGGCGATCGCGTGGGGCATCCACTCCACCGTGAGCCCGGACGTGCAGAGCGTCGACGAGATGGTCGAGGCCGCGACGCGCGCGGCGCTGGTGGAAGGCTACGCCGCGCCGGGCGACCAGATCACCATCGCGGCCGGCATGCCGTTCGGCCAGGGCGGGACGACCAACCTGCTGCGCGTGGCGGAAGTCGGCGCCAGCGCAGTGGCCACGGCCTCGTCCACGCGGGAAGCCGCATTGGCCTAGCCGACGCACCAGCGTCCCGTCGCGGGACGCTCAGGCAGTGACCGGACCGGGCGCAAGCCCGGTTTCTTATGTTTGCCGCACACCGCCCGCGTTGCCCGTCTCCAGGGCGATCGGGTGGTGTTTTTTTTGGGGCGCAGAAAGGCAAAAGAGGCGTACAAAAAGGGGGGCGGTTTTGGGCGCACGCGGGCCGCCCGAGCCCATTGCTATACTGACTTTCAACCCGGCAAATCCCGGATCTCCCTCACATTGCCCCAGGAGCCTGCAACATGCGCCTCGATGACGAAGCCGAAAGCCAGCACGTAGAAGACCGCCGCGGCGGATTCGGCGGGCTGGGCGGCAAGTCGATCGGCATTGGCACGGTCATCGTCGCGTTGGCCGCGTCGTATTTCTTCGGCATCGACCCGATGCTGATCATGCAGGGCGCATCGGTGCTGCAAGGCTCTGGCCAGCAGCAACATCAGCAGCAGGCCAACCGCCCGCCCGCCACCGACCAGATGACGGTGTTCACGCGCAAGGTGCTGGGCAATACCGAGCGCACCTGGCAACACATCTTCGAGACCGAGCTGAACCGCCGCTACGCACCGCCGACGCTGGTGCTGTTCTCCGGCGCCACGCCGACCGCGTGCGGCACGGGCCAGTCGGCGATGGGCCCCTTCTACTGCCCCGGCGACCAGAAGGTCTATATCGACCTGGCTTTCTATGACGAACTGCGCAAGCGCTTTGGCGCCAGCGGCGACTTTGCCCAGGCGTACGTGATCGCGCACGAGATCGGCCACCATGTGCAGAACCTGCTGGGCGTGTCCGAAAAGGTCGACGCCGCGCGCCGCCGCATGGGCGAGGCGCAGGCCAACCAGCTGTCGGTGCGCATGGAACTGCAGGCCGACTGCCTGGCCGGCGTGTGGGCCGCCACCGCGCAGCGCGCCAACCAGCAACTGCTGGAACCGGGCGATATCGAGGAAGGCCTGAAGGCCGCCGCCGCCATCGGCGATGACCGGCTGCAACGCCGGTCGCAAGGCTATGTCGTGCCGGAGGCCTTTACCCACGGCTCCAGCGAACAGCGCGTGCGCTGGCTGCGCCGCGGCATCGAGTCGGGCGACGTCCGCAAGTGCGACACCTTCGCCGCGCGCGAGCCCTGAAGCCTTAGCCCAAGGGCACCGCGGCGCGAAGGCGGCGTGACCAGCGTGGTGGAGGCCGCCGGGCGCGCGGCTCGCCAGCGCCTGCGCCCGGTGGTGATGACCTCGCTGGCGTTCGTGCTGGGTACGCTGGCGGTGCCGCTGCTGTACGCGGCGATCGCGCGCAGGCTGCCAAAGGCGCAGGCGGAGCGGCACGACGCCGCTGCCACGCAGCCGCCGGCGGCATGAGACGCGCGCAGGCTATCGCAGCCGTGGGCTTGCAATCAGCACAATCGGACAAAGAGAAGAAAGACGGGGGAGAAAAACGCCTGCCAGGCGAAGAGAGAAGGAGGAGGAGGTCGGCCGGGCAGGCGGGAGAGAAAACGTGCGGCCACCGTGGTGGCCGCTTAAGGTCAGGCGAGGACCGGAAAGGTCAGGCGTTCGGCTGTGCCGCTCAGACGCGATAGCCGTACAGCGAGCCGTCACCCGTGCGCGAGTTGTCGAGCGCGCGGTCAGCGATATCGCCGCTGAAGGTGTGCGTACCTTCGCTGAAGGTATCGAACTTGCCTTGCTTAGAGATCTCGCCGCTGAAGGTATGCGTGCCTTCGGTGAAGGTGTCGAACTTGCCACCCTGGCGCGAGCCTTCCGAATACACATCGAAGCGGCCGGTGCGGGCGCCATCGGTATATGTATCGAACTTGCCTTGCTTGGCGCCGTCGGTGTACACGTCGTACTTGCCGGCGCGCAGCGCATCGGCATACACATCAAACTTGCCGACCTTGCTGGTGGCGGGGGCAGCCAACGCCGCAGCGGACGCGGCCACTGCCGCGAACACAAGCGCGCCGCCAAGGATACGTCTGGCGATCATTTCGGGACTCCTTCAACTGATTTCGTCGGTCTTATTTTTTGGCCGGGTGAAACTCCGACCGCCCGGCAATCTATGTTGCGATGCGAGCACGGACTGAAGATTAGTCACAGTGCGCGCAAGCAGAAATGCCGCTGCGACGAATGGTGCGTTGCGAGTCGTGAAACGACTCGCTTGCCGATGAATGGTGTCCACGGAGCGCCGGTTGCACGCAGGCGGCTGGGCTTGCGTGTGGCCAGGCCGGCACGCGCCGGCGGGCGCGCGCTGCGCTCAGAGCGTGTACTGGCCGCTGGCTTCCGGCTGGAAAGCGATCTCGCCGATCGTCACCTGCTGCTCACGGCCGTCCGGCAGGCGGTAGCCGACGGTCTGGCCGGCACGTGCGCCCAGCAACGCCTGGCCCACCGGCGACAGCACCGACAGCCGGCCGGCGTCGAAATCGGCCGCATCCGGGTAGACCAGCGTCCAGTTGCGCGGCGACGGATCGCCAGGCAGCGTGCACACCAGGCGCGAGTTCATGGTGACCACATCGGTCGGGATTTCGTCAGGCGCAACGATCGTGGCGCGCGCCAGCAGGCTGTCGAGCATGTCTTCGAGCTGGGTCGAGCCGGCGCGGCTGGCGATGCGCTCAAGGCGCGTGACGTCGAGCTCGGTCAGGTACAGCGACGGGGTCGCCACCTGAGTGGATCGTGTAGTTTTGGCGGATTGCTTCTTGGTGGCCTTCATGGCGGATCCTCCGGCAGTCATGGATTAGCGCGGCCCGGCCGCATGAACGTGGCGGGCGGCAGCGCGGTCAGGTCTTGGCTTTGCGCAGCAGCGCGAATATCGACGGTGCCGGCGACGTGTCAGTCGTCGGCAACCATGGAGAGGCTGGCTCGGGCCCGGTTCGGCCCGGGCCCCGTGTGGGGGAGAGTCAGGCTGGGAACCGGGCGGATGCAGGCGGTGCGCTGATCCGGCGCGGGGACATGGCGAACGCGGACGCGCGCGGGCGGCCGGTCCGCTGCAGGCGGACAGGCGCGTCGGTCATCGGCGTCAGGCGATCGTTCACGGTCATGTGGAAAAGATTGGAGTGCGGCGGCCATCTGGCCGTAAGGCCGGCAACGTAAGTCATTGCTTACTATGCAAGGCGCCGCCCGGGCTCGTGCACCGCTGTGGTGCGATCACGGTGACAGTCATCGTAGCACAGCGATGCGGCCGCGTACCTCACCCATTGGCGGCATGCCCGCTATCGTCGGCGCTATCGTGCGCGCCAGGATGGCATTCACAGGCGGCCCCGGCGGCAGCCTGCTGCAGGTTCTGCAGGATGCCGCATTCGCTGGCGGGCTGGTGGTGGTGATGGTGGCAGGTTTCGCGCAGTGCGCGCAACTGCCCTTCCAGCGCTTCGAGCGCCACCCGCTGCGCATGGATCTGCGCGATCTGGCGGTCCAGCAGCGTGTTGATGTCGTCACAATCCTGCGACGGGTTGCGCTCGAACTCGCGCAGCCTGCGCACGTCCGACAGGCTCATGCCGAGCGAGCGGCAATGGCGCACGAAGTTCAGCTGCACCAGGTGGCCGTCGTCATAGCGCCGGTAGCCGTTGGCCTCGCGCCGCGGGGCGTCGAGCAGCCCCTCGCGTTCGTAATAGCGGATGGTCTCGACATCGCAGCCGCTGGTACGGGAAAGCTCGCCGATACGCATGGTGGAAGTCCTGTCTTGGAAGATCGAATCCTGTAATCGCTCCAGGGTTTTGGCTAGTGTAGGGCAGTCTGCGCAACCTTGCAGCGGCGTGCGGCAGCCGGCGCCGACGTCATGGCGCATCCTGTAGAATCCCTCAACACCACCGATAAGTCGTCCCCCAATTGCGTTCGCTCCGGCTTCTCCTGCTGGTCATGATGCTGGCCTTCCTGCCCCTGCCGGGCTGGGCGGGCGCGCTCGCGCACGCCGCGGGTACGATCGGCGACGGGCTGGCGGCGTCCGCCACCGCACCGGCTGCAAGTGCAGCCGACAAAATGTCCGACCAAAGGTCCGATGACATGGCCGGCGATGTCGCGCAAGCTGAACCGTCCGTCCCGGCCGATTCCGTCCCTTCTCCCGAATCCCCCGAGCCGCAACCGCAGCCCGGCGCCGACCTTGCCGAGCAACTGCTGCCGGCATCTCCGCTGCGCCTGGCAGCGTGGGCGGGCCGCGCCGGCCGGCCGCGCTACGCCGGCGCCGCGCTGCCCGAACCCGACCTGCCGCTGCTGCCCCGCCCGCCGCGCGCCTGAGCGTGCGCGGCCGCGGTTGTCCGCGTCCGCCGTTTCCTGCGCGCCGTGCCGCGGGTGCGGTGCGCGCTTGCGGCTCGTCCGCATCCCCGCCGTAGTTGCTCCACATCCACTTCGATTGCACTCGACTGCATTCCATACACACATGAAACGCGTACTGCTTTTCCTGGCGACCAACATCGCCGTCATGATCGTCCTCAGCATCACCGCCAGCGTGCTCGGCGTGAACCGCTTCCTGACCGCCAACGGCCTGAACCTGGGCATGCTGCTGGCCTTTGCGGCGCTGATGGGTTTTGGCGGCTCGTTTATCTCGCTGCTGATGTCCAAGACCATCGCCAAGTGGTCCACCGGCGCGCAGGTCATCACCCACCCGAGCACCAGCACCGAGCTGTGGCTGGTGCAGACGGTGGAAAAGCTGGCGCAGCGCGCCGGCCTGCCCATGCCCGAGGTGGCAATCTACGACGGCGAACCCAACGCCTTCGCCACCGGCGCAACCAAGAACAGCTCGCTGGTGGCGGTGTCCACCGGTCTGCTGCAATCGATGTCGCACGAGGAAGTGGAGGCGGTGCTGGCGCACGAGGTCGCGCACGTGGCCAACGGCGACATGGTCACGCTGACGCTGATCCAGGGCGTGGTCAACACCTTCGTCATCTTCCTGGCGCGCGTGGTCGGCTACTTCGTCGATTCGATGCTGCGCAAGAACGACGAAGAATCGAGCGGCCCCGGCATCGGCTACATGGTGACCGTGATCGTCTGCGAGATCGTGTTCGGCATCCTGGCCAGCATCATCGTGGCGTGGTTCTCGCGCCAGCGCGAATTCCGCGCCGATGCCGGCGCATCGGGCCTGATGGGTTCGCCCACGCCGATGGTCTCGGCGTTGCGCCGCCTGGGCGGCCTGGAGCCGGACGGACTGCCGCAGAACATGCAGGCCATGGGCATTGCCGGCGGCAAGTCGTGGATGGCGCTGTTCTCCAGCCATCCGCCGATCGAGGAACGCATTGCCGCGCTACAGTCGGCCCGCTGACCTGAGGCTGGCCTCGCAAGCGGGGCTAGTCGAGCACCCTGCCGCGCAGCGCCTTGACCTGGCTGCGCTGGCTCTTGCCTTCCAGCCTGCGCCGGCGCGATGCCAGCGTCGGACGCGTGGCGCGCCGCACGCGCGGCGGCGTGGCCACGCTGCGCACCAGTTCATGCAGGCGCCGCACCGCTTCGTCGCGGTTCTGCTCGAGGCTGCGGAATTGCTGCGCCTTGATCACCACCACGCCGTCGCGCGTGATGCGGTGATCGTGCAGGGCCAGAAGGCGTTCCTTATGGTCGGGCGGCAGCGAAGAGTCCCGCACGTCGTAACGCAGGTGCACGGCGTTGGATACCTTGTTGATATTCTGGCCGCCCGCGCCTTGCGCGCGGATCGCGGTGATCAGGTATTCGTGGTGGGGAATGACTAGCTCGTCGACCATGCTGCATCATAGCAAGCCGGCCCCGCGCCGGACCGCACCTAGCGCCACGAATAAGCCAGGCCGATGCCATAGGTAATCTGGTTGCGCGTGCCGCGCTGCGTGACGATCGGGCTGTCGGCCGCGTCGCCGGCCAGCCGCTGCGCGTAGACCATCGCGCCGCCATACCAGTGCTTGTCGAACTGGTAGATCATCGCCAGCCAGCCCGTAAACTGCTCCAGCCCGCCGCCCGGGCTGTAGACGGGCAGGCCGCTGGCTGCCGAATCCGCCGGCGTTACGCCGAAGTAGGTACGGTTGAAGCTGCCGCTGACCCAGGTCGCGCCCAGGCCCATGCCCGCGTAGATGCGCTGGTGCAGCGGCATCCAGAAGGTGCCGGTGGCGGTGACGCGGCTGCCGCCGTAAACGATGCCGGCATTGGTCATCACGTTGATGCCGCCGCGCAGCCGCCACGGGACGCGGCCAGGGTTCAGGTATTCATAGCCGATGTACCCGCCCGCCTCCACCGTGGTGTCGATCTCGTGCACCTGCGCCACCACCGGATCGTCGACATTGTTGCGGCCCAGCCGCAGCCCTACCGCCGGCCCCCACTGGAATCCCGTCAGGCCGCCGAAATTGAACTGTGCATACGGCCCATACCATTCCAGCAGGCGGCCGCCCGGGGTCACGTAGCGCACGCCGGGCACCACGCCGATCATGCGGTCCTTGCCGCCGGCGAACTCGGTGGTAGAGCCGACGCCGAGGCCGACCATGTTCGGCAGCGATCCTGGCAGGCTGACCGGCGCGGCCTCGCCGGGGTGCGCGGGCACGGCCAGCGCAATGCCGGCCAACGCGCCGCGCAGCCAGCGCGGGAGGCTTGTCGAGATAACCATGACAGGGCATTCGGGACAGGGTGTGGTCGGGTGAATCTATCAGCATGGCCGTGGCGCAAGGTGGCGGGACCGTCATGAAACTTTTTGCGCCGCGAATTAAGTGCGCGCCGATATCCATGCCAGCAGTGGCGATATCCATACCTGGCAGCGTCGATCATTCCTTATCTGGCAATGACGCATCGAGTTCTTTGTTTATTATGCCGGATGGCACATGATGAGTTCAGCTTTCGCTGAACTCCGCCCCCTGCTGCTGCGCACCGCCTCGCACCTGAGCGCGGTGCTGGCGGCCAGCGCGCTATCGTTGGGGCTGCTGCTGTGGGTCACGCTGCAGGGCTTCCGCAAGCTGTTTTCGCACTACCTCGCCCGCGGCGAAGCGCTGTGCGAACTGGCCGAGACCGACGCGCTGACCGGGCTGGCCAACCGCCGCGTTATTCGAGGCGCGTTTTGCCATCCGCGGCAGCAGCACGGCGAATTCCTCGCCGCCGATGCGCGCCCGGCACGTCGATGGCCCGCACGGTCGCGCGCATCACGTCGGCCAGCTTCTTCGGCACGCGGTCGCCGCTGGCGTGGCCCAGTTGTCGTTGACGCGCTTGAAGCGGTCAATATCGACCATCAGCATCGACATCGGCGTCTTATCGCGCAGGCTGTGGTTGTGCGTTGTTGTTCTTCGCGGCGGTGGTTGTGGCGTTAAGAATAAAATGGCGGACTTTGAAAGAACAAGTTGGCGCGCCCTCTCGATGCACCGGAACTTACGCTTCGTATAAGTAACATGCAGCTATCCTGCCAACGATAGTCAAGCGACGACGAATCCTCGTGATGTTGTGCCTTGTAAGGACTAGTTGGCGCATCGTACAGATTCGTTCTAACTGTCTGTTTTAAATGCGAAAAAAGGTGTTGTTGGCCCTCCTGTTAAGCCCCCCGTCGGCGCGAAAGGAAATATAGAAGCCCTTCAACACATTTCGTGTCCCGCCTGTAACACGGCAGATATGAGGGCCGTTTCCTTCCGCACTGATACGGTGCAAATAAGGCAAAGACCGCCCCTTGTCGGCAATTTGCCACAAGAGGTGTACTGACCTAACCGGCTGAAACCCAAACCAATCCGCTTCACACCCTTCGCACCAGCTCCCCTTATGGCAATTCCCATCAGAATTTGCGGGTCCCGACGTTCCGGGGGGCAAACTCAAAATAACGCCTACTACGCTATGGCGCCGCGCTTCATCGGCTGCCGTATGTCGCTTCTTGTCAGATAAATGTTTGCCGACGACATAGTGGAGAAGCTGCGAAAGCAATCGGAACGCGGCTAACACGCCTCGAGCTGCTTACTCCATGAGATATAGGTATGCCAAGCAGGCCGCAAAGGTCGCGTGACATTAGCCGAGGTGAAACCGGCTGAGGTCTAACCCGAACTGGAATCGGGTAGGACGATGTTACGCCACGCGCAGTTGTTCGACGTGGCGCTCCTCCTGCGTTGCCAACAGAGGAACCGGCGATTCCCGAGTTCGGCGTATGCAAAGTGATTGGCGTGATGTCGCAGGTTGCAGCGTAGTCCGCACTTACACATGCCGGGAGTCCTACAGAATGGGCAATCTTAACTGTCACCGAGGAAGTTGTTACGAGTACCGAGATACATTGGATGGTCTGGCCCTTTGTACTTAGGCAGCCAGCGCTTATCCTGCGGGCCCGTCGGATGGTCGTACTCAGTCGACGAAAGGATGAGCTGGGCGTCCTTCGCTGCGCAAAGCTTCTCGAGTTCAGTGAGGTAGTTGGCCAGGTCCTCAGTATGGAGCTCCTGCTGCTTCGGGGTATCCAGAATGATGAATCGAAACGGCCGCGACGGCTCCGAGATGTACGCCTCAAACAGCGCAGCATGAATAGCCAACACCAAACGAATCTTCGTGCTACCGGAGAAAAGGTCTAGTGACTCGCCGTTGAACTTGAAGCGAAGTTCCAAATCGATGTCCACATTTCGGGACACATTTTGTGTGTCCAGAATGTCCATCCACTTGACAGCAAGCTCCCGCAGTCGTTGCCGCAAGCTGTTGAACTCGAAGTCAGCGCGGCCTGTGTTAGTCAGACTATCAATGCGGTCCTGAATGCGTAAACGCTCCGCTTCGAGATTGAACAGCTTCGAGCGCTCCTCCTTGATTGCCGTAGCTCTCCCAAGCTTAGCCTGAACTTCGACCAACTCCTTCGTCAGTGCCTGCACCGCGGACACCAAGCGGTCGAGACCGGCTGTAGCAGGCGAGTCCAATTTATTCGTCAGTGTCTGTCGCTCAGCTTGAAGCTCTTTCAAGGTCTCGTGAAGTTGCTCAATCCGCATCTCGGCGCGTATTGTGTTTCGGTCGAGGTCCTTAATCTGGTCGCGCAGATATAAAAGATTCTTTCCATACGATTCGGTGCTTCCCATAAAGAGGCCGCAACCTGGAGCGCTGCAAATCTCATGAAACGAGGAGAACACACGACGCGCCTCTTCATTGAGACCGAGCGTCTTGACCTCACCTTCAATCTCGGTACGAATAGTGTCGATTCCAGAAATCCGGCTTTGCAGTTCTGAAAGTTCGTTTTGCTTCGACCTGATTTGCTGGTCCTTCTTTCGCAACAGTTCGGCCAGCGTGGAACTGGCTGCATCATTAGCGTCAACGGATTCACGCAGGGATGCAACCTCGGCTTCCAGTTCGAGCGCACGCCGCTGAAGTAACTCCTGCTCCGCGGTGCTATCGTCAACATCACGCGATTGATATTCGAAAATGCGCCGCGCTGCCACAATCTTTCGCGTCTGCGCCTCCAGTGCAGCCCTCTCTTCGATAATGTCCTTTTTGATGTCGAAAGAGTGCTTCGGGTTCAGGCCGAACACGAAACGGACCATCTCGACGAACTGGTCCGCAATGAATGAGGTGGTCGATTTGTAAGCCGCCGTATAGCCATCACCCTGATTTAAATAGAAAACGGGCAAAACGGTCGATACATACGGATGCGCAACGAGCCCCTTGTTAGTTATCAGCCGAGGGGGTTCCAGCCCAAGGACTCGAAAGAGCGCCACGGAGAAGGAGGCTTCGTTGTAGTGCTCAGACGTCTCTCCTCGGTAGTTCAGGATTGCGTGGAAGTCCTGGTTGCTTGTACCCAGAATCCTGTGAATAACGAGCGACTCGCCTGCGTGCTCCGCCTCCAGCGTTACTGACGCGCACTTGCCGAATATTTCATCGCGAAATTTCGGCGGAAATCCGAGACTAGCTGCAAGCGCCTGAATGATTGGCGTCTTTCCGCTGCCATTTTTTGCGAAAATGAGCGTAGTTCTCTGCCCGAATTCTAGCTGCGGACTTTCCCAGCCGTTTTGTCCAAGCGGGTCGATTTTGAGCGACTTCAACCTCAATTTACTTCTCCCCTGACTCGCGCCTCGTCCCTTATGTATTGGTAGCTGAGCTCAATGATTTTCATTGACATAGCCAGCGGAGTCTCATTTGCAATGGCGCTTTGATATACTTTCTTTCCAAGCTCGGTGGTAGATACCCGTCGCGTGTGTTCTTCGACGGCTATCTGCCCAGTAGCCTCCAAGAATGTAAGCGCTTTAATGGTCCGAATACGCAAGTTTCCAGACCAATGTATATCCTGCGAAGACCCCTTGAACCCGGGAACCGTACGTTCCAAGCATTCCCCTACCAACTGACCAATCTCCGACAAAAGAGGTTTAGCCGTCCCCTTGGTTATCGCCAATATAGTCATCGCCAAGAGCGGCAACTGAAACAATGCCTCATTGCTTAACGAATGCGCCGAAACTGACAACTCAGCCGGAATGTCCAGTCTAATATTCAGCTTGCTTGCTTCATCGAAAAATTCGGCGGCGTTCATCGCGCGGCCCTCCGAACAATTGACGCACAAAAGCCACCGAGCAAAAGCTCAACGGTCAGCGTCGGAAATTTTTCTGCCAACTTTGAGTTTAGCACTTCATCAATTTTAATGCGAAGCTCCGCTAGTGCGCCACCACTCAGAACCCAACCCTTACATCTATTATCGATATCGTTGAGCAGAAGTTCGAGGTCAAATTCGGGGAATGCGTGACGGCCCTTGCGAAGCCAAATATCCCACGAAACCTTCGCACGGGAGGCTGTCTCAATCATGCTATCAGAGGCGCCAGCGGACTTGAGTTGACGCTGCAAGATTGAGGCTGCTTTAACCGCTGAAGGGTCACCTCCGTTAAGCAGGGTCTTGTACACCGTCGTGGAAATACTCAACACCTGCAGAATATCATCGAGACCGACGCCCGCGATGACATCAATTTCTTCCTTAGTAAGGCCGGCGATTGGAGCGCAAGATTTCGCTTCAACGAGCGCAACTAAACTGCTTGCTATCTCGTCGACCTCTTCCTTGCGAAGGTCAATTTCACTATGCTTCCATATCGCATTTCGCGCCGCATCTGCAAATGGCTCGAGAGTTTCACCGATATAGGATACTTGCAATAGTGTTAGCTTTGACCGTGCAGCCGCAAGTTGCTCTTCGGACAAGGAGAGTCCAGGAGCGAATATTTCACCAAATTTGTTGATTAACTCGGCTATGTACGCGCGATTTGATTTTCCACACGCAAGATGGTCTCGCACCTCGTAGACGTCATCTTGAAAGTGTACATTGCTGAGAACGGTTACTTCCCTGCAGTGCCCCCCGAACTCGATTGTATGAATAAAGAGCTTTCCTGCGATACTATTGCGAACCGCTGCAAGCTTTTCTTCGGTATCGAGCTTTTTGTTCTTTTTTAGCGAAAATACTTCATCGACTTTCCATTGCTGATTGGCTCGCCCTTTCGTCTTCACCTGAAAGAAGTGATATTCAATGAGCCCATCGACGCTACACCGCACGACAAAATCATCGTGATAATCGCAGTAAACACGGTCAACGCCCTTGCCTCTGAGAATCTCTAGAGCAGCAAATGCTGCAGCCTGAAACTGCATTCGGAACCGGTTAGTCGTCTCTCGCCCGACGGTTTCCCGCGGCGTTTTGTCATGGATGTTGTCCATGGCCTCGTCTCTGCTCTCCCTAGCTGGCGTCCGCGCTACTTTAGTAGGCGCTGGAGTTTTTCACAACTTGGGGTGGACGGCGCGTTGACCCATGCTCGAGCCGAGGCCACATCGGGGCAGGTGAAGCTCCGCCGGGGCCTCAGTATTTGGTACCTGCAACTGCCATCACGCCACCTAAATTCCAACGACGCTCTTCCGTTGCCACCACGCACAGAACTGTCTGGCGGCAGCAAGCATCCACGCATGCGTATTTTTAGGAAGGGGCGATGTACGTGCGACGGGCCTATGCCCATCCGGCGAGTAGCGGACCTCAAAAAGTAGCTCGACATTACGTTGCTTGGCTGGAAGTTTGCGAGACCGCGCTGTGGACACCATTTCGTGGAGCAACGCGTGGAAACCGGGCCGGCTCGGATGAGTTCGCCAATCGGGCACCAGTATCGCGATGAGTGAGCGGAAATAAGTCCCGCAAGATGAGCCCTTTCTCACTCGGTGGGGCACCCGGGCGACAAGAGATTAACCCTTCGCCGAGACAACTGGAAGCCTGTCGGCTGGCGGGCGCTGCATTCATGAGTTACTGCGCGACCATCGACTGAAGCGGGACGCAATTACGCAACTGGTCGTTGAACTGCGTCCGACCGCCGGTGACACGCAAAGAGACGACGCTTAAAAGGGATATTCTGCAACGAATTGAGGTTCCGCGAACCAGCTCGGTGCCGCGCAGAAGCAGGGCGCGCATATCCACCATAACGGGCTGATTTGCATGAGAAAATATTCAGCCGGTCCTGGCGTTTGCCTGTGACTTGGATTCAGGTGCGGTTCTCGTTTTTCCGCCAGCTAGCCTCGGAATGAGAAGTGGCCGCGAAAGGGGCACGAGTGTCCGTTTAGACGGGAATCCCGTGTGAAACCGCGAGACGTAAGGCGGGAGAAAGGAGGGCAGTATTCACTTGGGCAGCAGTTTCTTTATAAACAGCCGCCGACATCCGACGAAACTCTGCCTTTCTGCTATCGACGTTCGTCATTCGATAGGGTGAAAAGTGCTGGCCATCAAAGCTGGCGAGGTAGTACCTGTCCGTGTTGCCGTTAACCAACAGTAAATCGAATAGGACGGGACCGTGTACCCGCCTGTCCCTGAGCTCACGCTCAAGTAGTTCGAGCTCGTCCATCGGGCTCCGGGAGCCCGAAGAGAATACTGCAGCGGAGATACCGGGTACGGCGTCAGTCCGGACCAGGAACGGGGTATTCATAGGCCAGCTATGCTTTGACAGCAATGTTCTGCGCAGTGCATCACACTTTCCACAATTTGGCAAGCATCCTGAATGCTAGGTAACGTCTTCGTGGTTTCGACCATTGACTCCATGTGGAACAGAGGATGCCTGTGGTTGAAATATACGGTATAGGCATCTGACAAGACGGGCGTCCATACAATTCCAGCGTGTGCAGCATTCGCCTCGGTGAGCCGCCACTTGCCAACAACCGTTTGCTCGAAGTATTGGCCAATAGCATCTTTGGGCGCCGGTTTGAACCCCACCTTAATTAGCATTTGCTTGATGATTCCTTCCAGCCCACGAAGCGCAGGAAACGCGACTGCCGAATAGTCCTCCAGTTCAATATCCAACTTTTCGAGCGTGAGCGCCGCGGAAAACTGTTTCTTTACCTTCTCGTCCGCAAAGTCGAATGTTGCGGGATACCGCGCCTTTAATTCATCAACGATGTCCTTGGCCTTGATATCAACATTGCAAACTGCAATCTGCTTCTCAACGAACGCTGTCAAGGACAATTCGTTCTGCAGGAAGTCCATCACTAGCGTGGCGACCTGGGCATATTTGCCTTGAAACTGGACAGTACCGTTCGAATACTGCTTCACGGTCATCACATCGCCACTTCTACCTTGGTACCGCGTAAGCTCGTAATTGGCGCCTTTATCTGTTTGGGCGACCTTCGCCTCGGCCTGAGCGAGAAAATCCGACAAATTGTTCATCATGTCCGGATTCATCTTCGGCACGGAAAGTTCGAAACGGGCCTTGTCCGAATAAGCGCATTTCTCCCTCACCTCTGTCGCCAAAACCTCAAAAAGTTCTTTATTTCCACCCGAGGCGAATCCAAGCGTCGTACTGCCGTCCTTATTTGCGTAAATATTTAATAGGAACCGCTCGTCGGCGAGCGTGCCGCTACAGTGGTACTGCTTTTCTTCCTTGATGGCCATGAGGCTTACGTTTTCTGCCCCAAAAGCCGTTAGGCAAGCAACAATCTTGTCACGATTCAGATTAAGGCCGGAGAAGGGAGAACTGCCCATTTTGTTAAATTTATTCTGCGTAGCAAAGGAAGGTGCAGTTGAGCACCCAAACTAGGGCTAGGAGTCTAGCACGCTGCGCATGGATTTGACGGGAACTCATGTCGGCTATAAGGCATATGCGCCAAGGGGAGACGGTCGAATTCACACATTGCAGCTCGTCAGTCGGGCAATTCGGCCGAGCCGGTCGCCCGACAGCATCGAAGTTTCACGGCGACATACGCAATCCTGACTGCTGTTCCAAGAAGGACGCCGGCGAGGCTGCACCAACCCGTACCGCAACTCTCTTTTATCTCCGGATAGTTCGCTATGGGGAGCCGCTGGTACTAAGCCCATGAGAAAATCCCTCGCAGCGTTGGAGCTAACGACTCGGCAATAGCGATTTTGTATTGAACACGACCCCCTATGAGCAATAAACTATCCCTCGAGGCTCTCGAATCATGGCTTTGGGAGTCCGCAAATATCTTGCGTGGCTCCATCGATTCATCTGACTTCAAGAACTACATCTTCGGCCTGCTGTTTCTAAAGCGCTTCAACGACGTGTTTGAAGAGCGCGTGGCCCAGTTGATGCAGAACGAAGGTTTGGACGCTCAGGAGGCCGAAGAAGAAGTCGAGGACAAGTGGGGAAAATTCCCCATCAGCGCCCGCTGGCCGGTGCTGATTTCGAAAACGGAAAATATCGGCGAAGCACTGGATAAAGCCTTCGCCACTATCGAAGCGAACAACCCCGAACTGCAACACGTGCTCACCGCCACCCAATACGGTGACAAGCGCGTGCTGTCCGATGCCACATTGCAGCGGTTGCTGCGCCACTTCAACCAGTACAAATTGGGCAATGCGGACCTCTACAAGGCCGACATGCTGGGCGACGCCTACGAATACCTCATCAAGCAGTTTGCCGACGATGCCGGCAAGAAGGGCGGCGAATTCTACACTCCCAAGGGCGTGGTGCAACTGGTGGTTGAGCTCATCGACCCTCAGCCGGGCCATTCAGTGTATGACCCCACTTGTGGCAGTGGCGGCATGCTGGTCGAGAGCGCGCACCACGTCGCCAAGCTGCCCAATGGTACCTTGCTGGGCGACAAGCCCAATGTGCTGCTGTATGGGCAGGAAAAGAACCTTGGCACTTGGGCCATTGCCAAGCTGAACCTCTACCTGCACAACATGCGCGCCGAGATTGAGCGCGGCGATACGCTGGTCGAACCCAGGCATCTCGATGGTGACTACCTGAAGACCTTCGACCGAGTGATTGCCAATCCGCCGTTCTCGGCCAAGTCGTGGTGGTCGCCGCTTGAGCTGGCGGCCGAGGCCGAGCAGGACAGCGACAGGAAACTCAAGGCTCCCAATTACAAGCAGGTCAATGACCCCTACGGTCGTCTTGTCTATGGCATTCCGCCGCGTGGCTATGCCGACCTCGCCTTCGCCCAGCACATGCTGGCCAGCCTGAAGGCGGATGGTCGAATGGGCATCATCCTGCCGCATGGCGTGCTGTTCCGTAGTGGTGAAGAAGGCAAGATTCGCGAGGGGCTGCTGTTTGGCACCGACGCCGCCAGCGGAAGCCAGCCCGGCGACCTGATTGAAGCTATCGTCGGCCTACCCTCGGCCCTGTTCTACAACACCGGCATCCCTGCCTGTGTGCTGATACTAAACAAACAGAAGCCGACCTCTCTCAGGGGCAAAGTCATCATCATCGATGCCAGCCGCGATTACCTCGAAGGCAAGGCCCAGAATAGCCTGCGCTCGGAGGACATTGCGCGCATCGTCAGCGCCCACAAGTCCGCGTTCGACAACCAGGCCGAAGTAGACAACTACTGCCGGGTCGTGACGCTGGGCGAAATCCGCAGTAACGATGGCAACCTGAACATCGCCCGCTACATCGACAACGGTGAGACCGAAGAATCCGTGGATGTGGCTGCCACCCTGGCGCAACTGAGCAAGTTGGTCGAAGAGGAAGTCGAGATTGATGCTCGGCTGAATGGCTATCTGGTGGAGTTGGGGCTATTGGAGGCTGCGGTATGAGCGCAGTACAACGTGGATGGCGGCACGTATTCATCAAAAATTGCTGTGAAATCCTAGATGGCAAGCGAAAGCCACTTAACTCTGTAGAGCGCTTGAGTATGAAAGGAGAAATCCCATACTATGGTGCAAACGGAGTCGTGGACTACATCAATAATTTTATCTTTGACGAAGATTTGATACTCATGGCTGAGGATGGCGGAAATTTTTCCGATTTCCGTACTCGGCCAATTGCCTACAAGATAAGTGGGAAAAGCTGGGTAAACAATCATGCCCATGTACTCAGGGCTAAGCCTCTATTCAATCAAAACTTTTTGTTCTATTCACTTGAGCACAAGAATATTCTTCCCGTTCTCAACGGAGGGACAAGGGCCAAGCTGAATAAGTCAGAGCTTGAAAAAATTGAAATTCTGGTACCAGAAGCTCTCTCCGAGCAGGAGAAAATCGCCGCCATTCTCACGACAGTGGACGACAAGCTGGACGTGATTGCCCGCCAGATTAAAGCCACCCAGACCCTCAAACAGGGCCTGATGCAGGCCCTATTCAGTCGTGGCATGGGCGTTCGAGACGCTGGCGACTGGCCGACCGTGGCGCTGCATGAGGTTGCCGAAATTCGTACCGGTGTTGCGAAAGGCAAGAAGGGCCTTAAGAAGCCCGTTAAATTGCCATACCTGCGCGTTGCGAATGTTCAGGATGGTCATATTGACATCAGCGAGGTCAAAACCATTGAAGTTGAGGCTGCGCAAGTTGAACGGTATGCACTTCGGTCTGGCGATGTTCTGATGACCGAAGGTGGGGACTTCGACAAGCTAGGTCGCGGTGACGTCTGGGAGGGGCAGATTTCACCGTGTCTCCATCAAAATCATGTCTTCGCGGTACGGCCTGACCCTGGCAAGTTGGATTCCTATTACCTCGCGGCGTTGGCCGCCAGTGATTATGGTCGGCAATACTTCCTATCCTGTGCAAAGCGAACGACAAATCTCGCTAGCATCAACTCGTCCCAACTCAAGGCATTCCCGGTGCTTCTGCCGTCGTTAGCGGTCCAGAAAAACATTGCAGAGATTGCTGGAGCTGCCAACGCAAAGGTGGCCGTCCTCGAAGAAAAACAGACCTTTTATCAAACCCTCAAACGCGGCCTAATGCAGAAGCTGCTGACCGGCGAATGGCGAGTCAAGATGGAAGCCGTCATGCTTGAAGCCGACGCGGAGGCAACCGCATGAACTTGGCCGACGTCGGTGTTTTGAAAGCCACGCTCGATACAATGCGCCCCTTGCGGCAGGCCGCGCCGAGCAATCTGCACGACGACCTCGGATTGCGTTGGACATAGCACTCCTCGCCATCGAGGACACCCCTCACGTGGGCTTGACAATGGTATGGCATCACTAACACCAACCAATCCCGATGCCCTGCTCGACCTGCAACGCACTGTGCAGCGCAAGCTCGGGCGGTGCTTGCTTCGACTTCAGCAGTACGAAATCCTCCTCAAGTCGCTGGTCGCCCATCGCGACATTGCCGGGCCACCCGCCCGGTTGCAGGCCATCCGCGACGCGCAGGTGGTCTATGTTCAGAAAATGACCCTGGGTACTCTGGTGGGCATGCTTACTGACAGCTATCTGACCCCCAACCAGGACGACGCTGCCGCCAGCGAAGACGAGTCGGGCGATGGCGGCCTTTGGGCGTGGGCGAGTATGGCCTCAGTCATGGCGACTCCGGCCTATGAAGACTTGTTCGCCAATGGTATCTGGCCAGATGGGTCAGTGAACTGGCCAACTAGTGGGGCCGTTTCCTGTTTGAGGGAAGCGGAGTCCCGGTTCGCCACGCATGGCTGGACAAAGCTCAATACCGCCACGGCATGGATACGCGAACAGCACTCTGACCAGCAGCCGCAACGGTATGGCTGTGGTAGCTGGCGGCAGGTCATCCACGAATCGCGTCAGTTCGAGATTCGTAAGCAGGGGAATAAGGATAACGGCTGCAATGAAGTCTGGTATCGCAGCCGGCCGGTGGAAACAGCGATACAACAAGAGCAACAATCATGAGCCAGTCCCCCGAAAAAGGCGGCGTAGAAATCCCGGCCATCGAATCTCTGGTCAAACTGGGCTACACGCATCTTCCCGGCAATAGGGTCGAGGTCGAATACCGCCACCTCGCCCCGGTGCTGGACAACATCCTGCGCCCCAGGCTGCTGACGCTGAACCCATGGCTGGACAGCGCTCCCGGTGGCGTGGATGCCGCGCTGATGGAACTGCGCAAACGGGTCAACGACGACCTGCTGCCGGCGAACAAGACATTTTGGGACCAGGTGGTGCATCGCTCCGACATCCAGGTGAAGGATGTCGACGGCAAGCTGCGCAGCGTCCGCTTTTATGATGCCGCGAACCCTGCCAGTAACGACTTCCATGTGGTAGACCAGTACGTCGGCAAGAACGCTGACGGCGACCTGTTCCGGCCCGACCTGCTGCTGTTCGTCAACGGCCTGCCACTGGCCATCATTGAATGCAAAGCCAGCCACCACCGGCTGGATGAAGCACTGGCGCAACTGGATGGCTACCAAGCCAGCTTCCCAGCCCAGTTCGTCTACAACCAGGTCTGCGTGGGGCTGAACCGGCGCAAAGGGCTGTACGGAGCCATCCTGACCAAGCCGGCTTTCTATGCCCGCTACCGGCTGCAGGAAGCCGAACTGACAACGGTGGCCGGCTTGTTGGGGAAAGACTCCAGTGAGCAAGACCTGCTCCTTTGGGCGCTGTTTGAACCAGGGCGGTTTCTGGAACTCGTCACCCACTTCATCCTGTTTGAGACCCGCGACGGCAAGACCGTGAAGAAGCTGCCGCGGTATCAGCAGTGGCGGGCGGTGCGCAAGACCATAGCCCGCCTAACTGCCTCCAAGCCCATCGGTGGCGTGGTCTGGCACACCCAAGGCAGCGGCAAGTCACTGACGATGGCGCTGCTGGCCAGAATGCTGCGGGCTGATAGTACGGGCTTGAACAACCCGACCGTCCTGGTACTGACTGACCGAAAAGACCTCGACAAGCAAATCTTCGACACCTTCCATGCGGTGGGCATCAAGGCCATCCAGGCCGTCTCGGTGGATGGCTTGGTGAAGATGCTGTCGAACGACTACGGTAGCGTGTTCACCAGCACGGTGCAGAAGTTTCAGGAAAACGACCAGCCGGCCGCGCAGACTGAAGACGCGACAGACGCTGGTCCCGACGATGAAGATGACCTGCTGCATGCCACTCGGCATCGACGGGTGCGCGAGGACAAGGACTTCTTCATGGTAGAAGAGCGCAACGAGCACTTCGGCTTGCATGACGAGGACGGCGTGCTGCTCGATGCGAAGTGGACAGAGGTCAGTCGCGAGAAGGTGAACTTCCGCGTGCTCAGCGCCAAGCCCAACTTCTATGTGCTGGTGGATGAAGCGCACCGCAGCCAGTACGACTTCCTGGCCGCGTTCATGCGCGCCAGCCTGCCCAACGCCAAGTTCATCGCCTTTACCGGCACCCCGCTGCTGAATGACGACAAGCATACGCTGGCCGAGTTTGGCGGCGATACCTACATCGACGAATACCGGCTGCACGAGGCGGTGGCCGATGGCGCGACCCTACCCATCAAGTACCAAGACGCATGGGTAGCACTATCGGCCAATGCCACGCTCGACCAAGCCTTCAAAGACCGGTTCGGGGGTGAGACCGAAGCCCGACAGCAGGCGCTGAAGAAGGAACTGCTGGCCCGCTGGCGACAGGCCGGTGACCGTATGGAACAGGTGGCGTCGCATCTGGTTGAGCACTTCATGGCCAACGTACAAGCCAAGGGCTTAAAGGCCATGCTGGTGTGCGATGGCCGCGAGATGGCGGTGCGCTACAAGGACTTGCTCGATGGCATCATGGCCGAACGCCGAGCCAAGGGTCTGCCTACATTTGAGAGCCGGGTGGTTATCTCGCTGGTCAGCGCCACTGCATCCCGTACTGGGGCCTCAGAACAACAGGAAGCCGCCGAGAAGGATATTGAGAAAGACCGCATCCAAACCATCGAGGAGCGTCTCCGTGCGGAACTGAAAGCCGGCAAGCCACCGGTCGCCCTGCCGACCGAGCAGATTGGCAACTTCGTCAGCAAGCTGTTCCCGCTACCGTATGGCGACGAGGCCAAGGGCCGGGATGGTCAGCCCCACGCTAACAACGTCGGCCTTATCATTGTCTCGGACATGTTGCTGACCGGCTGGGATGCCCCCATCGTCGGCACTATGTACCTCGACAAGCCGCTGAAAGAACACACGCTGCTGCAGGCCATCGCACGGGTGAATCGCACCATGGCCGGGAAGAATGCCGGCTATATCGTCGATTACCACGGCGTTGTGGAGCACCTTGACCAAGCCCTGAAAATCTATGGTGGCGAAGTACAGCCGGCGCAGGTCTGGGCGGGGGTAGAAAGCGAACTGCCCAAGCTACAAGCGACGCTCGACCGCATTCTCAAGCTGTTGCCCAAGAAGCACGACCCGGTAACCCAGCGCGAGGATTACAAGGACGATGCAGAACGCTTTCTCGACCCGGCCAGCCGGCTGGATGCCGTAGAAGACTTCCTGGAACTGGTCAAGCAGTTCAACCGCAGCATCGACATCATCCTGCCCGACGTACGCGGCGTACCCTTCAAGCCGTACTTCACCCTGTTTGCAGAAATCCGGCTGATGCTGCGCGACAAGCTGCCGGGCAACGTCTACCGTGAGCGCATTACCCAGCTGGAATCGACGCTGTTGCAGCAGCTCCTGGATGAATACATCGCCGCCAGCCCGGCCAAGAGCCTGCTGGGACGCGAGGTGTCGATTCTGGATGCCAGTGATATGGCCCGACTGAAAAAGCTGGCCGGGCCTGGCAGTCAGGCCCTGGTGATGAAAAACCAGCTGAAGCACACCATCGTTACCGGCCGGGACAAAGACCCGGCGTTCTTCGACAAGCTGGCCGACGAGCTGGAAAAGCTGCTCGAGGAGGAGAAGGCTGGCCGCATCAGCCAAGCCCAGTTTCTGGAACAGCTGGAGTTGTTTGGTCAGCGCATCAAGGACAAAGACAACACCGGCTTCAAGCACCCCGCCCATTCAGCCGTGTACCACTACTTGGCTGCCTTGCTGACCGAAGACACTGCCAAGGTGGCCACGACCAAGCTGTTTGAGGACGCCGACCTTGGCCGCACTATGGCAGCGGCCACCTGGAAGCAGATGCATGACCTGCACCCAGAAATTCGCGACTTGTTGCGCAAGCTGCTGATGCCCTTGGCTGGATGGGAACGCTCAGTGGCACGTGACCATGCCACACGTATCTTGGACATCCTGCTGAAGAACTGACCATGCCAATCCTCCAGTACGGCCAAACCGCCATCGATTGGCGCTTTCAGCCCGATACCAAGCTCAAACGGCACTATGTGACGGTCGAGCGAGGACGGCCGGTGCTGCTGCGCGGGCCGCTGGTGAGCGAGACCGAACAGGAAGCCTTGGTGCGCCGTCGAGCCCGCTGGATACGCGACAAGCTGGAGCTGGTAAATCAGCCGCAGCGCAATGACAACATCGTTACCGGCAGCCGTCTACGCTATTGCGGTCGGACGTATTTTACCGAAGTGCGCCACACAGAGGGCATCACCCGACCTCGGCTGACCTTTACCGCGTCTCGCTTTATCGTCGAGCACCCCGATGGCCTGAGCATCCTGCCCGAAGCGCTTGCCCCCTTGCTGGAGCGCTTCTACCGAGAGCGTGCCAACGAGAAGCTGCTCCAGCGGGTTCGTCACTGGGAACGCCAAACCGGACTGCACTCCCGTGATGCTCGCATCCGCCACTTCCAAAGCCGTTGGGCAAGTTGCGATACCGACAACGTGCTGGAATTCCACCCAAGGGTGATGGAGCTAGCGAGCACCGTACAGGACTACATCATCGTCCATGAGCTATGCCACACCGTTGAAAAGAACCATACCAAGGCATTCTGGGCGCTAGTGACCCGCCACATGCCGGATTGGCGTCGGCAGCATGCGATGCTGGAACAGGCGACGTTTGGTGATGCCATATAGGAGTCGACTCCTTGCACTTACGTCTCACCCGGCCTGAAGGTGTAAGAAGATACCGCCTTGGGGACAACCAGACCGAGGCGCTCCTGGAGCCATCGTCAGTGGCCTCCGCATTTGTTTTGACGGGTACGTGTGCAAGCATTAAGGCTTTTCACTACACCTAGGCCCATAGCGCAACGCTGGGGCATAGGCACAGCACAAAGGCGAGCCAACTGTCGTTGTGCTTTGGCGCACGCTCGGTGGACAGGATGGCCGGCCCTTTGGCTCGTAAGTCGATGCAACTTGATTCATGGCGAACCGCTCGGCTCCGCCTAAGGCCCTGCGAACGCTTCCGCAGCGCTCATCACTTCCTCGACCATGCCATGCTGCAGCGCCTCCAGTGGCGTCAAGCCGTTCAAAGACGCTTTGCGCGTTGTGAAGAACTGGAATTTGCTCCAGCCAGGCAAATCACCAAGAAGCTCCGTGGCTTCTTCAAGCTTGCGACGGTCCAACTCCGTTGACAAATAAAACGCCGGTATGTACCTCTCGTTATTCACGTCCACAGTGAACATGCATCGTTTAGACAGCAACTGGTTCAGGAATTGTCGAGTTACCCCAAGGCGCGCCCTCGCAGTCGCGAGCGGCACCAACTGTCCTTCTTTGACAAGCCGCCGGCGCGTATGCAGCTCCTTCCGTGCGAACGCGTCGAGAAAAGCTGGCTCAGACATTTTCGAATGGTCCAATAGCACTTTGCGAATCCTCACCACTGGGGGTGACATCAAAAGGGCGGTGGCTGGAAGAGTTCAGCCGGATGCTAGTCGACGGGAGGCACTCTCCTACGATGCGCCCCTGAGCGTGCACCTCCAGGTCCCACGTCACGTCTCTTGTTGTCAATAGACGCTCATCAAAAACCGCGCATAGCGAGATGAAGTTGGCGGCAGCAACTGCGGCACCTGGTTCACCGACCAGGAGGAACTGTTGTCCGTCACGCGTGAAGACCGTGCGGGCCGTGAAATCCAGTCGAACGATTGGAGGGGTTGCCCAGTACCTGCCAGTGGAAGAGAACCTCCCGACAATATGCCGGTCGCCGCGGTAGGTCTCCAACACTCTCCATTCTTCAACATAGGTACGCTTAGACTCAGCTGCTTGCAATACAGCAGTCGTCGGCATAACGGAGTTCATCGTTCATGCCTCCATGAACCATCGCCATGGGTGTTAGAAGAGAGGGGCACAACATTGGTGGCGGTGCGTCGCTAACTCTCCAGATACTCGCCCGTGATGTCTTTCGTGCCCGAGACCTTGTTTTCCCATGTCGCTACTAGCCAGTAGAGCTGCCACAACCCACTCTCCCGCGCTGGGGGACCAGATAGGACGAAGCGCAGACCCTGCCTGGTCACGCCCGTCCGCGTATTTGCACTGAACGACGTAATGGGAGGGCTGACGCGGTAAGGACCGGTACGAGCGCATCTGCCAACGAAGTGCCTGGAGCCTGCGTACGTTTGCAGGACCCGCCAATCTCTTAGAATTGCGTCGCCGTCTGTATCCCCCGGCTCCGAAAGCCATACAGGCATGGTGGCCTCCCTCATTCTCTACGCCGACCATGACTGCTGGATGCATTCTCACTTTTCTCCCAGTACTCGTTACTGACATCCTTGGTCTCGTTGACGCCATTACATATCGACCAGAAGCTCCACACATGCAAGGCATCCTGGTTGAAACCGGGCTCGCCGGACAGAACGTATCGCCTTCCGCTGCGTGTAATGCCGACTCTTGACTTGGCGTCAAAGGAAACGACTGCTGAACTCACGCGCCCTGAATGATTCTCCACGCAATAGCCGACGAAATGATGTTCGCCGCGCTCCGTCTCATAGACTCTCCAGCGTTGCAGCGTGATGTCAGGTTGCTCATCGACACCCATGACGGACCAGATTGGCATGCGTACTCCTGTTTCCGCGACCAAGCGGCATTCGGCTTGCTTCGCGGCGAAACATGTCGCTTCAGTTGGTAGCAGGACGCAGGCGGCAATTGTTCACCACCCCTAGTACATGTGCACAAGGGATGTGTTAGACCTGCCGTTCTTGCGTCCACGCACAGCCTTGCTGCTAGCTGTGCGGGCGACGCGACGCGCTACCGATTTGCCGCGGCGGATAGCGCTTGTGCAAACAAGATTGGGAGAAGTTGTTGCCAGGATGAAGTTCTGTTTGTGGCGGCAACGTTGAGGCGCCGACGTGGGCGCGTGACTGGAGTGTAGAACGTTTGCAGATAGATGCAAGGCGTTGGCGCTTGGCTACAAAGCACTCGTTGCTTCACTTCATCACCGGACTGAACTCTGTTCTCGCCGTGGGACTCTTGCATAAACGAAGTCGACGTATCTCAGCGTGGCTCGCTCGGCAACCGATTCGGATTCTTTCCTAGCCAACCCGGCGCCCGACCACGGCCTGACCAACTCTTGCCACTTTTTGGGTCGTTATACTCCGGAGGCAGTGGCTCCTTGGCTGCCTTCTGCGCTCCGCCGCCCACGGGTCACCGCCGCGGCGCTTGCCGACGATGTCATCCACTGACAGACCATACTCTTCCATCAGAGCGCGGATTTGCTCTATGACGCCAGCAACCGGGGGGGGGAGCGTGCTTCCGCGAACCGCGCTTCCAGTGCTTCCTCGGCGCAAGCCTTGTTGAGGCGTCCTCCACAGCTGAGGAGCGTCTCGGCAGTGCGATTCGGCTCGCAGTCAAGTCGCCATCGGCAATCAAAGAGGCGTGAGGCAGAATCAGTTATAACCGAGCACGGCAGTACGTTTCAAATCCTCGTCATCAGTACCGCAGTCTTGCTAAACTCTCGACATCGATGTCGAGCGTTTGCACGCGCCACTATTCCCGTATCCCAGCTCTCTGTAGTCTTTACCTGGCTCACAACCTGCCGAGCTCTCGCCTACCTTCTCCTTGGACACCGTGGCACGGATTGCTGCTGCATTCTTGTGGACGCCGTCTGCAACCCGACCGAACAATGCGCGGAACCCCGCTTCATCCAAGTATTCAACTGGACTTCTCATCGCGCCAAGTTGAAAGGTTCCATCGGCGAGGATTCTGTCACCCTTAAAAACCAGCGCCACGCCGTTTCGACCGCCGTATGCGCGCCACATTGACAGCCTGCCATGTTGGTCTTCATCTTCGTCTGTTCCGACAGGCACGTTATGAGCGTGTCATCGGGAAAAATCGGCTTGAAAGCCTTGAAGTGTTCGATTGTGAAGTCTGCGAACCCAGGTTCAAAGGCATCCAAGGCTGCACGCAGTTTAGCACCCTCTGCGCTGTCGCCGAGGCAGGACATCAGAAGACGCAAGCCGTGCCGGACCTCATCGAGGTCGTTCATGGTGGCGGTTCCACGCATCCAGACTTCTCTGTTGCCGATAATTTTTTGTGGCCGTGTCGGCGTCTGTGTAGTACGCAAATCGGCCCTTCGCGGCTCGATTAGCTTTAATTCGCGGATGTTCTACCGGGAAGAAAATCTCGCTTAGCGCGTCATCACTGATGGGCGACACCCTACAGGGCATCCGGAACGCCATCGCGCAGAAGCTGGCCGATTTCGACGCCAACGCCAAGATGGCTCTGCGTGCCATCGGGCAGGCCAAGGCCGATAAGGATTGCGAACTGCTGCGCCTACAAAGCCAGGACGAACTGCGCTCGCTGAAGGCCGGCCTAAGCTCGACCTCGACCGCCCTGGGCGCGCTGAACAAGAAGGCCGAGAAGCTGCGGGTCGAAGCCGACGCGGCCGCATCCAGGCCGCCATCGGTCATAAGCCCATCGACCACATGAACGCCGTCGAAGAACCCGCCGCATCGGTTCCGGCACGGCCGCTCCGGCTGCCGAATCCGCCGCGGACCGCCTGCGTCGCTGCCTTACCGGCAAGGAAGCCGGGCGCGAGATTCCGGGGGCTGCAGCAACCTTCAGGTCGAAGAGTCTTACGCTTTCCGCACCAAGGACTTCACAACTCCGGTCGATAAAAAAATTCCTGGCGAGAGACCAAGGTTCGGAAGTTTTTGAGATACCAAGCTCGCTGGCCCTGCCGGCATGGCAACAAGCGCCCTTCATCGAAGTGGCGTGCGAAGATGGCTCGACCCATTTAATTGCAGGCATGGGTGAGCTTATAGGGAGAGAGCAAATGCTTTGCGGTGTCTCGGCTTCTGGCCATAGCACGCTCCTGCGCCAAGGCTTCGAGCAAGACGAGAGGCTTTGAAGATGTTGTCAATGTCGATGGCGTTTTGACTTCCATTTGCCAGGACCCCGCGACGTGAATTGCATGTTGACCGAGAATATTGGAATTTCTGTTCCGTATAGAAGGGTCCTCTGCAATCGGGCGTTCATCCGGAGGCTAGGGCGGTCCCGTTGCTGCCACTTGCATAATGCGTCAGACATAAAGACAGTTGAACTCTTGACTAGAGCGTACTAATGTATTAGTGGATGCCCCGCTGGGAGCGAAAAATGTCAAAAATGAATACCTGGAGCGGAGTATCTTTTCTCAAAGGTCTTCCGTTCCTTGTCTTGACTGTTGCCCTCGCAAGCGGTCAAGCACTTGCCGCTCCCCCTAGGGCGGTGGATTCTGGGGGTGGAGGAAGCTCTGACCCCTCGTATGCGAACAAGAGCGATGAAATCTGTGCCGCTCGGTATTCGAACTGCATGAAGACGATTTCGGGAACCCCACACGAGAATCGAAGACCGGGTCAGACCGGGGAATGCTCCACCCAGTATGCCGAGTGTAATCGGCGTGCCGCACAGGGATTGCCTCCAACACGCCCATACGAATCGGGAAGTGGACGACAGCCGCGCGTCACTCCTTAAGCGGGAGCGATGATGAGACTCTTCATGTGCGGGATTTTGTCCTTGTGCCTTGCTTTTGCCCCCATGGGTAGCGAGGCCCAGAAAAAGAAGAAGCCGGATAAACCCTTGACGATGACGGAAGAGCAGATTCAGGATGCAAAGGATTTCCTTTTGCGAAGGGGTATATGCACCCACGAGCAACGTGGCAGTCCCAGGCCTAGCTGGGTTAGCGGGGATTCATCAAAATTTGAAAATTTGACCTCGGATGGGACTATTTATTTCGCCCATCAGCAATACGATTTTTCTGACAGGCACTCAAATAAATACAAAAATACATATTCCGTCTCTCTTTCCAAAGTTTTTCTCGATTTTAGGCATCGGAGCGACGGCAGTGTCGATATTTTACTTGTCTGCTCAAGAGGGAATTGCGTGAACGTTTCACCTACGGACAAGGAGCAGTGCATGGATAACTGGGGATGCAAGAACGCGCGCGATGGCGGCGGTGATAGTGACGATATTCGCCTTCAAGGCTGTACTGATGCCAAAGTTGCTGAGGCGCTCATTGATTTGGTAAAGCATTTTGGCGGTGGCAAGAAGACGAAATATGACCAACCGTAAGGCACCCTGTATCTCAGTGCCGAGATTCGACATTGAACGCTGTGTGTAAAAAAAACCCTCCCAGCGAGTTGCTTTGGAGGGATGTCGCAACAGCGACTGCATTTGGGTACAACTGCCCGACGTGTGGCCTCTTCGAAATTGAAGCTGCCGCGCTGACCGGTCAGCTTGCCCCAGCGTCGGCCAGGCAGGACTTTGCTCGACTACGAGCGTATGGTCATCCGCCGCTCATTCTGCGGACCAGAACCCAAAGATTCTAAATAGATGACGAAAGTCATCCCTGAGATGGGCTCGGGGTATTTGCCTCGAAATCGCCTGACTCCAGAATCCGGTGGCGATGGAAGAGAAACTGCCCGCCGCCAGCAGTAGGGTGAGCGCCGTATCTACTCGTGGGCATAATGGCTGTCCCTGTCACGCTACAAGCAGTCTGCCTGTTCCATGACCACAATTACTTCGATTCGAAAGCACGCGAACTACGGCATCTTTCGAAATTTCGACGATGTGAAAGCGCAGCCGTTTGACAAGCCCAATCTCATCTACAGGTGGAACGGAAGCGGCAAGTCCATCCTCTCGACGGAGTTCGAAACACTGCAGAACCGAAAATCGACGTCTTGACCTCCACAAAAGTATGTTGTCCACGCTGGCGTGTAGCGCGAGCTCAGGCAGGAACTGGGTCCCACCGGTCAGCCTCGTCGGTTCGGGGTAGCTCCAGCCGCTGAGAGCCGTCCAAGATGAACTGCGAGCCATTGGGGCTGGTGAGCAGCGCCGCGTTGAGCCGAACCCACTCGACCGTGTAGACCTCGCCTGTTCGCACGTGGCGCACCTTTTGGCCTTCTTGGAACATCTCTTCGAGCTCTTGTGTGTTGGGCGTCTTCGCGTGCGAAGTATTTGCGGATGCGACGGATGAAAAAGAACATAAGACCTCCTATCTATGACCTGTACTCCGTATAGGAAGCGAGTCCGAAGTTCAGGCTCGTAGGGACCGAAATGTCCACAGGGGTCTTATTATCGGCTGTCGGCGGCATAGCAGCAATGTTCTCAGAGCTTGGGAATCAGTCATGCAATCCCCTCTCCACTTATAATCCTTGACCAGTTCCCTCGGTCTCCCGGTCATATTCAATTCTTAACGTTTTCATTATAAGGCTTGGATTTTTTATGTGCTCACGTACCGCATCTGGCATATTAGGACATACGCCGTCTATTTTTGCCGATAATTTGATTACACCACCATTACCCTTTAGGTAGAGATAGCGCTCCCATTTGGTATTTCCAATCCACTCTGGAACACCAGTGGGTTCTTTTAGCAAATTATCACAATATTCTTTAGCGCGTTTGGTCGTTTGCTGCTCGGTAAGTTTGAATACTTGACCGCGGCCGTATTTCGCTTGAAGATTTTTGATTGTAGAATCAACAAAAGCGTCTGTAAAATCGCTTTGCCCAGCTAAGGACAGCGTAATAGATTTTAAGGCGCCAGTCTTTTCCAAGAAATAAAAGTAAACGTTAAAGAGCGAGCCGGCCACTTCGGCACCACCCAGTTGAAGCGTTCTACAATCCAAGTCTGGCGACCGTCCTTGATTCCTCCAAAAGCTCTTGTCGCATCCCATCGTCTCTATCGTAGAATTTGGGTATAACGATTGCACTTGATGGATAGTCATACCAAATTTAGCTTTATCCCAACCATCAATAGGACTGCGCTTCTGTTTATCTGGCTTGCCCTTATCCGCCGCGTACGCACTAGACAAGGCAATGAGAGCGCCTATTAATAATGCTCTTGTTGCGATTTTTTTTGCGTTTCGCACAATGCAGAATGGCGTAGATTGTTTGCGAAAATAATCTAGATTTCGCATTCCATCACCCCTTTTGAAGATTTTAAAGGTCGATTTGCACTTAGGTGTTACAATCTACTCTTCACCGCATTTTTCCTTTGCCTCCAGTAATGCAAGCTCCCTGGCAGCATTATCGTTTGCGCTTTGCACCTCCACAGTTCCTTTTTTCTTTCCATCTGCACATTTGTAATCATAGGTGTACTTGAAGTTCCCCGCTGTCCCAGCTTGTTGCCGCTTCTTGAAAGTGACTTCAGCTCCCAGCAAGCTCGTCGAAACTGAAAATAGAAGTGTCATGGTCAACAGGGATGTCTGTAGCTTCATTTCGCGCTCCTTACCGATATTTGTCGTTGTTGCAGTAGGCTCTTGTGACGTTGACGCTTTCAATTTTCTGGGTTATCGAAGTGGTTACCTCTTGGCTGAACGTGCCAGGGCGGATGTCTACTGAAAGTGAGTAAGGTACTAGTCGGTCATGCTGGACCATATTTTTGGCCAATCGATATTGAATCTCAATAATGGCCAATGCGCCTCGTCTATCAGAGTAATCCCTTCCTGGCGCCATTGTGGTTCTGACGCGCAGGATATTCGAGTACTCCGAAATGCTTAACACTTTGGTTTCGGTCTGCTTCGCAACAGAGACTTCAACCTGAAGGGAGTCACACTCCTTCGCGTTCGCGATGAGCATAAATGTAAAGAATGTGAACGCAATTCCAAGCCTTATCGGTAAAAGGCGCAAACTTCGGACATGCTGATTGCGCCCAAAGCCGAAGTAGAGAGGCGCAGAACAGGGTGGGAGGAAATGAAAAAGCCCCATGCGAGTCCCCAGAAGAATGACTGATGGTTTCCGCATGAATCATGCCACGGCAGGAGATTACTAGGCTCCCCTGCTAATTGGCCCCGCATTTTGTGCGCGAGGATTCGATTCTGTATCAATCGAGAAACGGGAAGCACCTAGCAGGCACGGAAACCTCTACCTGGGGGAGAGCAAATGCCCACGGAGCGGTGGGCTTTGGTGGGGCTTCGCCGCGGCGGGTGGCGGAACGTTGCAATGGGCGTTTCCAGCGGGCCAGTCCCCATGGACCCCCGTGCTAAGATTTGCGGCACCCAGGCTTCGCAAGACAAAGCATGTACAAGGGAACACGCCATACCGGCCAAATGTGGGACTACAAATCCAGCTCAGTCCACACCTCCTCGTTCTCCTCGGAAGCTGAATGCCAGGCCATCCTGGACCGGTGCAAGCAGACCTTCGTTTTCGAGCTGGGCGTGCTGCAAGCGGCGGACTTTCAAGGCATGGTCGCTAAGCTGGGTAGCGACAAGTCCAAAGTCATGGCAGTACGCTTACGCCGCGGCAAAGAGAATCTCCGAAACCTCGGCGTCCCCGACAACCTTATCTTTGCTGCACCCAAGCATCTCCTGATTGCTCCGAAGCTTGGCGGCCTTCTATCGCGTCTGCGTCGCGTCAATGCCAGCAGAGTTCCTGTGGAGCTTCGCGGTCTGCACCAGCACCTGAATCGCATGCCGGAACCAATGTCGCTCCCCCGCGAGCAGGAGGACCCCAAATCTGCACCGCAAGAGAAAGTCTTGTTCCGCGTGTCGAAAGATGGAACCCGCACTGCATTCACAGCGAAGGCGACTCCAGCGGAACGGAGGCGCAACCATATCTATGGCGGCAATGCTGCCCCCGTCCCGTCCTCTGCCTTTGAAGCACCCGCGGCGCCATCGACCACGCTGCGGGAGTTCAAGCCGGCGCGTCGAGCGACCAAGGCAGACTCGGCCCTGGCGCTGGCGTTGAAGGAAGCCTTGGCCCGAAAGACCTCCAGTAAGTGACGGGGCAAAGGAAGAGCGCCACTGAGAGTGGCGGCGCTCAGGAGTGACTGCGTTCGCTTAACTATGCGAACCAATCGCTAAGCTGACGTCGCGCGCCATGTCCTTGAACGACATCGTGCCGATGGCCCTCTGGGAGACGTATTCGGTGACTCGCTTGCGAGCGAGGCGTTGCTCCGCCCTGTCAGCTTCACTGTCGAAATCCGAACTTTGGAGATGAACTGCTGGCCCTACGAAGAGGCGGCTGTGAGAACCTTATGTCTTACGCGGTGCTGATGGCGCCCATGACACAGCCTGAATCCACAGGCTAGGCTACGTCCGCCCGCAACTATGTGGGGGTATCGCACAGTATGTCAGACCGCGGTACCGTCTTGTGGGAAGCAAGCGTGTACCGGGCTAGTCCCACAGCGACAATTGCTCGTTCCAGATGGGCGTCGCTCGCGACCGCTTTCTTGCGCGTTGGGAAGGCTTTGATGGCCTCGGACAATGCGGGCACTTCGTGCCGTGCCGCAGACTGGCCCACGAGGTCGACCACTCATGGCCTTTGCCGCAGAGAATCTGCAGCAGTTCGTCTTGCCCTTCAAACGTCGTTGACAGCAAGCGGCTCCCAAGCTTTTGAAGGTGGTCGTGAACCTTCTGCAGCGTCTGCGCGTTATGCGCAGCGGCTCGGCCCTTCTTCCGGCAGTCTGGACACCACCACCCCTTCCTAATGCGATAGGGGGTGCTCTCCCACGTGTGCCCGTGTTGGCACTGCCACTGCAGGTCGGTTTTCTGTCCGAGATGCTGCGGGCTCAGGCATTTTCCTTCCTGCTGTGCCGCCATCTCGTGGCAGGCGTTAAGCCGTGGGTCAACGATGAGGCCCACGTTATCGAGCTTCAGGAAGGGAAGTGTCTCCCAGTGTGCGTGCTCGATACCGGCCTGCACCAGGCTTTCCCGAATAAACGACTCAAGCTCCGCGTGGGCTACCGTGTATGGGATTTCAATTAAGGTGAGGCCGTGGCGGCGACAAGCGTCCCGCTTCCATGCGTCGCGAGCCTGTACCTCCGCAAGGCGTGCGGCATCCAGCTTGAACTGCTTCACGGGCACGTAGTGCTGCGCGCCGTGGTACTCGAACGCAATCTTGTACTGCTCGCAATAGCCGTCCAGCTCCAGGGAATGACCTTGTTCGCCAAGTAGCCACTTCGGTCGTACCGTAGGGAACGGCGCTGAAAACAGGTGCGCAAAGATATGCCGGCAGAGCCGTTCGCTCAGACCGCGGCTGCAGGTGGGACACCACCTTCCGGCTATCACATTGGCGGCCGCGGTAGGCCACACATGTTTGAGGCCGCATTCCCACTCAAGGATGCTGTTGACATTCCGGTAGACGGTGGAAAGGCAGCGGCCCCCTCTTGCCCGGGCGAGTTCGTCCATCTCTTCAATTGAGCGATTCGTGTTGGCCCGGCTTTTCTCTTCGTTGGCGCATCGCTCGCACCAGTGTCCATTACGGACCGAGTTTGGAATTGCCTCCCACTCATGGCCAGCCGCGCATCGCCATAGCAACGGTTTTTTCGACCCTTCGTACGTGGTGGACAGACATTCGCCGCCGCGCTCGCGAGCGCTTCGGCGGCACTCCTCGATGCCAAGCATTCTCACCTGGCGATTGGCCTCTATGGCGCAGTCCGGGCACCACGAGCCATGTTTAATCGAGCTCGCGCTGGCCTCCCATTCATGCCTGAGTCCACACCGCCAACGCAACTTGGACTTGTAGTTGACATACTCTTGCGAAAGACACTCCCCGCCGCGGTTCTTCGCAATCTCCCATAACCCTTCAAGGGTCAGCTTCGGCCTACCACCCTTTCGCGCCATGGCATCTCTCCCGAATGTGTGAGTGACTGATAACGACCCGCTTGCGGGAAATGATGCGTAACATGGAATGCCGAGTCCATGGAAGTGTGTGAGATATGTCACACTTCTTCGCTAAGGCACGGACGCCACGCGTTGCCATATTGAAGGCTCTGGTAACCGTCACGCGTGCACTCCACGCGCCGCACAAGGGCACTGCAACTGCCCGTTGGCCGTTTAAGGAGGATGCCGTCAAGTTAGGACGACGTCAGCTTTTTCCGACTGAAGGAAAAATACCGTACCGGGCTCACTCCGTCGCGCCCGATTCAAGCCGCATTCCAACTCGGCGCGACGCTTTGCAGCGATGTGTAACAAATGCTTGCGTTTTAGCGCCGGCGTCATAGAGTACCGGTAGGGAAAAATCCCTACCAAGAAGACGGCGAGGGCCGAAGCAAAACTACAGACGATTGGTCTCCCTCACCTGCTCGACCGTCCTGCACAAGGCCGCTTTCAAGGTGTGACAGTTATGAAGGCGCACCGAGATTGCGTCCCTGTACCGAGTTCGATGCACTTCAGCAGGTCACCTACGTAGCCTCGATGTGGCATGGTGGCAAGCTTTCCCTCACGCGACACCGTCTGTGCCGGGAGAAGGTTTGCTCGTCTCCTCGCCTGCGGTCTGCACGATATCGCGCGCATCGACGAAGCGTTCGAAGCCTTTGATAGGCACCGCCAGCGCCAGCTGCAACAGCAGAACGAAAGGATAGTCTCCTGCGACTATCTGCTCTTCCAAAGCTTCGGGAGCGATATTGATGCCAAATTTGACAAGCCGTTTCGACACCTGCCTGAAGGTGAGATTGTGGCCCGACAACTCAAGGAGATAGATATGTCTCGCCATCTCCTCCCAAGTACTGTCGGTCTCGAGCACCTGCGTCCACTGGGCAGGATACTCGGAATTCAGTGCATTCAACAGTTGCAGGAAGAAGGTACACCGGTACGACCCACGCAGTACCTTTCCTTCAACTGCGCGCACAGAATCCCGCAAGCCCAGGGCGCGAAGCCTCTCTGCAAGGTCATCGTATGCAACGCCCTTTCGAGATAACAGTCCCCGCGCGGTCCGAGAGGCAAGGCGCGACCACGGCGTGTCAGTATGGCTCAAGGCTATTCCGGCTACCGATACAGGTTTGAGATATTGGCCGCCCAATTGTGAGGCGCGGGCATTTTTTTTCAGGACGCCATCAGAAGCAGAATGACAACGCACCGACGAGCGGCGTCAATTGAAACACAACCGTCGCTGGACGCATTTTAGGCTGAGTTTCGGCAAGAGTTCGCTCCACCGAATTTCTCCGCCGGTGCGGCCGATGTTAGGGGCATGCGCCATGCCTTGTACTCTATACCTCGGGTTCGAAGGCGTCCTTCATCCGAATCAAGTCTTCTTCAGCACTGGCGGCTTGCCGAAACTGAAAGCACCTGGCCATAAGCTGTTTGAGAACAATCACTTTCTCGAGCAAATCTTGGAAGCAGTGCCGGACACCCCGATAGTGATTCATAGCTGGTGGGTCTACTACGTCGGTTATCGAGCGGCTCGCGAGCGGCTTCCAGCCGTCGCCCAACGGCAGGTCATAGGCGCGACGTGGCCGCGAAACAGGGTGACTAGGTTCAAGTCAAAAGAACCCACGCCGAGGAGTGACTGGCTTATACAGGACCTGGCAAGACGTCGGCCTCAGTCCGTGGCGATTGTTGACTACGACTATCGGCTTGTTCCTACGCAGCTCAAGGACGTTGCTTTCATCCTTCACGGTACGCAGGGCCTATGCTCGCAAGAACAGTGCGATGCACTCATCACCCTACTTCGCGAGGCGCCAGCATGTTCGCCGCTGGTTCCGTTGGGGCGCAAAGGCACGCCCGCATCGGCGTCAAACACGTGAGCCAGGTCAATCTTGTGAGCCGCGAGCGAGCATGTGCTAACGAGCTTAGATTCCGCATGGCCAGAAACCGCTTATTTACGTGCCCACTAAAAACGCGTTGTGGGCGAGATATGGGGTGTTCTTCTACATCAAACATTCATCGCGATGTGCACCATACTACGCGTTGAAATATTTCGAAATAGTTTCATAATGCATCTAAGTACGTTTGCCGGAAGAGATGAGGCTCCTGAGGACAGCGGCCCAACCATTGTTGATGACCTATCCTAACGTCTACTGGTGTTAGGGAAAAATTTCTTAAAAAGTCGATAACTGATTCCGAACGCTGTTGTCACCAATCTTACAGTGACGGGAGCGACTGCCCGGCTCAAAAACGTTCACATTCATTATTTCTTGCACTAAAAAATTTCAATGGTGGTGGTAGGAAACGACGGACAGGCGCAGCTCCATTTAGTGCGGATGATTGTGCATTTTACCTTTCAAATCAACGACTTACAAGCAGCGACGGCATGAAATACGTTTACTCATAATTCAACGTGGATGCAATTGAATGTCATCGCTATTTATAGCGCGCAAGCCTCTCATTTTTTAAATTACGCAGTGCCATTAGATTAGAGAGAGTTTTTTTAAAATGGCGAATAGCCTATGTCGCTCTTCTTATCATCTTTTATGCCGCTTCTCTTAGCAAGGCTGCAGTATTGAGGGAAGACGGTGACCGTCGAGGTGACTTCGGCTCACCGAAACTCGCGATGAGGAGCTTATGCTAAAAGACTTGTTCCAAAGCTTCGGGAGCGCTAGGATTTAGAGCGTCGAGCGTATTAATTCGCGGAGTGCGACCCGCAATCAAACATGCTCTTCACCAACCAGTGGCGCTGGTGCATCCACCGAATTTCATTACGTTGTCGTGACGTAAACGGAAAAGGGCAGACACCAGTGCGACCTAGTGCCTGCCCTTGAGACGGCCTCATCCTGAGAGAATGACGCGTCCGCGCTGGTTACGCGCGCGTAGTCTCTCCCCACGCCCTCCAGGTGTCAAGCAATCTTCGCTCGTCGTTTTGTAGGGCGGGCGATACGTCTACGGGAGTAACTTCGTGACTACTTCGTATTTCCACCTCTCCAGTGGCCGCAATAGCACTAGGTCGAGTTTCTTGCGTCTATGGGCTCACACGGGCTCCTCGAATCGATGGCGGTCGCGCACGGCGGCTTGCGGCTAATGCCGACTTACCACTGCTACCGATAGCTTTTCCTGCTGAAGCGTAGTTAAAGCGAACTGACCCGGGTGGTCACCGCTGGCGCATCCGTCGGGGATAACGCCTCCGAACCGCGCCCGGTTTAGCGCGTTCGACGATGCTGAATCCATCCATACGTTCATCCGGGGCGTGGTGTTGCCGCTCGCCATTGGCCTGCTGTCGACTGCATTCACATCGGACTCTTGTCACGCACGTGGGTGGTATCAATGCTGAGTCTTGCTGAGCTAACAAGCCTCTTTGAGAAGCATCGCGTCCCCGAGAAGGGGCGCGCCTATGTCCATGATGCTAGAGGTAGCGGGCCAGCACGCAAACCAGTCTCCCACAACGGGAATGTGGTCACCTGGTACAGCAGCATAAAAATGGACAGGCGAATGCCGACGGAAAGCAGGCAACCAGAATTTAGTGCCGTTGCGACGTTCGATTATGACAAGGAGACGCTGGAGTTTTACTGCCAGCCTCCAACCCAACATATCCCCCAGACGATTTTCAGAAAGGTAGCCACGAGAGACGGCATAGTCAACAAAACATACCAGTCTACGCTCTCGTGCACACCAGATATCCTGAGAATCACAGAAGCCGGCTTTTTTCTGTACGAATGCAAGACACCATCGGGAATGGAGCAGCTCGGACGAGAGCAGCCTCTTCGTTATGCTCGTGATGCGTATGGCCGTTGGCACTGTCCCGAGGTAGAGCAGTACTTTGCTTATCTAGGTTTGAACTATTGCATCTGCACTTCAGATGAGTTCAACCAACAACTCGTCTCGAACGTCGGGTTTCTGAAGACCTATCGTGAAGCGCACGCGAGCGCAGTTTCCGACCGCGCATGGGCCGCCTTGCAAAAAGCATTCGGACAAGCGCCCGTGCTCTCACTATTTGACCTTACGTTGTTGGCGGCGCGACCGGACTTCGCTGTGCGCGATGTTGAAGGACAGTTCTGCCTCCCTGACGGCTTCATGATGGATGACGTCTATAAGGCCATCGCAGACAATCAACTTTTCGTCGACCTGGAAAATGACGACCTTTCCGACTTGCATCAAGCCTTTGTTTGTCGCTCTGTGGAGCATTTGGAGCTGCTGCGTCTGGCACGGCCAGCGTCATATCTGACGGAGCATTACGTAGACAGCTGTGTCAAAGAAAATACCGAGCTAATCTTTGGAGGAGTTCGGCGTATCGCCAGATGGGTAACTGAGACGCACCTGTTCCTGACGAGCGGACCCGGCGACTTCGTGCCGATGACGAAACAGGAATTAGCACGCCACATCGAACAAGGCACCATAAAGGTTGTTGCCCCTGCCCACCCCCTGGGCGAATTTGCGCGCGAGCGAGTTGCGTCACTGAGCGAAAGCGATATCGCTGGAGCTCGCAAACGGCGCCAGTATGCCTTGACCACGCCTAAGGGCGAGGCGTCGGAGGAATTTTCAGCGCGCTCGTTGCAACGCTACCGTAACGCCGTTGCCAATGCTGGCGAGTCAGAATTTGAGCAAATCTTTGCTCTGGCGGCCAAGCCGCGCCCAGGAAATAGAACGCGCCGTATTGCGCAAGACGTCATTGACCTTATTGCAGAAATTGCGAAAGAGGAAAACAACCCGACGAACCCATTAACTTCATTTTCATACCACAAAAGGTTCTTGGTGGAATGTCAAAAACGTGGACTCTACGCGTGCTCGCTGGTGACTTATGGCAAGGAATATGTCAAGCACGTTTCTATCTCGTTGCGTCAGGGGGCCCGTGTCGCTTACAACCGGGAACCGGCAGTTCTCTATCTGCATGCCGAGGTGAAACTACACGGTTGTCTTCCCTTCGACCATGTCCATATGGACCACACGAAGCTGGATGTGCTTGTAACGATTATCGGTAGAGATGGGCTGCCGAGGCGCCTAAGGCCTTGGTTATCTATTGCGATGGATGCTGAATCACGAGCCGTGTTGGGATTCTATCTCAGTATTCATGCCCCCAGCGCCGTCAGTTGCATGATGTTGTGCAGGGACATTGTGCGCCGGTACAAGCGTATGCCTGCGATGGTCATCGTGGATAACGGGAAGGAGTTTCACTCGATAGCTTTTTTACTTTTGCTCGACGCGACCAATACCGACTGTCGCTACCGCCCGCCCCACCAATCACGCTTCGGCGCCGTATGTGAACGGCTGTTCGGCACTGCAAATACACAACTCATTCATGACATCGTTGGCAATACTAAGGCGATGCAGTTTGTACGAACAGTAACCCGCGCAACGAATCCTATTAACGCTGATGCACCGACGCTTCCACAACTGCATGGACTTCTCGATTATTACTTCTTTAACATCTATGGTCTTGCGAGACATCCCGCGCATGATGATGCGCCGGTGCGCTATCTTGAGCGGCGTTTCAATGAGACGGGTTGGCGTATGAATCGCATTGTTCCGTACGATGACCGCTTTCGGATACTAACGTGCGTGCCGCCAGTGAAACAACCCACGCGCATAATTGATTCCCAGCGAGGCATAAAGATAGGCCACCTCTACTATTGGTGCGACGATTTTGCAGACAAGAGCTTAAATGGCGAAACTGTCCAAGTTCGTATGGACGTCTGGAACGCAGCGATAGCCTATGTCGAAATACGCAAGAGGCATTGGGTTCTATGTATATGCAAGCTGTTGGGCGTATTGGGGAAAGTTACGCAGATAGAGTTGCGGTACCAGATGGAGCAGTTGCGAGCTGGAACGAAACGCGGGAGAGGGGCGGTTACAGAAGAGGAACTGGCCAGGGTCATCGAGTTCAACGCGCTTCCCCGAAACGCCAGCGTCGCGGAACCTAAGGATTTCGATATTAATCGTCTGTATGACCAATTGGGAATGGGCGCTACTGAGGATTTGAAAATAGAAAAGACGCCCTTAGATACTTCCGCCCCGCTGGAGCCCACGGCCACCGCCGGTTCTGGGAAGGAGGAGCTGAAATTGGACTTCGGCGATTGGAAGGATAAACCGCCTTTGGAAACATTTTAATTGCGCAGTCAAGGTGAACTCGACGCCCGCATTGAGTCGCAAGCACCACCGGCTAAACAATCGATTCCGGGCCGACTTCCCGCTCATTGGCTATCACATAAACCACCCTGTTCATTTTTGAGTCGAGAGATGCGTATTATCACTAAGGAAGAAGCCATCTTCGGGAGCGGTGAATTGAAATGCGAGTATATGCGACAGCATCGATTGAACCATCGGACAAATTCCGAAGTAAAAAAAAGGGTGATGCGCTTTCTGACGCCAGGCACCGGCATTTCAATCACGATTGTCGTCGGCCCAACGGGCGCGGGAAAGACCACACTTGGGTGGGGTATATTAGACGAGGTTTATAGAAAATATTCGACGGAAATCACGGCAGACCCAAATATTATACCTGGAGCGTATGTTGAAGTGCCCGCGGCTATGCACGGCCATGTAGATTGGTCAGAGTTTCACAGACGGGCGGGCACTGCAGTCAAAGCTCCTCTGATGGATTACAGAATCGCCGAGTTCGACCCCGAATCTACAGACGGTGCCGACGTTTTTAATCGGAGCGCTAGCCTGAGACACGCCTTCGAACAAAGTGCACGACTTCGTAAGTTACGCCATCTCATTTTGGATGAGTGCGGGCATTTTCTGGCTTCCAACGATGAGCCGAAGGAATATGGGGATTTCCTGAAATCGATGGCGAGCTGTGGCGGCATGAATATACTTATGTTGGGTGCATATGGTGCCGAAAAAATTATTGAGGCGAGTAGCCAACTCGCCAGACGAGTCAACTTAGTGCACTTTCCGCGCTACAAAAGGAGCCAGGCGAAGCTATATGGGCAGTTCCTTGAATCGTATTCGCGAATTTTGCCACTCGCGGCTTATCTGGACCTCGTCCCATACCAAGAAATCCTGTTTCAAGGATGTTGCGGCCTCGTTGGTCTGACATGCGACACCTTAATGGCATCTGTGTTGGAAGCCAGCGAAATGGGGGGAGAATGGAAAGAGAACTACCTTTGGAACGCGATGCCGAGCGAAGCCAAACGCCGGACCATTCTGGAGGATATTTGGCGCGGTGAAGAAGTGATTGAACGATACATCTCCTCAGAGAATCGCCCCAATTACCGTGCAGAGGAAGACGATTACGCAGATTTCATTAAGAGGAAAAATTAGGGCGAATCGGATGATGAAAAGAAGAAATAAGGCGAACCATGAAATCGGAATTCCCCTCGATGTTGTTTCTCGGTGGCCTGGCCATCTGCCACCACGCTCCGAGTTGTGCCGAATACCCTATCAGGGAAACGATGGCCATTCCATTGAAGACCTTATTAGCTACAACATGAGATTATGCGACGCACACTCGCTTGCCCCGGCCACGGTCGCGAACAAGTTAGTTGCGTCAATTTTGGCACGTCGCGCCGCAGTTCGCTCACGAAACATGGCAGAACTATGGGACCATCCGGCAGTCAACGGCAAGGGAAATGCCGCACGGGAGTGGAGTACAGCGTTGAACGAGTTGACGAGGAGCAATGACCTTCAGAATCTGACGCTGCTTTCACTTCGCGACATCGTGCCGGATTATCAATTGCTCTCGCACTGCCAACGCTATTGTCCCGCATGCTATTTGGACGATGAGCGTCACTCTCGGCCGACATACAACCGACTCTTATGGGTTATCGCAGTTGTGACAGCTTGCCCTATCCATGGGGTACGGCTTCTCCATTCGTGCCATAGATGCGAGGTCTTGACGTCAGCACATGCGCGGTTCTTTGTACCGGGCTTCTGCGCCGACTGTGGAATTCGACTGTGTAATAACGAAGCACCTAAAGCCGACGCATTCGAAGTGGACATCGCGACTAGGGTAGGCGAGTTCTTGGACCATTCGAGATTGCTCGACTCTTCAATTGCAGGAGCAGCGGGAGTAGCGTCCTTTCTGCATCACGTACGGGATGTGGTAGCCGGCGGTGAGGCGAAGACTCTCGCCGATATGCTGGGGACGACTAAGACGAACGTCCACGGATGGATGCTGGGAACTGTCATGCCTTCTTTCCCTGCCATTGTCAGAATGGCTCAGATTTTCGACTGTCCAGTATCGGACGTCCTGCAGGGTAACCAGATTGTGCCGCGACTGAGACAAGCATCAGCTGCTCGTCTAACTCTACGTGCGACAGCGCGGACAAATCGCGATGTGGATAAGGACGAAGTCCGAAACAGGCTGGAGGAAATCTCGAAAGGTGAGGAGCGCCCTACGCTTAGTGTGGCCGCAGCGTCAGTGGGAGTTTCCGTCAAATACATCCAGCGAAATTTCCCAGACCTCCATGTCCGGATTGTCAGTCGCTCGACGGAACAACGGCGGTTGGAGACTGCACACCGGCGAAGTCGGAAGGAAGCGAGGATTGTGGGCGCTCGAGAAGAACTTGCCAATGAGGGTATCTATCCGTCAAGACGCAGAATCGAGGCGCGACTGAAGGCAGACGGCATCCGACTAGGGCGACAAGAAGCCATAAACCTGGGAGCCCCGCGTGGCGCCCGGAAGCGTGCTGAGTCCAAAAAATAACTTCTGGTGAAATGCGAAAAGCCGCCCGCTGTCGAGTGATGTTTTCGCGACAAGCTTAAACGATAAGTTGTCGTTTACGCCAACTCATCCTTAACGCCACAGTGGTGGCGGCGGAGGAAAAGCGGGAAATCCGGATGGGATTGGCGCGCCCGGCTGGGATCGAACCAGCAACCCCTGCCTTCGGAGGGCAGTACTCTATCCATTGAGCTACGGGCGCACAGAGACGGTTTTTTAAACCGGTATTGCGGGTACAGCAATGCAGCGCGCGAATGCCGCCGCAGGAAAGTCGCATAGGATACCGCGTTTGCCCCGCGCCGTCCATGCGGGCCTCTCCGGAGGGTCCGCCTTACGTCTCGCAACCGCCGCTTTTGGCACTGGCGAAGGGTGGAATGGGGCTATAATCGCCAGCTATTTGCGTCAAATCGTGCCCCTCACGCAGTCGACCAGGATCAAGGCTTTGCGGCTTGGTTTCGGCGACAATCCGGGGCCCGGCCCGGGAGACACTCCGAAGTGCGCAAATAGCGACAGACCCGAGCCAGGCAATGGCCGCAAGGCAGCATGGGGCGGACTTCTGTCGGGTCCCTGCGGGCCAGGTAGTGGTCAGACTAGGGCCAGATAAAGCAAGCCGAGGGTGAGCGGCCAGAAGGTTTCCTGCAAAACTGAGAGTTCTGTATGAGCGACGTCCACAACGAACACCACGAACACGAGTCTCCCATCAAGACCCCCAAGCAGCTGATCGCTGTGGTGGTCGCGGCTTTCCTGGTACCGATCCTCGTGATCGTCCTCCTGGTCAACTTTGTGGGACACGGCTCCACTGAAAGTGCCGGCACTGCCACCACCGCGGAAGCCGTCAACGACCGCATCAAGCCGGTCGCGTCGCTCGAAATCAAGGACCCCAATGCACCGCGCGTGTTCAAGACCGGCGAACAGGTCTACAAGGAAATCTGCGCGGCCTGCCACGCCACTGGCGCGGCGGGAGCGCCCAAGTATGGTACTGCCGGCGACTGGAGCGCGCGTATCCGCCAGGGCTTTGACGGCCTGATGAAGTCGGTGCTGGGCGGCAAGGGCGCAATGCCGCCGCGCGCCGGCAGCACGCCTGACGACTACACCGATTACGAACTGGCCCGCGCCGTGGTCTACATGGCCGACGCCGGTGGCGCGAAGTTCCCCGAGCCGCCGGCACCGGCTGCCGCTGCCCCGACGACCGCTGCGGCGCCGGAAGCCGCTGCGGCTGCTGCTGCGCCCGCACCGGCCGCACCCGCTGCTGCGGCTCCGGCAGCCGCTGCCGCGGCGCCAGCTGCGGCGCCAGCCGCTGCGTCGGCCGACGTCGGCAAGAAGGTCTATGACCAGGTCTGCGCCGCCTGCCACGCCGCCGGCGTGGCCGGTGCGCCCAAGTTTGGCGACAAGGCCGCCTGGGCGCCGCGCCTGAAGGAAGGCATGGACGCGGTCCACAACTACGCACTGAAGGGCAAGGGTGTGATGCCGCCCAAGGGTGGCTACGCCGGCCCGGACGCCGACGTGATCGCCGCGTCGGACTACATGGCGAACGCAGCCAAGTAAGGCACGACTGCGCCGCAAACAACAACGCCCGCGAAATTCGCGGGCGTTTTTTCATGCCTGGCGGCGGTTACACGACGCGCGAGTAGCGCGCCCGCGGCACGATGCGGATCGGTTGCGCGCCGTCGTTGGCGGACCGGCGAGTGCCTTCGCTTTCGGGCCCGGCGACCGCCACGCGTGCGGCATCGTCGCGCAGGTAGCGGTCGAACGCCATCGCCACGCGCCGCACCAGCAGGCGTCCCAGCGGCGTGACCGTGATGCGGGCTGGCTGGACCTGCACCAGCCCGTCGGCCGCCAGGGTGGCAAGGTCGGCCAGTTCGGGCGCGAAATCGGTGCCGAAGTCAATGCCGTGGCGCCGCTCCAGCGCGGGGATATCCAGCACGCCGTTGCACATCAGCGCGCCGATCAGTTCGCGGCGCAGATGATCGTCGGCGGTCATCTCCACCCCGCGCGCCAGCGGCAGGCGCTCCTGGTCCAGCGCGCCGTAGTACTCGTCCAGCGTGCGGGCGTTCTGCACGTAGCGGCCCGCCACCGCGCCGATCGCCGAGACGCCGAGGCCGAGCTGGTCGTAGCCGGCGTGCGTGGAGTAGCCCTGGAAGTTGCGCTGCAGCCGGCCTTCGCGCTGCGCCACGGCGAGGTCGTCATCGGGCAGCGCGAAGTGGTCCATGCCGATATAGACGTAGCCCTCGGCGGTCAGGCGTTCGATGGTGGAGACCAGGATGTCGAGCTTCTCGCCGGCAGGCGGCAGCGCGCTTTCGTCGATGCGCCGCTGTGGCTTGAACACATGCGGCAGGTGCGCATAGCTGTAGACCGAAAGGCGGTCGGGCCGCAGCGCCAGCACCTGGTCGATGGTGCGGCCAAAGCGTGCGGCAGTCTGGTGCGGCAGGCCGTAGATCAGGTCGAGGCTGACCGAGCGGAAGCCCAGCCGGCGCGCGGCGTCGACCACGGCACGGGTCTCTTCGTACGACTGGATCCGGTGGATGGCCTGCTGCACCTCGGGATCGAAATCCTGCACGCCCAGGCTGACGCGGTTGAACCCAAGTTCGGCCAGCAGCGCCATGCGCGCGTCATCGACGCGGCGCGGGTCGATCTCGATCGAATGCTCGCCATCGGGCGGCAGTTCGAAATGCTCGTGCAGCAGCGCCATCACGCGGCGCATTTCTTCGGGATCCAGGAAGGTCGGCGTGCCGCCGCCCCAGTGCGACTGGAGCACGCGCCGGCGCGTGCCGAGCCGCGCGGCCAGCAGCGCCATCTCGCGGCCCAGGTAGGTGACGTAGCGGGCGCTGCGGCCGTGGTCGCGCGTGATGATCTTGTTGCAGCCGCAGTAGTAGCAGATGTTCTCGCAGAACGGGATATGCAGGTAGAGCGACAACGGCGCGGGCGCATCGGCACGGCAGGCGGCCAGGGCGTCGTGGTACAGCGACAGGTCCGGGCCGTTCCTGAAGCGGTCGGCAGTCGGGTAGGAGGTGTAGCGCGGGCCGTTGCCTTCGATGCGGCCGGCGAGAGCGCGAAAGTCCGACAGCGCGCGGCGGTCGGGCGCAAGGGTAGTCATGGCAAGCGGGTTCATGGGGGGCGCGGGGGGAACGGTGTTTGACAGCCCATGCTAGGACTGCGCGCCGCGCGTTGCGTTGATCGTCGTCAAGCGCGGCGTTGGCACGGCACGGGTGCGCAGGCGCCCCGCGTCACACGGCGGTAATACGTGGCGGATACGCTGCGCGCCGGCGCGACTTGCGCCCCCTTTTCCTATTGCGCGATGCCGATCCCGGACACCCTGCCCCCTTCCCTGCCGTACCTACCGCTGCGCCGACGCCTGCTGGCGGCCGGCGCTGCGGCCCTGGCGCTGCCCAATGCCCCGCTGCTGGCCCAGTCTCCCGCGCGCCGCACCGTGGTGGTGGGCCACCTGATCGACCGCGGTAGTGCGCAGGCGGACCTGGCGCGCGACTACCTGGCCGGCGCCAAGGTGCTGTTCGACGCGGTCAATGCCGCCAACGGCCCGGTACGGATCGCCCACGTGGTGCGCAACGCCGATCCCGATCCGCGCCGCGCGGTGGCCCAGGCGGCGGCGCTGGCCGACAGCGAGCACGCCGAGCTGCTGTTCGGCGCCGGCGACCGTCTCCTGCCGGCGCTGGCGTCATCGGCCGAGCTGGTCCGGCGCGGCGTGCAGATTGTGGCGCCGCTGTCGGGCCTGGCATTGGCAGCGGACAACGTCTGGTTCACCCGCGCCGACTACCAGGCCGAACTCGACGCGGCAGTGCGGCAGTTGCGCAGCTATGGCCTGAGCGCGATCGCGCTGGCGGTGGCGCCGGACTTCGCCACGCCATCGCTGGCCCGGCTGGAGGCGCAGACCGGCACGCGCGCGGTGCCGCTCGATCCCAAAGCCGACCCCGGTGCCGACGCCGTGGCACGCCGCATTGCAGCCGCCCGCCCCGGCGCCGTGATCGTCGCGGGCGATACGCTGGCCTATGCCGGACTGGGCCGCGCACTGGCGGCGCAGGGCTGGTATGGCTTCCTGGTCGGCCTGTCGTCGGTCAGTGCCACGGCCGCGCGCGAGATCCTGGGTACCGGCTACGCCGGCGGCATGGTGCTGACCCAGGTCGCGCCCGGCCCGCAGCAGGCCACGCTGCGCGTGGTCAGGGAACACGTAGCGCGCATGAAGCAATACCTGGATGAGCCGCCGTCCTCGGCGACGCTGGCCGGCTATATCGGCGCCGCATGGCTGGCACGGGCGCTGGCCGGCGTGCGCGCCGGCGGTGCCGCCGAGCTGCGCCGCGCACTGCAAGGCCGTGTCGACGTGGGGGACTTTACCCTCGACTTCAGCCACGGCCAGCGCGGCTCGCAGTACGTCACGCTGGCGGTGTCAGGCGCGCGGTAGCGACAGGCGCGCGCGCCGCGCATTCTCGACCAGGTTGACCACCGTGCGCCGCAGCTCCGACGGCCACGCCAGCAGCGGCTGCGCCTGGCCGCTGAGCGCGACCTCGTGGCCGCTGTCGGCGGCGTCGTCGACCACCGCCTGTAGCAGGGCGAGCACGTCCAAAATTGCCCCCGCACGCTGGCGCGGCGGGGGCCAATTACAGGGAAAAACCAGACTTGATGTCTGGCGCGGCAAGACCCGGGCAGCCCCTGCCGCCGCAAGCCGCACACCGTGAAAAGCGCAGAGCGGCACAACCGTCATGCTAAGGACAGCGGCGCGCGCGGTCTTGTCGGCCTGGTAGGGTTTTGTATCGGGCTTCGTACCTAAGATCAGCCGGCCGCCGTCTTGCCTGGGCCGCCGAGCAGCGCCTTGAGCGCGCCGAGCCGGTCCTTGGGGCTCATCGCCGGAGTTTCGTCCTTGGGTGCCGGCGCTTCTTCCAGCTTCATCTCGCCGATAAAGCGCGACGGCTGGCAAGAGTACGTCTCGCGCGCGCGCTTGCGCTTCTTGCACCAGCTGATCTGCAGGCTGCGCTGCGCGCGCGTGATGCCGACGTACATCAGCCGGCGCTCTTCCTCGATCTTCTCGTCGGTCATGTCGTCGTCTTCGCGGCAGTGGGGCAGGATGCCCTCTTCCACGCCGACCAGGAACACGTGCGGATATTCCAGCCCCTTGGACGCGTGCAGCGTGGACAGCCGCACGGCGTCGGGATCTTCCTCGCGCCCTTCGAGCATGCTCATCAGCGCCACGGTCTGCGTCAGCTCAAGCAGGTTCTTGCCTTCGCTGCCGAAGCCGTCGGCGTTGTCATAGCCGGTGGCTTCCTCGCCCTCGGCCGCTTCCGGCTTGGTGCCCTTGCGCTTGAGCCATTCGAGGAACTCCAGCGTGTTGGTCCAGCGCGACTGCGCCTGGCGCTCGTCGAAGCTGTCGTACAGGTATGCCTCGTAGTGGATGCCGGCCATCAGGTCGTCGAGCACTTCGGTGGCCGGATCTTTGGCCGCGCGGTCGGCCAGCCGCACCATCGATTCGCAGAACACGCGCAGCGGCTCCAGCTGGCGCGGCTGCAGCTTGCCCTCGATGCCGCCCATCATCGCCGCCTCGAACAACGACACCTTGGCCTGCCCGGCAAACGTGCCCAGCACTTCGAGCGTGGTATTGCCGACGCCGCGGCGCGGCGTGGTGATCGCGCGGATAAAGGCGGGATCGTCGTCGGGATTGGCGATCAGGCGCAGGTAGGCGCAGATGTCCTTGATCTCGGCCTTGTCGAAGAAGCTCTGGCCACCCGACAGCACATAGGGAATGCGCTCGCGCCGCAGGATCTGCTCGAACAGCCGCGCCTGGTGGTTGCCGCGGTACAGGATGGCGTAGTCGCGGAACTGCGCGCGGCGCTCGAACTTGTGCGCCGACAGGCGGAACACCACCGACTCCGCCTCGTGCTCCTCGTCGTTCATCGGGTGGATGGCGATGGGATCGCCCATGCCGTGCTCGCTCCACAGCTTCTTGTCGAAGAGCTTGGGATTGTTGGCGATGACCGCGTTGGCCGCTTCCAGGATGCGCACGGTGGAGCGGTAGTTCTGCTCCAGCTTGATCACCTTGAGGTCGGGGAAGTCGGTCTGCAGCCCGCGCAGGTTGTCCAGCGTGGCGCCGCGCCAGCCGTAGATGGCCTGGTCGTCGTCGCCCACCGCGGTAAAGGCCGGCGCGCGCAGGTGCGAGCCCCCCGCCAGCAGCTTGAGCAGCTGGTACTGGCAGGCGTTGGTATCCTGGTACTCGTCGACCAGGAAGTAGCGCAGCCGGTTCTGCCACTTCAGCTGCACCGCTTCGTTGCGCGCGAACAGTTCCGCGGGCAAGCGGATCAGGTCGTCGAAATCCACCGCCTGGTACGCGTTCAGCGTGGCGACGTAGTTGCGGTAGACCAGCGCGGCCTGGTGCTCGTCGGCATTGGCCGCCTGCGCGATCGCGGCCTCGGGGTCGACCATGCCGTTCTTCCACAGCGAGATCGTGCTCTGCACGCCGCGGATCAGCTTCTTGTCGGTGGTGCCGAGCTGCTCCTGGATCAGGCCGAAGCAGTCGTCCGAATCCATGATCGAGAACTGCGGCTTCAGGCCGACGTGTTCCGCCTCCATGCGCAGAATCTGCACGCCCAGCGAGTGGAAGGTACAGACTGTGAGCTGCTTGAGCGGGATGCGCTTGCCCTCGCGCGTGGTCTTGCCTTCCATCAGCTTGCCGATGCGTTCCTGCATCTCCTTGGCAGCCTTGTTGGTGAAGGTGACGGCGGCGATATGGCGCGGCTCGAAGCCCTTGTCTTCGATGAGGTGCGCGATCTTCTGCGTGATCACGCGGGTCTTGCCCGAGCCCGCCCCGGCAAGGACGAGGCAGGGTCCGTCCAGATAGCGGACGGCTTCAGATTGGGCGGCGTTGAGGCCGTGGCTCATGCGCGGGAATGCTTGCGTGGGGTGGTCGGGACGGCGTCGCGCCCTGTACAACACATGGGGCGGCGCCGGACGCAAAGCTAATCATGTTAACACGCTGGGCCGGCCCTGATCAGTCAGCGGGAACCGCTTTTTCCGGGGGCGGGGACGTTACCGAAGTAACACTTGGTAAGTCCCAAAACCGGGCGTCCGGGCCCTCCTCTAACCAGTATGGCGGGATGGCAGACCTGCGTCCCGAACGTACTCAAAGTTACTTTCGGAGCCCATCATGAAAATGCTACGAGCCTTTTCCAAAGCGACGATGGCCGGCATAGCCGTTGCGGCCCTGGCCACCGGCTGTGCCGACATGACACCGAAGCAGCGCAACACGGTCATTGGTGCCGGCGTGGGCGCGGCCGGCGGTGCTGCGTTGACGCACGGTAGTGCCGCAGGCACGCTGGGCGGTGCCGCCCTGGGCGGCGTGGTCGGTAACGTAATGACCGACGACCATCGCCGTTGATAGGGCGAATGGCTGCTGGCGGGGGGCGCCCGCCGCGTTGACAAAGGCAGGGCCCTCCCGTACATTGCGCGCATCCGACCGGGAGAGCGCGCATATCTGCGCCGCCGAAGGGGTATCACCCGAAAACTCTCAGGCACCACGGACCGCTCGGATCGGCATGCAACATGCACACGATGCATGCCGCACTCTGGAGAGCGGCACCCGCCATTCGTGGCGAGCGTGCCCACCGAAGGGGCGCGCGAGGACGGGATTCAACGAATCCGCCTCGTAATCTCTCAGGTATCGAGGACAGAGGGGTCATCCGCCGCAGCGGATTGCTTGGCCATTGGCATAGCGATCGTTGCGGCGGATGGCCCTTTTTTGTTTTCGCAACCCGACATTGCCCCCGAGGATTCCATGACGCTCCAGGCCACGCCCCTCAACGCCATCCACCGCGCCCTCGGCGCCCGCATGGTCGACTTCGGCGGCTGGGACATGCCGGTCAACTACGGCTCCCAGATCGAAGAACACAACGCCGTGCGCACCGACGCCGGCATGTTCGACGTGTCGCACATGTGCGTGGTCGACCTCAGCGGCCCCAATACCCGCGCCTTCCTGCGCGGCCTGCTGGCCAACAACGTCGACAAGCTGCAGACGCCGGGCAAGGCGCTGTACTCGTGCATGCTCGACGAAAAAGGCGGCGTGATCGACGACCTGATCGTCTATTTCTTTGCCGAGGACCGTTTCCGCCTGGTGGTCAACGCCAGCACCGCGGTCGGCGATATCGACTGGATCCGTGCGCGCAACGACGCCACCGGCAGCGGCGTGACCATCACCCCGCGCCGTGAAGATGTTGCGCCCGCGGGCGCGCAGCCGCTGGCGATCGTCGCGGTGCAGGGCCCTAACGCCCGCGCCAAGGTGTGGAGTACCTTCCCGTCGACCCAGCCTTCCGATGCGCTCAAGCCGTTCAACGCTGTCGTGGTGCAGGACCCCGCACTTGGCGAAGTCATGGTCGCGCGCACCGGCTACACCGGCGAAGACGGCTTCGAGCTGGTGGTGCCGGCGGCCAGCGTCGCCGGCCTGTGGGAAAAACTGAATGCCGCGGGCGTGCGCCCGGCCGGCCTGGGCGCGCGCGACACGCTGCGCCTGGAAGCCGGCATGAACCTGTATGGCCAGGACATGGATATCAGCACCTCGCCGCTGGACGCGGGCCTGGCCTGGACCGTCGACCTGCAGAGCGAGCGCGACTTCACCGGCAAGGCGGCACTGGCCGCGGCCGGCTCGCGCCAGCAATTCCTCGGCCTGATCCTGCGCGACAAAGGTGGCGTGCTGCGCGCCCACCAGAAGGTCATCACCGCCGCCGGTGACGGCGAAATCACCAGCGGCACCTTCAGCCCCTCGCTGTCGCAATCGATCGCGTTCGCGCGCCTGCCGCAGGGCGTGAACGTCGGCGACACCGTGCAGGTGGAGATCCGCGACCGCAAACTCAACGCGACTGTGGTTAAACTGCCGTTTGTGCGTAATGGCAAGGCACTCGTGAGCTAAGGGAAACATCCGCTCACCCAACGGTCGCCCTCGCCTGCCGGCAGCGTTGCCGGGCAGGCATCACCCAACAAGAAACAGATCTGAATCCGGAGAACCTTCATGAATTTCCCCGCCGACCTCAAATACACCGAGTCGCATGAGTGGGTGCGCGTCGAAGCCGACGGCACGCTCACCATTGGCATCACCGACCACGCACAGGATGCGCTGGGCGACATCGTCTTCCTGGAACTGCCCGAAGTGGGCAAGTCGGTCGGTGCCGGCGACGCGCTGGCAGTGGTGGAATCGGTGAAGGCCGCTTCCGATATCTACGCCCCGGTGGCCGGCGAAGTGATCGCCGTCAACGAAGCCGCCACGGCCGAGCCGGAAAGCGTCAATGCCAATGCCTTCGACGCCTGGCTGTTCAAGCTCAAGCCGGCCAACAGCGACGACGTCAACGGCCTGATGTCGGCCGACGCGTACAAGGCCAGCGTCGGCGCCTGATCGCCCCGCCGGTCCCGCACCCGGGATCGGCACACAGCATTTGCAGCGCCGCGGCACGGCTGACCACCTGCCGCAGCGCTCCCCACGAGGTTCTTGCCAATGAACGCCCCGCTTCCCATGACCGCCGCCCAAGGTAACCGGCCCACGCTGGCCGAACTGGAGGCGCGCGACGCCTTCGCCGCCCGCCACATCGGCCCCGATACCCCCGAACAGCAGCACATGCTGAAGGTGCTCGGCTACGACAGCCGCGCCGCGCTGATCGATGCCGTGATCCCCGCCGCCATCCGCCGCCGCGACGGCATGCCGATGGGCGAGTTCACCGAGCCGCTGAGCGAGGAAGCCGCACTGGCCAAGCTGCGCGGCCTGGCGCGCAAGAACCGCGTACTGAAGAGCTTTATCGGCCAGGGCTACTACAACACCGTCACGCCCGCGGTCGTGCTGCGCAATATCTTCGAGAACCCGGCCTGGTACACCGCCTACACGCCCTACCAGCCGGAAATCTCGCAAGGCCGCCTGGAAGCGATGCTGAACTTCCAGCAGATGGTCACCGACCTGACCGGGCTGGATATCGCCAACGCGTCGATGCTCGATGAAGGCACCGCTGCCGCCGAAGCGATGACGCTGCTGCAGCGCGTGAACAAGCACGACTCCAGTATCTTCTTCGTCGCCGACGACGTGCTGCCGCAGACGCTGGAAGTGGTGCGAACGCGCGCGCTGCCGCTGGATATCGAAGTGAAGGTCGGCCCCGCCGCCGACGCCGCTGCTGCGGGCGCCTTCGGCGTGCTGCTGCAGTACCCGGGCGTGAACGGCGACATCAATGACTACCGCGCCATCGCCGACGCGGTGCACGCCGCCGGGGGCCTGGTGGTGGCTGCCGCCGACCTGCTGGCGCTGACGCTGATCGCCGCGCCGGGCGAATGGGGTGCCGACGTGGCCGTGGGCAACTCGCAGCGCTTCGGCGTGCCGCTGGGCTTTGGCGGCCCGCACGCCGGCTACATGGCGGTGAAGGATGCGTTCAAGCGCTCGATGCCGGGCCGTCTGGTCGGCGTGACCGTCGACGCGCAGGGCAACAAGGCGTATCGCCTGGCGCTGCAGACGCGCGAACAGCATATCCGCCGCGAAAAGGCGACCTCCAACATCTGTACCGCGCAGGTGCTGCTGGCGGTGATGGCGTCGATGTACGCCGTATACCACGGCCCGCAGGGCCTGAAGCGCATCGCGCAGCGCGTGCATCGCCTGGCCGCGACGCTGGCCGCCGGCCTGGAGCAGCTTGGCTTCGTCCGCACCAACGCCACCTTCTTCGACACGCTGACGCTGGAGACCGGCTTCAACACCGAAGCCATCCATGCCGCCGCCACCGCGCGCGGCATCAACCTGCGCCATGCCGGCGCCACGCGCGTCGGCATCTCGCTGGACGAGACCGCCACCCGCGACGACGTGGTTGCGCTGTGGGAAATCTTCACGCAAGGCAAGCCGCTGCCGGCGGGCCTCGATTTCGACAAGCTCGAAGCCGCCATCAATGACGCCTTCCCGGCCGAACTGGCGCGCGCCAGCGAGTACCTGACCCATCCGGTGTTCAATACGCACCACGCCGAGCACGAGATGCTGCGCTACCTGCGCATGCTGGCCGACAAGGACCTGGCGCTGGACCGCACCATGATCCCGCTGGGCTCGTGCACGATGAAGCTGAACGCCACCAGCGAGATGATCCCGGTGACCTGGCCCGAGTTCAGCCAGATCCACCCGTTCGCGCCGCTGGACCAGACCGTGGGCTACCGCGAGATGATCGACCAGCTCGAGGCCATGCTGTGCGCCGCCACCGGCTACGCCGCGGTCAGCCTGCAGCCCAACGCCGGCTCGCAAGGCGAGTACGCGGGCCTGCTGATCATCCATGCGTATCACGCCAGCCGCGGCGAAAGCCATCGCGACATCTGCCTGATCCCGTCGTCGGCGCACGGCACCAACCCGGCGTCGGCGCAGATGGCCGGCATGAAGGTGGTGGTGGTGGCCTGCGACGAGAACGGCAACGTCGACCTGGAAGACCTGGCGAAGAAGGCCGAGCAGCACAGCAAGAACCTGGCTGCGATCATGATCACCTACCCGTCCACGCACGGCGTGTTTGAGCAGGGCGTGCAGCAGATCTGCGAGATCGTGCACAAGCACGGCGGCCAGGTCTATGTCGACGGCGCCAACATGAACGCGATGGTCGGCACCGCCGCGCCGGGCCAGTTTGGCGGCGACGTGTCGCACCTGAACCTGCACAAGACCTTCTGCATCCCGCACGGCGGCGGCGGCCCGGGCGTTGGCCCCGTTGCGGTCGGCGCGCACCTGGCGGATTTCCTGCCCAACCAGGACAGCGTCGGCTACCGCCGCGACGACCGCGGCATCGGCGGCGTGTCGGCGGCACCGTTCGGCTCGGCCAGCATCCTGCCGATCTCGTGGATGTATATCGCGATGATGGGTTCGGCCGGCCTGACCGCCGCCACCGAGAACGCCATCCTGGCGGCCAACTACGTGGCCAAGCGCCTGGCGCCGTACTACCCGGTGCTGTACACCGGCCAGCACGACCTGGTCGCGCACGAGTGCATCCTGGACGTGCGCCCGCTGCAGAAGGAGACCGGCATCAGCAACGAAGACGTGGCCAAGCGCCTGATGGACTACGGCTTCCACGCGCCGACCATGAGCTTCCCGGTGCCGGGCACGCTGATGATCGAGCCGACCGAGTCCGAAGCACTGCATGAGCTGGACCGCTTCATCGACGCGATGATCGCGATCCGCCAGGAAATCGGCCGCGTCGCCGACGGTACTTTCGACCGCGAGGACAACCCGCTCAAGCACGCGCCGCACACCGCCGCGGTGGTGACCGCGAACGAGTGGACCCACAAGTACACGCGCGAGGAAGCCGCCTATCCGGTGGCGTCGCTGCGCACGCAGAAGTACTGGCCGCCGGTCGGCCGTGCCGACAACGTGTATGGCGACCGCAACCTGTTCTGCAGCTGCGTGCCGGTCAGCGACTACGTGGTCGACTGACGCACCCCCGGGCCGTGCCATCGCATCTGCGGTGGCTCGGCCGCCGCACTATTCTCAAGATGGCGGGCCCGCCGGCGGCGGTGTCCGTTGCCGTACTTCGACCGCCTGAAAAGAGCCTCTGCAAGGCCACCCCATTGCTGGAGACATTCCGTGGCAGTCAGCGTCTTCGATCTGTTCAAGGTGGGCATCGGCCCGTCGAGCTCGCATACCGTGGGCCCGATGCGCGCGGCCCTGATGTTCGCGCAGGGGCTGGAGCGCGACGGCCTGCTGCCGCAGGTGGCCAGCGTGCGGGTCGAGCTGTACGGCTCGCTCGGCGCCACCGGCAAGGGGCACGGCACCGACAAGGGCGTGATCCTCGGCCTGATGGGCGAGTCTCCCGACACCATCGATCCCGATTCCATCGACAGGCGCCTCGCCGCGTTGCGCAAGTCGCGCGAGCTGTCGCTGCTGGGACGCCATATCGTGCCCTTCGTCGAGAAGGAGCACATCGCGTTCTACCGCCGCGAGGCCCTGGCCGAGCATCCCAATGGCATGAAGTTCCATGCCTTCGACAGCAGCGGCGCGAGCCTGCGCGAAGCGCGCTACCTGTCGGTGGGCGGCGGCTTCGTGGTCACCGCCGGTGCGCCCAACACCCAGGTGCTCAACGCCGCGCAGCAGCTGCCGCACCCGTTTCGCAGCGGCAAGGACATGCTGCAGATGGCGCAGGACAGCGGCAAGAGCATTGCGCGGCTGATGCTGGAGAACGAACTGACGTGGCGCAGCGAGCAAGAGGTCATCGACGGCCTGCTGCATATCTGGGACGTAATGCAGGCCTGCGTCGCGCGCGGCTGCCGCACCGATGGCGAACTGCCGGGGCCGTTCAAGGTCAAGCGGCGCGCGCCCGAGTTGTTCCGCAGCCTGACCGAGCGTGCCGAGCGCACGCTGTCGGATCCGCTCTCGGTGATGGACTGGGTCAACCTGTACGCCATCGCCGTCAATGAAGAGAACGCGGCGGGCGGCCGCGTGGTGACCGCGCCGACCAACGGTGCGGCCGGCATCATCCCCGCCGTGCTGCATTACTACGACCGCTTCGTGCCGGGCGCGAACCGGCAGGGTGTAGTCGACTTCCTGCTGACAGCGGGCGCGATCGGGCTGCTGTACAAGCTCAACGCGTCGATCTCCGGGGCCGAGGTCGGCTGCCAGGGCGAGGTCGGCGTGGCCTGCTCGATGGCCGCCGGCGCGCTTGCCGCGGTACTCGGCGGCAGCCCGGCGCAGGTGGAGAACGCGGCCGAGATCGGCATGGAGCACAACCTCGGCCTGACCTGCGACCCGGTCGGCGGGCTGGTGCAGATTCCGTGCATCGAGCGCAATGCGATGGCGTCGGTCAAGGCGGTCAACGCGGCGCGCATGGCGCTGCGCGGCGACGGCACGCACTACGTATCGCTCGATTCGGTGATCAAGACCATGCGCGAGACGGGCGCCGACATGAAGACGAAGTACAAGGAAACCGCGCGCGGCGGGCTGGCGGTGAATATCGTCGAGTGCTAAACGCGCGGCGGTTTTCTCCCCTATCACGCGCGCGGGAGAAGGAAGAAAACCGTCGTACATCGTGCATGGTTTGCGGCGTATCATTGCGGCGTTCCCCGACCGCAGAACAAGAGGGCCCGCCATGCAGACCTTCCACCAGCTCTTTGACGATGCCTCGTCAACCTTCACGTACCTGCTGATCGATGCGGAAACGAAGGAGGCGCTGCTGATCGACCCGGTCGACCACCAGCTCGAACGCGACCTGGCGCTGGTAGAGGATACCGGCGCACACCTGACCTGGGTCATCGAGACCCACGCCCACGCCGACCACATCACCTCGGCCGGCCACCTGGCCATGCAGACCGGCGCGCACACCGCGGCGCCGTCGGGCTGCGATATCAAGCCGGCACAGAAGCAACTGATCGACGGCGACACTGTCGCATTCGGCAAGCAGGTGCTGCGCGCGATCCATACGCCCGGCCATACCGCCGGCAGCATGAGCTACCTGTGGGAAGAGTCCACCTCCGAAGGCATCGTGCGCCGCGTCTTCACGGGCGATGCGCTGCTGATCGACGGCTGCGGCCGCACCGATTTCCAGTCGGGCGATGCCGGCACGCTGTACGACAGCCTGACCCGCAAGCTGTTCGCGCTGCCCGACGACACCCGGGTCTATCCCGCGCACGACTACAAGGGCCAGACCTGCTCGACCATCGGCCATGAGCGCGCGCACAACAGCCGCGTATCCGGCCGCACGCGCGAGGAGTTCATCGAGATGATGCGCAACCTGAACCTGCCGCGGCCCAGGCTGATCGATATCGCGGTGCCGGCGAACCAGCACCTGGGCCTGCGCGACGGCGAGAGCGTGCCGCACGGCGCCTGAAGCATTCCAACCTTGGGAGTCAACCGCATGTCCGTATATACCGCCGAAGTCCTGTGGCAACGCGACGGGCAGGATTTCACCGGCAACCGCTACAGCCGCAGGCACGTGCTGCGCTTCGACGGCGGCGCCGAAGTCCCGGGCTCGTCGTCGCCCCATGTGGTGCCGTTGCCGATGTCGGACGCCAGCGCGGTCGACCCGGAAGAGATGTTCATCGCCTCGCTGTCGAGCTGCCATATGCTGTGGTTCCTGTCGCTGGCGGCGAAGCAGCGCTTTGTCGTCGACCGCTATGTCGATGCCGCCACCGGCGTGATGGAAAAGAACCGCGAAGGCCAGATGGCGATGACAGTGGTGACCCTGCGCCCCCAGGTCACTTTCTCCGGCGAGCGCGAACCCACCCGCGACGAGCTGGAGCGCCTGCACCATGCCGCGCACGATGCCTGCTTTATCGCCAATTCGGTCCGGACCGAGGTGCGGTGCGAACCGGTGCTCGCCGGCGCCTAGCGCACGCGCCATGCCGGCCACCGCGCTGCCCGCGGCACGATCCGCGCCGGCGCGGCGCCTGCTGCGCTGGCTGCTTGCGGGCGCGGTCCTGCTGGGAGGCATCCTGATGCTGCAGGATCGTTTTCTCTACTTTCCCGACAGGGCCTCGGTCGACGATATGGTTGCTCCGGGACTGCGCGCATGGCCGGGTCCGGATGATTTCCGCGGCCTGCTGGCCGAGCCGCACGGTCCCGTCCGCGCCACCGCCATCGTCTTCCACGGCAATGCCGGGCACGCCGGCCATCGCGGCTACTACGCCAGCGTGCTGACGCGGCTGGGCATTCGCGTGATCCTGGCCGAATACCCCGGCTATGGCCCGCGCGACGGCGCGCTTGGCGAGCGCAGCTTCGTCGACGATGCCGGGCAGGCGATTGCGCTGGCCCGGCGCCAGTTCGACGGCCCGCTGCTACTGGTCGGCGAATCGCTCGGCGCCGGGGTTGCGGCGGCCGCCGCGGCGCGCCAGCGCGAGCACGTCGATGCCGTGCTGCTGATCACGCCATGGGACAAGCTCGCCCACGTCGCCGCACACCACTACTCATGGCTGCCGACCGGATGGCTGCTGCGCGACCGTTACGATAGCGTGAGCCACCTGGCCGCCTTTGGCCGCCCGGTCATGGTGGTCGTAGCCGAACGCGACAGCATCGTGCCGCCGCGGCTCGGCAAGGCGCTCTATGAAGCGCTGGACGAACCCCGCCGCCTGGCCGTGATCGACCACGCCGGGCACAACGACTGGACCGGGTACGTCGACGAGGCATGGTGGCGCAACGCGCTTGCGTTCCTGCTGTCGCCGCCCGCGTCCCGCTGATGCGCGCGTGCGCTGCCGGGCAGCTGCGGTGCACGCATCGGCGCCAGCCGGTCCGGCGCGTTGAAACGATGCATTGACTTCGCCACGCCGGCTGCAATACTGGCCTTCAGACACGGCCGCCACCGCACACGGTGGCGCGGCCGGCAACCGCGGGGGATCGATCATGAAGCGAAGGCAAAACTGCACGCTGTACCGCGGCCTGGGCGTACTGGCGGCCGCCCTGCTGCTGGCCCCGGCCCAGGCACTCGCGCAAGGCAAGCCGGTGGCCTACCCGGCCAAGGGCCAGAGCCAGCAGCAGCAGGCCAGCGACGACGGTGCCTGCTACAGCTGGGCCAAGCAGCAGAGCGGTATCGATCCCGCCCAGGCCGCCGCGGCACCGCCCCCGGCGCAGCCGCAAAGCGGCCAGCGCGTGCGCGGTGCCGCGGGGGGCGCCGCTGCCGGCGCAGTGGTGGGGGCGATGGCGGGCGATGCCGGCAAAGGCGCGGCGGTCGGCGCTGCAACGGGTACGGTGGCAGGCGGCGTGGCGCACCGGCAATCGCGGCGCCAGGCCAACGCCGCCAGCCAGCAGGCGCAGGCCAACACCAGCCAGGCGATGGGTTCGTACTACCAGGCCTGGTCCGCGTGCATGCAAGGGCGCGGCTACAGCGTGAAGTAAGTGCCGGTTCAGCGGTTAGGCGGCGGGCGGTGTGTTACGCCGCCCAGCGCTCGCAGGCCTTGCGCACGGTCTCGCGCTGGCTGCGCGCGTCGGCATCGGTCTGGCGCAGCCATTCCGCATCGCCGTCGCGGCGCTCGGCCAGCGCGCGGATATTGGCCAGCGCGTCCAGCGAACCCAATGCCTCTGCATGCGGCACCAGTGCATCGCAGATCGAGAGGATGTGGTCGGCGATCGGCATCCGGGTCAGCTCGTTGGGATGCACATATTCGCCATCCAGCCCGAAGCGGCACGCCTGGAAGCGGTTGAAGGTGTACACCAGGTAGTCGTCTTCCTGCGGCATGAACGGGCGCGACAACAACAGGTAGCGCGCCAGCATCTGGATATACGCGGCGATATCGCAGGCGCGCTGCACCGTCAGCGGCGTGTCCATCACGCGGACCTCAATGGTGCCGAATTCCGGCTTGGGCCGGATATCCCAGTAGAAGTCCTTCATGCTCTCGATCACGCCGGTATTGCGCATCTTCTCGAAATACGCGGTGAAGGCGTCCCACGTCAGCAGGAAGGGCGCGCGCCCGCTCATCGGGAACGCCGCGACCGAATTCAGGCGCGCCGAGGCAAAGCCGGTATCGACACCCTGCACATACGGCGACGACGCCGCCAGCGCAACGAAGTGCGGCACGTAGCGGCCGATGGCGTGCAGCAGGAACAGCGACTCGTCCGCGCTCGGGCAGCCGATATGCACGTGCTGGCCGAATACGGTGAACTGCTTGGCCAGGTAGCCATACAGCTCGGAGATGTACTGGTAGCGCGGCGAGTCCGAGATGGTGCGGTCGGCCCATTGCATGAACGGATGCGTGCCGCCGCCGGAAATGCCCAGGTTGAGCGAGCGCGAGGCGGCCACCATCAGGTTGCGCATGGTGGTCAGCTCGTCCAGCGCCTGCTGGTAGCTGTGGCAGATGCCCGTGCTGATCTCGATCATCGACGGGCTGATTTCCGGCTTAATGTCGCCGGCATGCTCGGCGCCCTTGAGTGCGCGCAGCAGGTCGGGCGCGAACGGCGCCAGGTCATAGTCGTGGCGGTTGACCAGCTGCAGCTCCAGCTCCACGCCGAAGGTCAGTGCCTCGGATTGCTTGAACGATTCGAGCGACATCAGCGCCCTCCTCCATTGGCCCGGGATTCGCCGGCGAAGCGCAGCGCCCACGCTGCCAACACCGGGCCGAGCAGTTGTTCGATCGCCAGCGCGCACAGGATGATAGCGGCCAGCGGCTGTCCGGTGCCGGGGTAGATGCGAGCGACGTCGCTCATCAGCAGGTAGGCCAGCCCCGACATCGGCGCCAGCGCCAGCCCCAGTGCCATGCACTGGCGCATGCTCAGGCCCGAGAACGATCCCAGCGACATCACGCCGGCAAACTTGGCGAGGTGACGCAGCAGCACCAGCACGATGGCATAGACGCCGCCCACGGCCCAGTCATGCGCGGTCAGCGGCAGGCCCAGCGACACCACCATCACGATGATCAGCAGGCTGCCGGCACTGCCGAAGTGCGGCGGCCAGACGTGCGGCTGGCTGTCCTGGTGCTTGAACACCACGCCGGCCAGCAGCAGCGTCAGCGGCATCGACAATTTTAGTACCCGGGTCAGCGCCAGCGTGAACAGCACCAGGCCCACCAGCACCAGGAAGCTGTAGTGGTCATCGGCCGACATGCGCTCATAGATCACGTGGCCGACCTTGCCCACCACCCATGCCAGCAGGCACGAGCCCACCAGCAGGTAGAGCGGGTGCAGCAGGGCGGCGCCCAGGTTGCCGTATTCGGAATGCAGCCAGCCGGTGGCCACCTGCACGATCACGGCAGCGTAGATGCTGTTCAGCGCCGCCATTGCCATCAGCCGCTCGGTGACCTGGCCCTCGGCACGCAGTTCGTTCTTGAGCTGCAGCACGATGGTGGGCGAGGTGCTGACGGCAATGCCGCCGGCCAGGATCGCCACGCCAGGCGAGGCGCCGATCCATTGCAGCACCGCCGCGACCAGGCCCCAGGTCAGCACGCTTTCGAAGGCGCTGGTCAGCAGCAGCCAGCGGTTGGCGCGCAGCCAGGTCAGCGACAGCCGGTGCCCGAGTTCGAACAGGGCCAGTGCCAGCGCCATATCGATCAGGATACGGGTCTGGTTGATCATGTTCTCGTCGACGATGCCGCGCCCGAGCATGCCGGCGAACAGCCCGGCGACGGCATAGCCCACGATGCGCGGGCAGCGCAGCCAGCGGCGGCTGACTTCCCCCGCCAGGCCCGCGCCTACCAGCGCGAGCCCGACCCAGAACAAGCCCCCTGGGGCGAGGGGAAGAGTTGGGAATAGTTGGCTCAGTCCGTTCATGGTCGACATGGTAATGTAAGCACATCACAATCCATGTCAGTGATTGTCCGACACCGCACCAAACGCCTTACGAACTTCGGTCAAGTTCGCGCAAAAAACGCCATCTTCTGGATGGCGTTTTTTACATTTTGTGCGGAACTCAACGCGTCCGCACACCCGTGCGACGCATCAGACGCCCCAGACCTTCCAGCGCGGGCGGGTGGACTTCAGCGCCGTCTCGACCTGCGTGTACAAAGTGCGCGTGGCGCCCTGCGCAGCGCCGCGTGCCCGGGCCTTTTCAAAGTAAGCCAGCGCCGTCTCGCGCTGCTGCAGCCCGAGTGCCGACTCGACCACGCGCAGGCATACCTCGGCATCCCAGTCGTCGCGCACGGCAAAGGCGGCGGCGAAGTCCGCCATGGCCGCTTCATGGCGCCGCGAGGCGTTGTGGACCAGGCCGCGCTGGAGGCGCGGCCCGGCCTGGTCCTCGGGATCGCCCTCGGTCAGCGCGACCGCCTGCTCGAACATCGGCAGCGCGCGCTCCGGTTCGCCCAGCTCGCGCCACAGCAGGCCGAAGCGGTTGTACAGCCAGGCATCCTCGACCAGCAGCGCGCGGCGCTGCTGCCCCTCGATCTCGGCCAGCGCGTCGGCACGGTCATGCTCGTCCATGCGCGCCATCTGTGCCTGCAGAAGCGCGGCGAAGTGAGCGCGCGCATGCGCCATCGGGTGCGCGGCCTCGCTGCGGGCCTCTACCGGCAGCGCATCCAGGCGCGCGTCCATGTGCGCCATCGCGGCGCGCGCCGCCTCGGCCGGCTCGGCGCCGCCCATGGACTTCCAGGCCGCGATCAGGCGGCTGAAGGCCCAGGTGACATCGGCCGGATTGCGCTCGAGCGGGTAGCGATTGAGCACTTCGCCGGCCAGCTCGACCACCTTGCCGTGCTGGCCCGCGCCGGCATGGCAGTCGAGCAGGTCGATCCAGTGGTCGATGAACTCGCTGGCGGCCATGCCCTGGCGATGCAGCGCGATGCGCTCTTCCAGGTGCGCGGCATCGGCAGGCAGGCTGCGCGCCAGCAGCCGGCACAACAATGAATACACGTGCGGATCGGCATTGCCGCCGTGCCCGGCGGCATCGCCCTGGCCGGTGGCGAAATAGTGGTCGTAGCACCTCACGCCATGGCGGCACGCGGCCACCAGCGCGGGGCGCAGCGCCGCCTCGGCGGCGGGGACTTCATCGATGAACTCGCCCAGCGCCATGGCGGCGCGGTAGTAGGCGGCGCCGTCGTCGGACTTGTCGGTGATGGCGAAGCGCTGCCAGGGCTCGCGTTCGGCATCCTGCGCGCCGGCCTTGGCCAGTTGATGGCGCCAGGCCAGTTCGCGTACCTGGGCCTGCGGGTCGGCCACCTGGCGCAGGTAGACGGCCAGGTCGTCGAGCGCGCCCTGCGTGTCGCCCACGCCCCAGCGCAGCGGCGCGCGCAGCCGGCGCGCCTCGGGGTGGTCGGGATGTTCGGCCAGCACGCGGGCGGCCTGGTCGGCGGCGAGCGCGTCGCCGGCATCGGCGTCGAGCTGCAGCAGGTGCGGGTTGTCCAGCGCCACGCGCCCCAGGCAGACGCGCATCAGCGGCTCCACCGGCACGCCGGCGCCCTCGGCGCGGGCAATGTAGTCCTGCACCAGCGGCGCGATGTCTTCCGCGCCCAGGTCGGGATTGCGGAACATCAGGTCGTGCCAGTAGCGCGCCGCGGCAGCCATGTCGTTCATGCGCAGCGCGGCCAAGCCGGCGTGGAAATGCGCCGGCCATTCGCCCGACAGCAATCCGCTGCGCTGCGCGGCCTCATGCAGCCACGGGCGCGCCTCGGCGTCGCGGCCCAGGCTCATCAGCATGGCGCCGTAGCGGTGCGCGATCACGCCGCGCGAGGCCCAGCGGTGCGGCGGCTGCAGCGGCAGGCTGTCCAGGCGCGCGAGTGCCTCGTCCAGCACGGCAAGCGCCGCGGCGGCATCGCCGTTGTCGAAGTGCAGCCGCGCGCGCAGCGTGACGAAATCGACCACCTCGGGCCGGGCCTGCGCAAGCTGGTCGGCGATCTGCAGGGCGTCGGCAAAGCGGCCCTGGTTGGCAAGCTCGATGGCGTGGTCGTAGCTGACTTCCGGCACGGACACGTACTGCTCCTTCTGCATTTTTGGTAAGCGAGTGCGGGATTATGCGCCATGAGGGCGATCCGCATCCGGACAACCATCGGCACGGCGGCCGCTTTCTTTAAGCCATTGCACATAAACAAAACGCCACCCGAGGGTGGCGTCCTGCCTGGCGGGCACTGATTGCTTACTTGCCGCCGACCGTTTCCAGCACGGTCCACTTGCCGCCCACCACCTTGTAGACGGTGATGCCGCCGTCCTTCAGGTCGCCGCGGCCGTCATAGGCCAGCGTCTTGGTGGTCACGCCCTGCATGCTGGTCGCGGCCAGCACCGGCAGGTAGCGCGCCGGATCGGCCGAACCGGCCTTGACCATCGCGGTCATCATCGCGGTGGCGCCGTCATACGAGTACGGCGAGTAGGTCTGCACCTTGGAGCCGAAGCGCTTCTCGTACTTCTTCTCGTAGGCGGCGCCGCCCGGCATCTGGTCCAGCGGCAGGCCGGCCAGCGACACCACGGTGCCTTCGGCGGCAGGACCGGCCAGCTTCAGGAAGTTGTCGGTCTTGGACATCTCGCCCGACACCAGCGGGGCCTTGATGCCCAGTTCCTTGACCTGCTTGGCCATCGGCGCGGACTGGGTCTCGGCGCCGCCGTAGAAGATGATGTCCGGGTTGCTGCGCTTGATGTTGGTCAGCACGGCCTTGAAGTCCACCGCCTTGTCGTTGGTGAACTCGCGGCGCACGATCTTGCCGCCGGCGGCCTTGGCGGCCTTCTCGAACTCGTCGGCCAGGCCCTGGCCGTAGGCGGTGCGGTCATCGACGATGGCGATGTTCTTCGCGCCCAGCTTCTTCACCACGTAGGCGCCGATCACCGAACCCTGCTGGGTGTCGGAGGTCATCATGCGGAAGGTGGTCTTGAATCCCTGCTTGGTGTATTCCGGCGCGGTCGCCATGGCGATCTGCGGAATGCCGGCGCGGTTGTAGACCATCGACGCCGGAATGGTGGTGCCCGAGTTGAAATGGCCGAGCATGCCCTGGATGCCGCCATCGACCAGCTTCTGCGCGACCACCGAGCCGGTCTTGGGGTCGGCCTGGTCGTCTTCGGAGACCAGCACGAACTTGACTTCCTTGCCGCCGATCTTGGGCTTGGTGGCGTTCATGTCCTCGATCGCGAGGACGATGCCGTTCTGCATGTCCTTGCCATACTGGGCCTGGCCGCCGGTCATCGGGCCGGCGTAGCCCAGCTTGATTTCCTGCGCCTGCGCGAAGGCGGCGGAGGCGCCGGTCAGGCCGGCCAGGGTCAGGGCAACGGTCAGTGCCGTCTTGTGGAATGTCGAGCTCATCAGATCTCCTTGGGTCCCAATTGGTGCCACTCTGTGCCGCGTGGTGCCGGTATGGCGCCCTGGGCGGCGTATTTTTCTAGGCGCGGCCTGGCAGTGCCGCGCCCTCCTTGGTATGCGCGCCGGGGCAGGATCGCCGCCACCGGTGCGCGCTTCGACAAGACGCGTCGTCCGAGAATGCCTCAGCCGATCGTCATCAAACTTGCATTGCCGCCCGCGGCAGCGGTGTTGACCGACAGCGAGCGCTCGATCAGCAGGCGATCGAGCGCGACGGTCGGCTCGCCCTGCGCCAGCCCCTGCACGCCGATGATCGGCCCCGGGCGCGCCGCCACCTGCTCGCACACCGTGCGCAGCTGGTCGGAGTCGCCGTGGTGCAGCACCGCATCGATGGCGATGTCCGCGGCAGTCCAGTCAGCCACCATGCGGACGCGCGATTGTACGCCCTTAGGCAGGCGCGCAAACAGCCCCCGCGCAACGGGGGTTTCCGGCCATACGGCGCGCGCGCCGACGGTCAGCACGGCGCCCAGTTGCAGCGCCAGGTCGGCCTCCTGCGCGGCCAGGCACAGCACGTGTTCGCGCGGCAGCAGCGTGTAGGTGTTGCGCTCGCCGGTGGGGCCGGCCAGGGTCACTGCCAGGCCCGACGGCGATGCCTCGGCAAATCGCGCGCAGGCGTCGGCGACCGCGGGCAGCTCGGTGCCGGCCCAGTTGCGGAAGGCTTCGGCGGCGCGCACGGCTTCATCGTCCGGGCCGACCGCCTCGGCGTGGTTGGTCACGTCGGCCGCGCGTACGCTGCGTGCCACCGCGTCCTGCGGACACACGGACAGCAGCCGGTGCAGGTACAGCGGGCCGCCCGCCTTGGGACCGGTGCCCGACAGCGCCTCGCCGCCGAACGGCTGCACGCCGACCACGGCACCGACGATATTGCGGTTCACGTACAGGTTGCCCACATGGGCGCGGCTGACGATAAACGAGATGGTCTCGTCGATGCGGGTATGGATGCCCAGCGTCAGGCCGTAGTTGGTGCCGTTGATCTGGCTGACCATGGTGTCGAGCGCCGCGCGCGGGAAGCGCACCACGTGCAGCACCGGGCCGAACACCTCGCGCTTCAGTTCCTCGATGCTGTCCAGCTCGATCAGCGTCGGCGGCACGAAGGTGCCGTTGCGGCAGCTGGCGCCCTGCGCGGCATTGGGATCGGCCTGGTGGACGCGGCGGCCCTTGGCACGCATGGCGTCGATATGGCGCACGATGTTGGCGCGCGCCTCTTCGTCGATCACCGGGCCGACGTCGGTCGACAGGCGATCCGGGTTGGCCATGGTCAGTTCCTGCATCGCGCCCTTGAGCATTTCCAGCACGCGGTCGGCCACGTCCTCCTGCAAGCACAGCACGCGCAGCGCCGAGCAGCGCTGGCCGGCCGAGTCGAAGGCCGAGTTGACCACGTCTCCGACCACCTGCTCGGCCAGCGCCGAGGAGTCGACGATCATCGCGTTCTGGCCGCCGGTCTCGGCGATCAGCGGGATCGGGCGGCCGGCGGCGTCGAGACGGCCGGCGACATTGCGTTGCAGGATGCGTGCGACCTCGGTCGAGCCGGTGAACATCACGCCCTTGACGCGGGCATCGCCCACCAGCGCGGCGCCGACGGTCTCGCCGCGGCCCGGCAGCAGCTGCACCGCGCCGGCCGGCACGCCGGCTTCGCGCAGCAGCTTCACCGCGGCGGCGGCGATCAGCGGGGTCTGCTCGGCGGGCTTGGCCAGCACCGGGTTGCCTGCGGCCAGCGCCGCGGCGACCTGGCCGGTGAAGATCGCCAGCGGAAAGTTCCACGGGCTGATGCACACCACCGGGCCCAGCGGGCGGTGAGTCTCGTTGTCAAAGCCGCGGCGGATCTCGGCGGCGTAGTAGCGCAGGAAGTCCACCGCCTCGCGCACTTCGGCGATGGCGTTGGAGAAGGTCTTGCCGGCCTCGCGCATGATGATGCCCATCAGCGACTGCATCTGCGCTTCCATCAGGTCGGCGGCGCGCTCCAGCGCGGCGGCGCGCACGTCCGGCGGCGTCGCCTGCCAGATCGGCGCGGCATTGACGGCTGCCTGCAGCGCGGCGTCGACGTCGGCCTGGCTGGCTTCGGTGACCTGGCCGACCACGTCGCGGTGGTCGGCGGGGTTCAGCACGGGCGTGGTGATGGCGTCGGCCGCGCGCGGCACCTCCGCGCCCAGCATCGGCTCGGCAACCTGGCGCTCACTGGTGCCCGCCAGCAGCGCCGACGACAGCGACGCCAGCCGGTGTTCGTTGGCCAGGTCGATGCCGGCCGAGTTGGGACGGCTCTTGCCGTACAGCGTACGCGGCGACGGGATGCGCGGATGCGGCAGGCCCAGCGTACCTTCGTCACGGTGCATGGCCTCGACCACGGCAACCGGATCGGCCACCAGCTCGTCCAGCGAGATGGTGTCGTCGGCGATGCGGTTTACGAACGAGGTGTTGGCGCCGTTCTCCAGCAGGCGGCGCACCAGGTAGGCCAGCAGCGTCTCATGCGTGCCGACCGGCGCGTATATCCGGCATGGGCGGTTGAACTTGCCGTCGGCGGTCGGGCCGACCACCTGGTCGTACAGCGGCTCGCCCATGCCGTGCAGGCACTGGAACTCGTACTGGCCGGGGTAGTAGCTGTGGCCGGCGATCTGGTAGATGGCCGACAGCGTGTGCGCGTTGTGCGTCGCGAACTGTGGATAGATCGCGTCCGGCACCGACAGCAGCTTGCGCGCGCAGGCGACATACGACACATCGGTGTAGACCTTGCGCGTGTAGACCGGGTAGCCCTCCAGTCCTTCCACCTGGCCGCGCTTGATCTCGCTGTCCCAGTAGGCGCCCTTGACCAAGCGGATCATCAGGCGGTGGCGGCTGCGGCGGGCCAGGTCGATCAGGTAGTCGATCACGAACGGGCAGCGCTTCTGGTAGCCCTGCACCACGAAGCCGATGCCGTTCCAGCCGGCCAGCTCGGGCTCGAAGCACAGGCGTTCGAGCAGGTCGAGCGAGATCTCCAGCCGGTCGGCTTCCTCGGCATCGATATTGATGCCGATGTCGTACTGGCGGGCCAGCAGCGTCAGCGACTTCAGGCGCTCGTACAGCTCGCCGATCACGCGCTCGTGCTGGGCGCGGCTGTAGCGCGGATGCAGCGCCGACAGCTTGATCGAGATGCCCGGGCCTTCATAGATGCCACGACCGCGCGAAGCCTGGCCGATGGCATGGATGGCCTGCTCGTACGAAGCCAGGTAGCGCGCGGCATCGTCCTCGGTCATGGCCGCTTCCCCTAGCATGTCGTAGGAGTAGCGGAACCCCTGCGCCTCGTACTTGCGCGCGTTGGCGAGCGCCTCGGAAATGGTCTCGCCGGTGACGAACTGCTCGCCCATCAGGCGCATCGCCATGTCCACGCCCTTGCGGATCAGCGGCTCGCCGCCCTTGCCGATGATGCGCGTGAGCGCCTTGGTCAGGCCCGATTCGGTATGCGTGGCGACCAGCTTGCCGGTCAGCAGCAGGCCCCATGTGGCGGCGTTGACGAACAGCGACGGGCTCTGGCCCAGGTGCGACTGCCAGTTGGCGCCGCTGATCTTGTCGCGGATCAGCGCATCGCGGGTGGCCTTGTCGGGAATGCGCAGCAGCGCCTCGGCCAGGCACATCAGCGCCACGCCCTCCTGCGACGACAGCGAGAATTCCTGGATCAGGCCCTGCACCAAGCCTTCGCGGCCAGTTCCAACCTTCTGTTCGCGCAGCGCGGTGGCCAGCTTCTTGGCCATCTTGATGGCTGCCTCGGCCTGCTGCTGCGGCAGGCGTGCCTGCTCCAGCAGCACCGGCACGCAGTCGGTCTCGGGACGACGGTAGGCTGAGGTGATGGCGGCACGCAGCACCGACTGGGGCTGGATGCTCTGCGCGAATTCCAGGAACGGCTGCGGCGCGCCGTCGGCGGCGACCAGGTCGGGGGCGTCGGAACCATCGGAGTCGGCCGAGCCGGCGGCGCTGGTCTCGTGCGGCAGGTGCCCGCGCTCGACCTGCTCCAGGTAAGTGAAGATGGCCTGCTTGATCAGCCAGTGCGGCGTGCGGTCGATGGATTGGGCGACACGCTTGAGGCGATCGCGCGAGGCGTCGTCGAGCTTGACGCCGAGAGTGGTGGTGGCCATGCGGGCAGTTCTCCGAAAACTGGGGCGCCGCCGGTACCGCCGCGCCGATGCCGCAGGCATGGACGCACGACCGGCCGCAGCCTGTGAGCTGGCGCGATCTTACTCCCGAAAAACCTCAAGGTGCAACCTTGTGCAACCCTAGCGTTAACCCTGAAAAATGGGTTGCACCTGCGCAGCCCGCCGCTGTCGCTTCATATCCGGAGCGGGTCGATTTCCAGCTGCCAGCGCACCCCTTTCACCTCCGTTCCTACCTCTGCGAAAGTCTGTACCCACTCAGCCATGAACCGTTGCAGCGCCGGCCTTGATGTCGCCTCGACCAGCATCTGGGCGCGCTCGCGGTTGGCGATGCGCACCATCGACATGGGCACCGGGTCGTGCAGTTGCACCTCGGCCGCCAACCGGCACGAATCGGCGTGCCGCCGCGCTGCCTGCAGGAACTGCAGCGCCCGCTCCAGCTCGCCGTGCTCCGCGGTGACCAGCACCTGGAAGCAGAACGGGGGCAACCCGGCCTGGCGCCGCTCTCGCAACTGGCTGGCCGCGAATCCATCATAGTCATGGCGCGTCAGCGCCTGCAATGCCGGGGTATCCGGGTAGCGGGTCTGGATCAGCACCTCGCCCGGCAGCCCGGCGCGCCCGGCGCGCCCCGCCACCTGCATCAGCGACGCGAACAGGTGCTCGGCGGCGCGGAAATCGTGGCTGAACATGGCGGCGTCCGGGTGCACGATGCCGACCAGCGTCACGCGCTGGAAGTCATGGCCCTTCGCGACCATCTGGGTGCCCACCAGGATGTCGACTTCGCCGGCGTGGACTTCATCGAACATCGCCTGCGCGCTGCCCTTGCGCCGGGTCGAGTCGGCGTCGATGCGGGCGATGCGCGCCTGCGGGAAGCGTGCCGCCAGCGCTTCCTCGATGCGCTGGGTGCCGCGGCCGAGCGGCGCGATATCGACATTGCCGCAATCCGGGCAGTGGTGCGGCACCGGGGCCTCCAGCCCGCAGTGGTGGCAGCGCAGGCGCCGCTCGGGCCGGTGCAGCACCAGGTACGCCGAGCAGCGCGGGCAGCCCGACAACCAGCCGCAGCTGTCGCAGGCAATCACCGGCGCGTAGCCGCGGCGATTCAGGAACAGCAGGCTCTGCTCGCCGCGCGCCAGGCGGGCGTCGATCGCTTCCAGCAGCGGCACCGACAGGCCTTCGAACAGCGCGCGCTGGCGCTGCCGCTCATGGTTCAGGTCGACCAGCCGCACGGTTGGCAACGCGGCATCCGCCTGGGCGCGCTCGCGCAGCACCAGCTTGCGGTAAGTGCCCTGCCCCGCCCGCCACCAGGTTTCCATCGACGGCGTGGCCGAACCCAGCACGACGGCGATGCCGCGCTGCTTGGCCCGCCACACCGCCAGGTCGCGAGCCGAGTAGCGCAGCCCTTCCTGCTGCTTGTAGGAGGTATCGTGCTCCTCATCGACCACGATCAGTGCCAGTGCCGGCAGCGACGCCATCACGGCCATACGCGTGCCCAGCACGATCCGGGCCTCGCCGCGATGCGCGGCCAGCCACTGCAGGCTGCGCTCCTGGTCGGCCAGGCCGCTGTGCAGCACCGCCAGCGGCAGGTGCGGGAAACGCGCGGCGATGCGCATCTGCAACTGCGGTGTCAGGTTGATCTCTGGAACCAGCATCAGCACCTGGGAGTGCGGGTCGCGCTCCAGCACGGCCTGCATGGCGTGCAGGTAGACCTCGGTCTTGCCGCTGCCGGTAACGCCGTGCAGCAGGAACGGGGAGAAACCCTGCGCTTCGGCGATCGCCTGTACCGCGGCGCGCTGCTCGTCATGCAAGGCAGGGGCCGCGGACGGCGCCTGCATCGGCGCGGTCGGCAGCAGCAGCCGCGCGGTGCGATCGGCTTCGACCCAGCCGGCGGCCTGCCATTCGGCCAGCCGGGCCGGTGCCGCCGCGCACAGCGCGCGCGCATCGGCCAGCGCCATTGGCGTGCCGACGGCCGCGCGTTCGGCGAGCGCCTGAGCCAGCGCCCGCACGCTGCGGGCGCGCGGCGGCACGGCGGCCAGCAAGTTATCCACATGCCCGGGCAGCAGGCGATATTCGTCGGTGCGGGCACGCTGTGCCAGGCCCGGCCAACTGTCGGCTTCACGCAACGCCGGCGGCAGCGCAGGGAGCATGACCTCGCCCAGGCGGCGCTGGTAATATCGCGCCGCAAACGCGGCCAGCGCGATCCAGTCGGGCGGCAACGGCGGCATCCAGTCCAGGCGCTGCGCCACCGGGCGCAGCCGGTCGGGCGGCACATCGGAGGTGGCAGCGCGCTCCACGGCTACGCCAACCAGGCTGCGACGGCCAAATGGCACCACGACGAGGTCGCCGGTCGCGACCTCGGGCGTCGCCAGGTAGTCGAAGCAATCGTCGGCGGGTGTATCCAGCGCGACACGGACGATCGGCAGGGCGATGGCCGGGTCGCCCCGCAATATGGCGTTGGCGCCGCTATCGTCCGCCATCGGACCCGACCTGGTGCACGCCAGTCGCACGATCGCTGTGCTTTGGGCGGCAGCACGGCGGCCGCAGGCGTTTTTGTGTGCGGCGCAACATCAACTTAAAGTAAAACTTCAAATGTGGCCCTAAGTCGATGATAGATGACTGGTTTTCCACTAATTCCATCGCCCCTGTGGATAACTTTGTTGAAAAGTCGCTCGGGAGCGCCCGGAAGGCCCGGAAATCAAGGGATCCACTGGCATCGGCCCACGCTTTGCAAATCTTCCAAAGCCTTAAAAATCAAGACCTTGCAAACATCCCCCGGATAGGTTAAGGCATTACCCTCTCTTGCACTGCGGCAAACCTATCGGTGTGCATAAGTCAAGCCCCGAGAATCAACTCCGAGCACCTTTTTGGCGAATGCTGGCGAAAAAGTTAACTTGACAGGCGTAACGGCGCGGCTCCCGCATCACCGGGTACGCGCCGGCGCGTTTCGCTGCAGCGCGGGGCGCCGCGAGCCCAACGGCCGCGGCGTATATCACGCGGGTCACTTCTGCGCGGCGCGCAGCTTGCGGCTGTAGGCATGCACTTCGTCGACCAGCACGGTGACATGCTCGGGCGGCGTGAACTGCGAGATGCCGTGGCCGAGGTTGAACACGTGGCCATCGCTGCCGCCGCCCGCGGCGTAGCTGTCCAGCACGCCACGCACCTGCTCGCGGATCGCCGCTTCGGGCGCGAACAGCACGGTGGGGTCGATATTGCCCTGCAGGGCCACGCGCCCGCCGGTACGGCGGCGCGCCTCGGCCAGGTTGACGGTCCAGTCCAGCCCGATCGCGTCGGCACCGGTATCGGCCAGCGCTTCCAGCCACAGTCCGCCGCCCTTGGTAAAGACGATCGCCGGCACCTGCTCGCCCGCGTGCTCGCGCTTCAGTCCGGCAAGCACGCGGCGCATATAGGCCAGCGAGAACGCCTGGTACATGCCGTCGGCGAGCACGCCGCCCCAGGTGTCGAAGATCATCACTGCCTGCGCGCCCGCGTCGATCTGGGCGTTCAGGTATGCAGAGACGGCCTGCGCGTTGATTTCGAGGATGCGGTGCATCAGGTCCGGGCGGCCATACATCATCGCCTTGACCGTGCGGAAGTCGTCCGAGCCGCCGCCTTCGACCATGTAGCACGCCAGCGTCCACGGGCTGCCCGAGAAGCCGATCAGCGGCACGCGCTGGCGGCCGTCCTGCACCAGCGCGCGGCGGATCTCGCTGACCGCGTCGAACACGTATTGCAACGAGGACATGTCGGGTACGGCCAGCTTCTGCACGTCGGCTTCGGAGCGCAGCGGATGCGCGAAGCGCGGGCCTTCGCCCTGGGCGAACGAGAGGCCGAGGCCCATGGCATCGGGCACGGTCAGGATGTCGGAGAACAGGATGGCCGCGTCCAGCGGATAGCGGTCCAACGGCTGCAGGGTCACCTCGGTGGCGTAGGCCGGGTTCTTGGCCAGCCCGAGGAAGCTGCCGGCGCGCGCGCGCGTGGCGTTGTACTCGGGCAGGTAGCGGCCTGCCTGGCGCATCAGCCACAGCGGCGTGTATTCGGTGGGCTGGCGGCGCAGCGCGCGCAGGAAGGTATCGTTCTGCAGTGCGGTCATGGTCATCCTCGTAAGACCGCCATTCTAAGGGATGGGCGAGGCGTGCCGGCGCTTCAGGGTATGGGCCCGATGCGCTGCGGCCACGCTCAGGCGTCGTCGAGCAGGTCGCGGAAGGCATCGGCGGCACGCCGCATCCATTCGCGCGCACGCTGGGCTTCCGGCTGCAGCCGCGCGAAGCCATGGACCATGCCACTGGCCTCGATGGTGATCACCGCGGCGTCGTGGCGCACCAGGAAGTCGGCGTAGGCCAGACCATCGTCGCGCAACACGTCGTGGGCCGCGACCACGATCACCGTCGCGGGCGGCCGAACCGGCGCTGCGGCCATCAGGTGCACGCGCGGGTCGGCATGCGCCGCTCCTTCCGCAAGAGCCCCGGCGCCGATGAACTGGGTCCAGAACCATGCCATTTCGTCGCGCGTCAGGCCGGGACCGTCGGCAAAGGCCCGATAGCTTTCCGTGGCCAGTACCGGCGCCGCGACGGGGTAGATCAGCAGTTGGGCGTCGACCCGCACCGCGTTGCCGCCGTTAAGCTGCTGTGCGGCCTGCGCCGCCAGATGGCCACCCGCGCTGTCGCCGGCCAGCGCCAGGAAGGCTGGTGCCAGGCCCAGCGCCTCGCGCTGGCCCGCCAGCCACGCCACCGCTTCCATGGCGTCTTCGCAAGGCGCGGGGAATGGATGCTCGGGCGCCAGCCGGTAGTCGACGCTGACCACCGCGCAACCGGTATCCTCGGCGAGCAATGCCGCCACGGTATGGTGGGTCTGGGGCGAGCCGATGACCCAGCCGCCCCCATGGAAGTACACGATCAGCCGCGGCCGGGCCTCGCCTTGCGGCTGGAACAGGCGCGCGTCAAGGGTGCGGCCCGCCAGCGGGATCTGCAGGTCCCGCACGGCGATGCCCTCGGGGTCCGGCAGCTGCGAAGCCGCGGCGATCTCGGCAAAGCGGGTACGGCGCGCGGCGGCGTCGGCAGGCACGGGCGCGCCGGCATAGCGCTCGGCCAGGCGGCGATAGTAGGCGGTCAGTTCGGGATCGATGGCCATGGTTGCGAGGGCTTGTAAGAACGAAAACGGGCCAGTGCCGGCGCGGCTGAGCGCGCCTTGGGCAACCTAGCGCGGCGCCGCCAGTGCGCGCGTCAGCTCGATCTTGCTGCAGCAGTCCTGGACCGCCAGCAGTCCCGCGGCGGCGGCGCGGCGCACGGCTTCATCGTTGACGATGCCAAGCTGCAGCCAGACCCCGCGCGCGCCGATGGCGATGGCGTCATCGACCACCGCGGGCGTATCCTCGGCACGGCGGAAGATGTCGACCCACTCGATGCGTGCGCCGCTGGCGGCCATCGCCTCGGCCGCCTGCTGCAGACTGGCGTGACAGGTTTCGCCAAGGATGCGCTCGCCGGCGTGGCGTGGATTCACCGGCACGATACGGAAGCCGTGACCCTGCAGGAATTCCGCCACCTCATTGCTGGGGCGCTCCGGCCGGTCCGACAGGCCGACCACGGCCACGGTCTTCATCGCCAGCATGGCATGTATCGCTGGCTGCATCTCTGGGTGCATTGCGGCTCCGGCTGTGAAACTGTGAATAACTGCGGGATAAGTCTTGGGATAACGGCTGAACAACTGCAGGATAACCGGGGATAACTGTCCGGCTTCCATCGGCCCGAGGCGGGCCAGCGCTGGGGACGTATCAAATCGTAACCGCGAATCGCCACATGGACATGGTGCGAGAGCGAACACGAAAAACAAGCCGGGAATGATACGCTATCGGCACGTTACAACGGCAAACTTGGTCGTAACTTGCACAAAAGTGGCGCGCACGGCGGGTATTGGTGCCAGCGGCTTTCAACTTCTTGCAAAACGATACATTTTGTTACTGCCATGCCGGGGAGTTTCCCCCACAATGCATTGACACACCCGCTGTCCGGGGTGCGGCGCCCCAGCAAAGATTGCTGTGCAGACCTAAAGGGGCGTGGTGAAGAAAGCCTTTTTGTAGCGTTTCTTGCAGCAACCCGATTTTCCGATCCAGCAAAATTGCCGCTGGACCGGAACACCAGGAAGACCGTTTTAGCGCGTGGCCTTTGCAGCCTGTTGCGGATACCAGGTATCCGATGCGCCTTGATTGTCACCTGGACCGAACCCGTTCCTTCGAATTGACCCCTCGAAGGGATTTTCCCGTCCGCGCGGAGCCTCCCCGGCCCGCGCGCTTTTTTTTGTCCAGGCAGGACGAAAGCATATCGCTGTGTCCACAAAAAAGGCAGCCTCGCGGCTGCCTTTTTTAAATGTCGCATCGAAAAAACAACAACGCGACAGTACTACCGAAGCAGTTACTTCTTACGACGCAGGCGGGCAATGGCAGCCAGCTGCGCAGCCGCCACGGCGAGCTCGCTCTGGGCACGTGCCAGGTCGAGGTCGCTGCTCTGGTTCTGCATCAGCTCTTCGGCCGCGCGCTTGGCTTCCTGGGCCTTGGCTTCGTCCAGGTCGCCACCGCGGATAGCGGTGTCGGCCAGCACGGTGACGTGCTTGGGCTGCACTTCGAGAATGCCGCCGGCAACGAACACGAACTCTTCGCTGCCGTCTTCCTTCTCGATGCGCACCGCACCCGGCTGGATGCGCGTGATCAGCGGCGTGTGGCCCGGCAGGATGCCCAGCTCACCCGACTCGCCCGGCAGCGCCACGAACTTCGCCTGGCCGGAGAAGATCGACGCTTCCGCGCTGACGACGTCTACAAGAATGGTTGCCATATCTGATCCTTTCTCCAATCGCTTCGCTTCTGGCGGCTGCACCGCTTGGCGCGATGCCCCGCCGCCCCCGCAGGCGCGGGGGCATCGAAACAAGGCTTACTGGAGCTTCTTGGCCTTCTCGAAGGCTTCGTCGATCGAGCCGACCATGTAGAACGCCTGCTCGGGCAGGTGATCGCACTCGCCGTCCACCAGCATCTTGAAACCACGGATGGTTTCCTTCAGCGGCACGTACTTGCCCGGCGAACCCGTGAACACTTCGGCCACGTGGAACGGCTGCGACAGGAAACGCTGGATCTTGCGCGCGCGGTTCACGGCCATCTTGTCTTCCGGCGACAGTTCGTCCATGCCCAGAATCGCGATGATGTCGCGCAGTTCCTTGTAGCGCTGCAGGGTCTGCTGCACGGCGCGCGCGACGCTGTAGTGCTCCTGGCCCACAACCTGCGGGTCCATCTGGCGCGAGGTCGAGTCGAGCGGATCCACGGCGGGGTAGATACCGAGAGCGGCGATGTCACGCGACAGCACCAGGGTCGAGTCCAGGTGCAGGAAGGTGGTTGCCGGCGACGGGTCGGTCAAGTCATCCGCAGGCACGTACACGGCCTGGATCGAGGTGATCGAGCCAGTCTTGGTCGAGGTGATGCGCTCCTGCAGCTTGCCCATTTCTTCAGCCAGCGTCGGCTGGTAGCCCACGGCGGAAGGCATACGGCCCAGCAGTGCCGACACTTCGGTACCGGCCAGCGTGTAGCGGTAGATGTTGTCGACGAAGAACAGGATGTCGCGGCCCTCGTCGCGGAACTTCTCGGCCATGGTCAGGCCCGAAAGTGCCACGCGCAGACGGTTGCCCGGCGGCTCGTTCATCTGGCCGAACACCATGGCCACCTTGTCGAGCACGTTGGATTCCTTCATTTCGTGGTAGAAGTCGTTCCCTTCACGGGTACGCTCGCCCACGCCGGCGAACACCGACAGACCGCTGTGCTGCTTGGCGATGTTGTTGATGAGCTCCATCATGTTGACGGTCTTGCCCACGCCAGCACCACCGAACAGGCCCACCTTGCCGCCCTTTGCGAACGGGCAGATCAGGTCGATCACCTTGATGCCGGTTTCGAGCAGGTCGGTCGAAGGCGACAGTTCGTCGAACTTCGGTGCCTTCTGGTGAATCGCGCGGCGCTCGTCCGAAGCGATCGGGCCAGCTTCGTCAATGGGGCGACCCAGCACGTCCATGATGCGGCCCAGGGTACCCTGACCCACCGGCACCGAGATCGGCGCTTCGGTGTTCTTCACCGGCATGCCGCGGCGCAGGCCGTCCGACGAACCGAGGGCAATGGTACGCACCACGCCATCGCCCAGCTGCTGCTGGACTTCGAACGTCAGGCCCTTTTCGGCGAACGACGTTTCGCCGCTGTCTTCCAGCACCAGCGCGTCGTACACCTTCGGCATCGCGTCGCGCGGGAACTCGATGTCCACCACGGCGCCGATGCACTGCACAATATTTCCGATACTCATTTCGTATCTCCGATAGCTTGAATTCTTGACGCCTCAGACCGCTGCCGCGCCGCTGACGATCTCCGACAGTTCCTTGGTGATCGCTGCCTGCCGGGTCTTGTTGTAGTCCAGCTGCAGTTCGCCGATCACGTTCTTCGCGTTGTCGGATGCTGCCTTCATGGCCACCATGCGCGCCGACTGCTCGGACGCCATGTTCTCGGCCACGGCCTGGTACACCAGCGCCTCGACGTAGCGGACCAACAGCTCTTCCACCACGGTCTGCGCGTCAGGCTCGTAGATGTAGTCCCACGAGTAGGCGCGCTTCTCTTCTTCCGTCTGCGACAGCTTGTCGGCGGCGAGCGGCAAAAGCTGCTCAACCATCGGTTCCTGCTTCATCGTGTTGATGAACTTGGTGTACGCCAGGTACACCGCGTCGACTTCACCGTTGGTGAATGCGTCGAGCTGGACCTTGATCGCGCCGATCAGCTTTTCCAGGTGCGGGGTGTCGCCGAGCTGCACCACATTCGAGGCCACCTTGGCGCCGATGCGGCTCAGGAATTGCATGCCCTTGCTGCCGATGGCGGTGGCTTGCACATCCACGCCGCGACCCTGCAGGCTCTTCAGCTCGTTGGTCACCGCACGCAGCACGTTCGTGTTCAGGCCGCCGCACAGCCCCTTGTCGGTCGTGACCACGATCATGCCGACGCGCTTCACTTCGCGCTCTTGCATGAACGGGTGCTTGAACTCGGGGTTGGCAGAAGCCAGGTGCGCCGCGATGTTGCGCACTTTCTCGGCATAGGGACGGGCATTGCGCATCCGTTCCTGCGCCTTGCGCATCTTGGATGCGGCGACCATCTCCATCGCCTTGGTGATCTTGCGCGTGTTTTGCACGCTCTTGATCTTGGTTCGAATTTCTTTCGTTCCGGCCATATCTTCCTCTCCGTCCGAGTCCCAGCCGCGCCTGAATCCTCAGGCGCAGCAAGGATGTCGTGGAATCACGCGGTGGTTAGAACGCGGCGGACTTCTTGAAATCCTCGACGGCGGCACGCAGGGCGGGTTCATCTTCCTTCGAGAGCTGCTTGGTCTCTTCGATGCGGTTGACGAGATCGGCGTACTTGGTCTTCAGGTGGTCGTGCAGGCCCTTCTCGAACGGCAGGATGTCCTTCACTTCCACGTTGTCGAGGAAGCCGTTGTTGGCGGCGAACAGCGAAGCGGCCAGCTGCCACACTTGCTGCGGCTGGTATTGCGCCTGCTTCAGCAGTTCGGTCACGCGGCGCCCGCGCTCGAGCTGCTTGCGGGTGGCATCGTCCAGGTCCGAAGCAAACTGCGCGAACGCAGCCAGTTCACGGTACTGGGCCAGGTCGGTACGGATACCGCCGGACAGGCCCTTCACCACCTTGGTCTGTGCTGCACCACCCACGCGCGACACCGAGATACCGGCGTTGATGGCGGGACGGATACCGGCGTTGAACAGGTCGGTTTCCAGGAAGATCTGGCCGTCCGTGATCGAGATCACGTTGGTCGGCACGAACGCGGACACGTCGCCAGCCTGCGTTTCGATGATCGGCAGCGCGGTCAGCGAACCGGTCTTGCCCTTGACGGCGCCGTCGGTGAACTTCTCGACGTAGTCTTCGTTCACGCGGGCAGCACGCTCCAGCAGACGCGAGTGCAGGTAGAACACGTCGCCCGGGTAGGCTTCGCGGCCCGGCGGGCGGCGCAGCAGCAGCGACACCTGGCGGTAGGCCCAGGCTTGCTTGGTCAGGTCGTCATAAACGATCAGCGCGTCTTCACCGCGGTCGCGGAAGTATTCGCCCATCGTGCAGCCGGCGTAGGCAGCCAGGTACTGCATGGCGGCCGAGTCCGAAGCGGCAGCAGCCACGACGACGGTGTATTCCATCGCGCCGTGCTCTTCCAGCTTGCGCACCACGTTGGCAATGGTCGAAGCCTTCTGGCCAATGGCGACGTACACGCAGTACATGCCCTTGCCCTTCTGGTTGATGATCGCGTCCACGGCAACGGCGGTCTTGCCGGTCTGGCGGTCGCCAATGATCAGCTCGCGCTGGCCACGGCCGATCGGCACCATCGAGTCGATCGACTTCAGGCCGGTCTGCACCGGCTGGCTCACCGACTGACGCGCGATCACGCCCGGCGCGACCTTTTCGATCACGTCGGTTTGCTTCGCGTTGATCGGGCCCTTGCCGTCGATCGGCTGGCCCAGCGTGTTCACCACGCGGCCCAGCAGTTCCTTGCCAACGGGCACTTCCAGAATGCGGCCGGTGCACTTGACCGTGTCGCCTTCGGAAATGTGTTCGTAGTCGCCCAGCACCACGGCGCCGACCGAGTCGCGCTCGAGGTTCAGCGCGAGGCCGAAGGTGTTGCCGGGGAATTCCAGCATCTCGCCCTGCATCACGCCGGACAGGCCATGCACGCGGCAGATACCGTCGGTCACGGAAATCACCGTGCCGGTGTTGCGCACTTCAGCTTCGGCGCCAAGACCCGAGATGCGGGTCTTGATCAGCTCGCTGATTTCTGAGGGGTTCAGTTGCATCACAATGCTCCTAATTCTTCAATCCGTCGGACTGCCGCTCAGGCGGCGGTCAGCGCGGTTTGCATGGCTGCCAGGCGCGCACGCACGGAGGTGTCGAGCACTTCGTCGCCAACCTTGACGCTGACGCCGCCGATCAGGGACGGGTCCACCGCCACCTGCGCGTACAGCTTGCGGCCGAACTTGCGTTCGAGTGCGGCGACCAGGTCGTTCAGCTGACCATCTTCCAGCGGAAAAGCACTGGTGATCTCGACATCCGACGACCCTTCACGGGCGTTCTTGAGCGCATGGAACTGTTCGGCGATGTCAGGCATCACCGTCAGGCGGCCGTTCTCCACCAGCAGCTTGACGAAGCGGCGTGCCTCGTCGCTGACCGGGGACTTCAGCACCGACAGGAACAGTTCGGCCAGCTTGTCGCCGGGAACGTTCGGATCGTCGGCGACCGCCTTCATGTCGGCATTGGCGGCAACTAGCCCCATTTCCGACACCAGCTCGGACCATGCACCCAGGTTGCCTGCGCTCGATTCACTGGCGACGCGGAACAGCGCCTCAGCGTAGGGACGGGCAATGGTTGCGGTTTCAGCCATGATTAGAGCTCAGCCTTGAGTTGATTGAGCAGGTCGCTGTGGACCTGCGCGTTCACTTCACGCTTGAGGATCTGCTCGGCACCCTTGACGGCCAGCACGGCGACCTGGTCGCGCAGTTCTTCGCGCGCGCGGGTAACCTGCTGTTCGGCGTCGGCCTTGGCCTGGGCAATGATGCGTGCGGCTTCTGCCTGGGCGTTCTGCTTGATCTCTTCGGCCGTCAGCTGGGCGCGCTTCTCGGCGTCAGCGACGCGTTGGGCGCCTTCGGTGCGGGCTTCGGCCATGGCCTGGTCCACACGCTTGTTGGCGAGTTCAAGCTCGGCCTTGCCCTTCTCGGCAGCGGCGAGGCCATCGGCGATCTTCGTTGCGCGTTCGTCGAGCGCCTTCACCAGCGGCGGCCAAATGAATTTGGCAACAACCCACCACAGGATGAAGAACACGACCATCTGCGCAAAAAACGTTGCGTTCAGATTCATGGTGTGTTCCTTTCGGTAATCAAACTACAGATAAATGCACAAAAGGCGGCTGGGCTGGTGGCCCGCGCCGCCCGTCAGCATCATGCAGACCGAAAAGAATTACTTGATGACAGCCAGCAGCGGGTTCGCGAAGGCGAACAGCATTGCAACACCCACGCCGATCAGGAATGCCGCGTCGATCAGGCCGGCCAGCAGGAACATCTTGGTTTGCAGCGGGTTCATCAGCTCGGGCTGACGTGCGCAGGCTTCGATGTACTTGCCACCCATCAGGGCGATACCCAGGCAGGCGCCGATAGCGCCCAGGCCGATGATGATGCCGATACCGATAGCGGTCAGACCCTGGATGTTGGCGAGAAATTCTTGCATGACGACTCCTTTAATTTAGAGAGACTTAGAACCAAAAAATCAAAAAACCAAAAACCTAAAACTTGAAACCTGCAGCGATCAGTGGTGATCGTGAGCCTGGCCGATGTACACCAGCGTCAGCATCATGAAAATGAAGGCCTGGAGCAGCACGATCAGGATGTGGAAGATCGCCCAGACAGCGCCGGCAAGGACGTGGCCGACGAAACCCAGCGCCGACAGGTCGGCACCAAACGTCCAGATGGAACCCAGCAGCGCGATCAGCAGGAACACGAGTTCGCCGGCGTACATGTTGCCGAACAACCGCATGCCGAGCGAAACGGCCTTGGCCAGGAATTCGATGATGTTCAGGATCAGGTTGAACGGGGCCAGGTACCACTTGGCGCCGAACGGGGCCGAGAACAGTTCGTGCATGAAGCCGCCCGCGCCCTTGATCTTGAAGCTGTAGTAGATCATCAGCAACAGCACGGCGCAGGACATGCCCAGCGTGCCGTTCAGGTCGGCCGTGGCCACCGCGCGGTGGTGGGGCAGGTGGATGTGGAAGATGCCCAGGACATGATTCAGGCCGGTGACCCAGTCCACCGGGATCAAGTCGATCGCGTTCATCATGGTGATCCAGCAGAACACCATCAGTGCCAGCGGAGCAATCCACGAACGGTCGCCGTGGATGATGCCCTTGGCCTGGTCGTCGACCATCTCGACGATCATCTCGACGAAGGCCTGGAAGCGGCCCGGCACGCCCGAGGTGACGCGGCGCGCGGCGGCATACAGGAACAGCACGGCGATGGCGCCGCACAGGACCGACCAGAACACCGTGTCATAGTTGATCACGGAGAAATCGACCACCGACGCTTGCTTGCCGCCGACCGAGTTCAAGTTCTGCAAGTGTTCGGCGATATAGCCGGAGGGTGTCAGCACGTGTTCCGCGCTTTGGGTAGCTTCTGCCATTGTCGAATCGAACGGTATATTGCGAAATCTTCGGGCCGCGCGCCGCTACTCCTGTGCGGCACCCGGTACGCGTCTTGCATTGCCTTCGGCGGATTCGCCGGTCACCGCGATGCAAGCGGGTTTCCAACCTTGACCGTGTCCGGTGTCACCGCTGTGAAACCACGGTGAAACCGCCACGGAAACATCTTGATATTCCGTTTCGGTGCCCCACCTCCGGATGAAGCACCTGTTTTGTGCAGCGGCCTAGCGCATCGCGAGGGCCACCACCCAGTAAGTCTTGAGCGCCAGCAGGAACGTGACCAGCATTGGTACCCAACGCAGATCCCGGTACAGCACCACCACCAGCACCAGCATGGCCACGGTGGCGAACACCTTGATCGCCTCACCCAGGACCAGCCCGCCGACCGATGCGCGATCCCGCGCCACCCACAGCCGGAATGCGAAGAATCCGCTCGGCACGAAGCACACCATGCCGCCGAACAACGCTGACCAGCCGTACGGCCCCGCCTCTTTCCCGAACAACGCCCAGCAAAATGCTGACAGCAGGGAAACGATCACCTGCGCCAGGACAACCTTGCCCGGGGTCATGCGCGAAGGACGCAGCGCGCGTTCGCCAAACAGCTTCACCGCATCGGCGTGCGACAGCGGATCGACAGCTTCATCTTCACGTTCTGCGCCTTCTTTCCAGTCGTCCCAGTCATCTTCCTGACGGGAACCGGCGCTGCGCTGCTGACGGTCTCGAACCACTACCTGCCTGCCTCATTCAGGCCGGAACTTATCGGCCCGACCAGAATTCAAACCGCACGATTTTAAGGGGAACTACTGATTCGCGTCAATCTGCTTACAGTTAGCTTGCAGTGCGTTGCGCACAACGGTTGCCATCACGATTGCATGATGGCTTCACAAAAATTGCGTCGCAATGACGTTTGACGTAATTGGATTGCGCAGCGGACCCTGCGCATGATGGTGGATTAGCGGGTACGCCTCACGTATACCGATAATCGCACCGGCCACTGCTGCTTCGATGCAACAGTTACCCTCGCAATGGCCGGTTATCGCCCGCTATTTCAGGCTGCCTGCTGCCCTTCGCGCGATTCGCGCAGCCGCGCGAGCACCCCATCGAGCGCATCGTTGTCGCTGAAGTGGATGGTGAGCTGGCCCTTGCCGCGCGCACCCACCTTGATCTGCACCGAGAGCCCCAGCGCATCCGACAGCTCTTCCTCCAGCCGCGCCACGTCGCGGATATTGTTCACGCCCTTCTGCTTGAGCGACCTCAGGTCGAACGGCTTGAGCGTGGACGCCACCAGCTTTTCAGTCTCGCGCACCGACAGCCGCTTGTTGACGATCTGGTTCGCCAGCGTGATCTGATTGGCGCCGTCGACAGCAAGCAGCGCGCGCGCGTGACCCATGTCAAGATCGCCCGCCATCAGCATGGTCTGCACCGGCGCCGCCAGGTTCAGCAGGCGCAGCAGGTTGGACACGGCGCTGCGAGAGCGGCCCACCGACTCGGCGGCCTGCTCGTGCGTAAACTTGAATTCGCGGATCAGGCGCATGATGCCCTGCGCTTCTTCCAGCGGGTTCAGGTCTTCACGCTGGATATTCTCGATCAGCGCCATCGCGGCCGCGGCTTCGTCGGCCACGTCCTTGACCAGCACCGGCACCTGGTCCAGGCCCGCGAGCTTCGACGCGCGGTAACGGCGTTCGCCCGCAATGATCTCGTAGCGATCCGGCTCGGCCACGCGCCGCACCAGGATCGGCTGCATCAGGCCCTGCGCGCGGATGCTGGCGGCGAGCTCCTGCAGCGCGCCTTCATCCATGCGTGTACGCGGCTGGTACTTGCCGGGCTGTAACTGGTCCACGTGCAACACGCTGGGCGCGCCCTCCTGCTTCGCTGTCTCGACGATCTCGGCGGGACCGCCCAGCAATGCTTCCAGGCCCCGGCCCAGGCCCTTCTTCTTTGCCGGCGTCTTTGCGGTACTCATGGTCGATGCCTCCTCGAGCTTCAGCCCAGCTGCCTGACGCGCGCGATCATCTCGGCGCCAAAGTCCAGGTACGCCTTGGCGCCCTTGGATGACGGATCGAATGCCACGCCCGGCATGCCATAGGACGGTGCCTCGGCCAGGCGCACGTTGCGCGGGATCAGGGTCTTGAACACCTTGTCACCGAAGTGCGATTCGAGCTGTGCCGACACCTGCTGCTGCAGCGTGACGCGCGGGTCGAACATCACGCGCAGCAGGCCGATCACCTTGAGCTCGCGGTTCAGGTTGGCGTGCACCTGCTTGATGGTGTTGACGAGGTCGGACAGCCCTTCGAGCGCGAAGTATTCGCACTGCATCGGCACGATCACGCCATGCGCCGCGCACAGCCCGTTCAGCGTCAGCAGCGACAGCGACGGCGGGCAGTCAATCAGCACGAAGTCGTACTCGTCGTCGACTGCGTCGATGGCTTGCTTGAGCCGGCGCTCGCGGTGATCGAGCTCGACCAGTTCGACTTCGGCACCGGCCAGCTCGCGGTTGGCCGGCAGCACGTCGTACCTGCCGGTCTCGGATTTCTGGCGCGCTTGCGGGACGCTGGCCAGGCCAACCAGCACCTGGTACACGCTGTGTTCCAGCGCCTGCTTGTCGATGCCCGAACCCATCGAGGCATTGCCCTGCGGATCCAGGTCGACCAGCAGCACGCGCTGGTCCTGCGCGGCCAGGCCGGCGGCGAGGTTCACCGTCGTGGTGGTCTTGCCCACCCCGCCCTTCTGGTTTGCAATCACGAATACCTTGGCCATATGTTCCTGAGGCTCCTGCTTCAATTCATCCGGCCAGCCTCATGGCCGGCAGTTCGCGGCACTGCTTGCAGCGCCGCGGCGTAGGTCATGCGTGCGCGCCTGCGCGCCGCGACAGCACCACCAGGTGGCGCTCGGCATCCAGTCCCGGCACAGTGAGGCGCGGTACTTCGTCGACTTGCCAGTTGGCCATCAGTCCCGCGGCTTCCATCCGGTCGAGCTCCGCCTGTGGATAAACACCCTTCATGGCGATCAGCTTGCCGTGCGGCGCGAGCAACTGGCCCGACAGGTTCACGAAGTCGGTCAGTTCAGCAAAGGCACGTGACGTGATCACGGCAAAGCCGTCCGCATCGTCCAGTTTTTCCACCGGGCCCCAGTGCGCCGCGGCGTTGACCAGGCCGAGTTGGGCGCGGCATTGCGTCAGGAATGCGGTCTTCTTCTGCACGATGTCGACCATCAGCACCGACACGTCGGGACACGCAATCGCCAATGGCAGCCCGGGCATGCCGCCGCCCGAGCCGACGTCCAGCACCCTGCCCCGCGCAGGCGTACCTATCTCTGCAGAACGCGCGGCAGCGGCCAGCGCGGGCACTGCCGCGAGCGAATCCAGCATGTGATGCGTAAGCATCTCATCGGGGTGGCGGATCGCGGTCAGGTTATAGACGCCGTTCCATTTGCGCAGCAGCGCGAGGTAGTCGAACAGCTTGTCAATCTGTACCGGTGCCAATACCAGCCCGATCTCGGCGAGACCGGCTTCGAGGCGACGACGCTGCGTGGCGTCGTCTGTCATGGTGTGTCGAGCGCCCGCCACTCAGGCCGCCTCTTCCGAGTTGCCGCCAACGGCAGCCGAATCGGCGCGCGTTCGGCCGAGCCCCTTCTTCTTCAGGTGTACCAGCAGCAGCGAGATCGCCGCCGGAGTCACGCCCGAGATGCGCGATGCCTGGCCCAGCGTTTCCGGGCGGTGCTGGTTCAGCTTCTGGCTGACCTCGAAGCCCAGCCCACGTACCTCGGTGTAGTCGAGATTCGCGGGCAGGCGGGTCGATTCATTGGCTTCCAGCTTGTCGACCTCGGCAGCCTGGCGAGCGATATAGCCGTGGTACTTGATACCAATCTCGATCTGCTCACGGATCTGGTCGGCCAGCATGGCATCGGCGTCGAGCGGTGCTTCGGGCGCGTGGCGGCCGCCCTGCAGCGCCATCAGCGACTCATAGCGGACTTCCGGCCGGCGCAGCAAGTCGGCCAGGCTGTACTCGCGTTCGATCGGCTTGCCCAGCAACGGCACGGCGTCTTCCGGCGGCAGCATGGCCGGGTTCACCCATGTGCTTTTCAGCCGCTCTGTTTCACGTGAAACAGTGTCGCGTTTGCGGTTGAAAGCATCCCAGCGTGCATCGTCAACGACACCCAGCTCACGGCCGACTTCCGTCAGCCGCATATCGGCGTTGTCCTCGCGCAGGCTCAGTCGGAATTCGGCACGGCTGGTGAACATGCGATACGGCTCGGTCACACCGCGCGTGATCAGGTCGTCGACCAGTACGCCCAGGTAGGCCTGGTCGCGACGCGGCGTCCAGGCTTCACGCTCGCGCACGTAGCAACCGGCATTGATGCCGGCCAGCAGGCCCTGCGCGGCGGCTTCTTCATAGCCGGTGGTGCCATTGATCTGGCCGGCAAAGAACAGCCCGCGGATCGCCTTGCTCTCCAGGGATGACTTCAGGCCGCGCGGATCAAAGTAGTCGTACTCGATGGCGTAGCCAGGGCGCAGGATATGCGCGTTCTCCAGGCCGCGGATCGAATGCACCAGCTCCAGCTGCACGTCAAACGGCAGGCTGGTCGAGATCCCGTTCGGGTAGAACTCATTGGTGGTCAGCCCTTCCGGTTCCAGGAAGATCTGGTGGCTTTCCTTGCTGGCAAAGCGATGGATCTTGTCCTCGATGCTGGGACAGTAGCGCGGCCCCACCCCTTCGATCACGCCGGTGTACATCGGCGAACGGTCGAGACCGCCACGGATGACGTCATGCGTGCGGCTGTTGGTATGGGTGATCCAGCAAGGCAGTTGCTGCGGGTGCAGCTCCGGACGGCCCAGGAAGGAGAACACCGGCACCGGATCCAGATCGCCAGGCTGTTCTTCCATCACCGAGAAGTCGATGGTGCGGCCGTCGATGCGCGGCGGCGTGCCGGTCTTCAGCCGGCCCTGCGGCAGCTTCAGTTCCTTCAGGCGCGCCGACAGGGATACGGCAGCCGGATCTCCGGCGCGCCCGCCAGTGTAGTTGTCCAGGCCGACGTGGATCTTGCCGTCCAGGAAAGTGCCGGCGGTCAGCACCACGGCCCGCCCGCGGAAGGCGATGCCGACCTGCGTCATGGCGCCGACGACCCGATCGCCCTCGACCATCAGGTCATCCACTGCCTGCTGGAACAGCATCAGGTTCGGCTGGTTTTCCAGGCGAGTACGAATCGCCTTGCGATACAGCACACGGTCCGCCTGCGCGCGCGTGGCGCGCACCGCCGGTCCCTTGCTGGAATTGAGAATGCGGAACTGGATGCCGGACTCGTCCGTGGCGGCCGCCATGGCGCCGCCCATCGCATCCACTTCCTTGACCAGGTGTCCCTTGCCGATGCCGCCGATGGACGGATTGCAACTCATCTGGCCCAGCGTCTCGATGTTGTGGGTCAGCAGCAGCGTCTGGCAGCCCATGCGCGCGGCCGCGAGTGCTGCTTCAGTTCCGGCGTGACCACCACCGACGACGATGACATCGAATTCTTTTGGGTAAAGCATGAGACACCTCCTCCGGGAGGCTGGCGGGAAAATGCGGGAATGCGAAATTATAGCGGCATTCGTCTGGCCGCTTTTCGACCGACACCATGTTTCACGTGAAACATGATGTGGACGATACCTGCGCGTGGCCGGCAAGCGACGCCTGGGGTGCCACGATGTTCCACGTGAAACAAAAAGGCCGGGCACAAGGCCCGGCCAATGTTTCACGTGGAACAAGCTGCTCAGAGGCTGGCCCGGATATATGCTGCAACCTGCTCCGCCAGCCTGCCAAGGTCGCGCTGCAAGGTATCGAACCCGGCATTCCGTTTCCGCGTCGCCTCGTCCATATAGAGCGGGCGTCGGATCTCGATCTGCAGGCTGCTACGCCGCTCGGCCGGCCGCCCGATCTGGGCGATCAGCTGCACGCCCTTGTAGGGGTCATTGCGCGCAACCGTGTAGCCCATGTTGCGCAGTTCCCGGTCGACCAGGTCGACCAGCCCCGGCTCGCAGGTGGTTCCGTCCCGGTCTCCCAGCACAAAGTCCGCCAGCGGGTGCGGGCTGTCGATCTTCAGGCGCTCATAGGCATTGTTTGGCATCGAGTGCAGGTTCAGGTGCCAGACCGCGCCAAAGCGCCGGTATGCGCCCTCCACGGCCTCGGCAAGCGCCGCATGGTAGGGGCGGTAATAGCGGTCCAGACGCCCCTGCACTTCCGCCACGGACAGCCGGCGATCGTAGATCGGCGTGCTCGCATCGATCCGGCTCCAGACCAGGCCATAGCCCAGGCTGGTCTTCGGTCCCGGCGCCAGCGCCGTGGGCCACGCCCCGTCCAGCTGATCCGGGTCGATATCGTCGGCCATCCGGTTCGGGTCGATATAGACCCGCGGGAACGTAGCCGCCAGCAGCGTGCCGCCGACCGCCGGCACCGCTGCCCACAGCGCATCAACGTGCGTGTCTTCACCGCCGCGCAGCCGCGCCGCAGGGATCGCCGCGCCGAAATCCGCCGGGTACACGGTGCCGCTATGCGGCGAGTCGCACACCAGCGGCAGCGCCTTCCCTTCCGGCAGCCGCACGATGACCGGCGGCAGCGCGCCCTGATGATTCGCTTCAGCCATGCCTCAGTCCAGCTTGATCTCGGCGGCCTTGGCCACGCGGGCATAGCGCGCCATGGCTTGCTGGATCTGGGCCTTGAACTGATCCGGCGTGGTCGGCACCAGCGTGCCGCCCGACTCTTCCACCTTGCGCTTGAACTCGGGGTTCTGCATGGCCTTGTGGATAGCCTGGTTCAGCTTGTTGACGATCGCCGGCGGCGTGCCGGCCGGGGCGACGATGCCGAACCAGCCGCCCTCGCCCATGTCCTTGAAGCCCAGCTCGGCATACGTCGGCACGTTCGGCAGCTGTGCCGAACGCGACGCGCCCAGCACCGCCAGCGCGCGCAACTTGCCGGATTTCACGTGGGGCAGCGTCGACGACAGGTTATCGGTGATGGCATTGACCTGCCCTGCTACAGCGTCATTCAGCGCCAGGCCGGCGCCCTTGTACGGCACGTGCAGCAGGTCGATCTTGGCCAGCATCATGAAGTTCTCGATGTTGACGTGGCCGAGCGAGCCCGCACCCGGCGAGGCAAAGCTGTACTTGCCCGGATTGGCCTTGGCCAGCGCGATGAACTCCTGCATGGTCTTGGCCGGTACGCTCGGGTGTACGGCGAACACGCTGGGGATGGCGACCACGTTGGTCACCGGGGCGAAGTCCTTGATCGGGTCGTACTTCAGCCTCGGATACACAGCCGGGTTGGAGCCGTGCGTGCTGACCGTGGCCATGCCGATGGTGTAGCCGTCCGGTGCCGAGCCGGCCACCTGCTCCATGCCGAGCGAACCGCCCGCGCCGCCCTTGTTCTCGACCACGATGGACTGGCCCAGCTCGCGGCCGGCGAATTCGGCCACCAGGCGCGCCGACAGGTCGGTCGAACCGCCCGCGGCAAACGGCACGATCAAGCGGATCGGGCGGGTCGGATAGTTGGCCTGCGCGAAGGCGCTGCTGGTAAACATCAGCGTGGCGGCGGCTGCGGCGCCCGACAGCATCAGCTGGCGGCGCGTCATCGTGGCTCGGTTCATGAGGCTTTCTCCTGTTGTTTTATGCGAAGGAACCGAGCGAGTGTCAGGCGTTTACCGGTTGCGCACAAACGACTATATTGCACGTTTGCATTACCAAAGATCATCCTGCCCCACGCCCAGGTAAACACTGTGGCATCGCAGGTTCTGCCCCCTCTCCTGCGCTGTACCCTGCGCCATGCGGCTGCGTTCCCCGTCGATGTCCGAGTTGCACGCCTTTGCCGCCGCGGCAAAGCTTGGCAGCTTCACCCGTGCCGCGGACACACTGTGCGTCACCCAGGGCGCGATCAGCCGGGCAATCGCCCGGCTCGAGGAACACTTCGGCCAGCCGCTGCTCCAGCGCAATGCACATCGGCTGGTGCTGACCGATGCCGGCCGGCAGCTGCTCGATGCCGTGGCCGAGCCGCTGGCCGCAATCGAAAATGCCAGCGCTGCCCTGCTCGCCGGCGACCGGCGCCACCGCCTGACGCTGTCGGTCGTGCCGACGCTGGCCAGCGTATGGCTGGTGCCGCGCCTGCCGGACTTCCATCGGCGCCATCCGGAAATCCACCTCGACTTCGTTCCCTACCAGCGCGATGAGGATCTCTCGGGCGCCACGCCCGATGCCGCCATCCTGGCGGGTGAAGCGGGCAAGTGGCCGGGCCTGCAGGCCGACTACGTGATCGGGCGTGAAATGGTGCCGGTCTGCCATCCGGACCGCGCCCGTGCTCGCCGCGAGGCCGGCCGCTGGCAGACGCCGGCGGAGCTGTTGCAGGAGCCCCTGCTCTATCACACGTCAGCGCCGGCGAACTGGCAAAACTGGCTGCGAGCGGCCGGCGTACCCAACGCTGCGCCGATGTTATCCACAGCGTTCGACCAGGTGTCGATCCTGATCCAGGCTGTTCGCGCCGACATGGGAGTCGCGGTGTTGCAGCGATGCCTGGTGAGAGATGAAATTGCAGCGGGACGTGTTTTTGCGCCGTTTGATTTGCCGATTTCGCTGCAACGGGGCTATTTCTTGTGCGCGCCGCGGGAGCGCCGCGATCATCCGGCGCTAAACCGCTTTCGCGATTGGTTGCTGGAGACCGCGCAGCAAGAAGCTATCCAAGATACCGAAGGACATTCTCGCAAAAAATAAAACACCAAAATGATAGCGCCACTATATTCCTTCAAAGCATAATTTTAGCGCCATCATCGTTGGCCTCGATATCTACAGAGGATTCTCGCAGCCTTTCATTCATCAACCGAATCGAAGCGTACCCAACCCTGCGTCGCTCCTCCCGATACCAAAAAACAGGCCTCTGAAACCACTTATCCCCAAAGTTATTCACACGAGAAATGAAAAAGGGCTCGCCTAGGCGAGCCCTCATTCGTCCGGCTATCATCCTTATGGATTAAGCGGCCTTTTTTGCCAACCCAAGATAGGTTTCAATCACCTTCGGGTTCGCCGCCAACTCGTCTGCGGGCCCCTCCATCGACATATCCCCGGTCTCGATCACATAGCCATAGTCAGCCACCTGCAGCGCCGCCCGGGCGTTCTGCTCGATCAGCAGCGTGGCCACGCCGGTCTGGCGCAGGTTGCTGATGATATGGAAGATCTCCTTGACGATCAGCGGTGCCAGGCCGAGGCTGGGCTCGTCCAGCATCAGCAGCTGCGGCTTGGCCATCAACGCGCGGCCCACCGCGAGCATCTGGCGCTCGCCGCCCGACAGCGTGCCGGCATCCTGGCGCGCACGCTCGCGCAGGCGCGGGAACAAGCCGTAGACCACGTCCATCTGGTCCAGGTAGTTCTTCTCGCCGGCACGCTTGCGGCGGAACGCGCCCAGCAACAGGTTGTCTTCGACCGTCATCGACGCAAACAGCTCGCGCTTCTCCGGCACCAGGCACATGCCGCGCGCGACGCGGCCCTCCACGGGGATACCGGCCATGTCGTGACCGAGGTAGCTGACCGATCCGCTCGCCGAGCCGTTGACCGGCAGCGCACCCATGATCGCGTTGAGCATGGTCGACTTGCCGGCGCCATTGGGGCCGATCACCGTCACGATCTTTCCGGCTTCCACCTTCAGGTTGGCGCCGTGCACCGCTTCCACCTTGCCGTAGCGGACGTGGAGGTCCTTCACTTCAAGTATCAGGCTCATGTCGGGTCCTTGCTCCACACCTATTCCACGCCACCCAGGTAGGCTTCCAGTACCGCCGGGTTCTTCTGCACTTCCTCGGGCACGCCCTCGGCGATGCGCGTACCAAACTCCATCACCACCAGCCGGTCGGTCAGGTTCATCACGAAGTCCATGTCGTGCTCGACCAGCAACACGCTCATGCCCTCGCCCTTGAGCTTGCGCAGCAGGTCGGCCAGCGCCTGCTTCTCCTTGTAGCGCAGGCCCGCAGCCGGCTCGTCGAGCAGCAGCAGCGCGGGGTCGCAGCACAGGGCGCGCGCGATCTCCAGGATGCGCTGCTGGCCCAGCGCCAGGCTGCCCGCTTCCATGTACATGCAGTCGGCCAGGCCTACGCGCTCCAGTTGCCGCTTCGCTTCGAACAGCAGCTTGTCTTCCTCGACCTTGTTCATGCGCAGGATCGCTGCCGAGACACCGCCCTGCGCGCGGAAGTCGCCCCGCAGGTGCGCGCCGATGGCGACGTTCTCCAGCACCGTCATGGTCGGCAGCAGGTGCACGTGCTGAAAGGTGCGGCCAATGCCGCGCTTGACGATCTCGCGCGACGGCAGGCCGGAGATCACCTCGCCGCGATAGCGGACCTCGCCACGCGTGACCGGCAGCACGCCCGTCACCAGGTTGAAGGTGGTGGACTTGCCGGCACCGTTCGGGCCGATCAGGCCGATGATTTCGCCCGCACGCACCTGGAAGCTGACATCGTTGACCGCGACCAGCCCGCCGAACTCCTTGCGCGCGGCGCGCACGTCGAGGATCAGCTCGCCCGCCTCGGGCTTGCGCCGCACCGCCAGCGCCTCGGCCTGCGCCGGCGCCAGCACCGCGGGGCCCGACGGAAACAGCCGGCGCAGGAACGGCCAGATGCCATCGCGCGCATACTGCAGCAGGAGCACCAGCAGCACGCCGAAGACGATGATCTCGAAGTTGCCGTTGGCGCCGAGCAGCTTGGGCAGCACGCCCTGCAGCACGTCCTTCAGGATGGTCAGGATGCCCGCACCCAGTACTGCGCCCCACACGTGGCCGACGCCGCCGACCACCGCCATGAACAGGTACTCGATGCCGTAGTTCAGGCCGAACGGCGTCGGGTTCACCGCGCGCTGCAGGTGCGCGTAGAGGAAGCCCGACACGCACGCCAGGATCGCCGCCACGACGAAGATCACCACTTTCATCCACGCGGTATTGACGCCCATCGCCTCGGCCATCACCCCGCCGCCCTTGAGCGCGCGGATGGCGCGGCCCGGGCGCGAGTTCAGCAGGTTCTGCATCGCCAGCACGGCCAGCAGCACCACTGCCCAGATCAGGTAGAACATCGAGCGGCCCGACTGCAGCTCGATGCCGAAGAACGACAGCACCGGGATGCCGTTGATGCCGTCGTACTTGCCCAGGAACTCCAGGTTGCCGAACAGGAAGAACAGCGACAGGCCCCACGCGATGGTCGCCAGTGGCAGGTAGTGGCCGGACATGCGCATCGTGATCAGCCCGATCACATAGGCCGAGGCTACCGTGATCACCAGGCCCACCAGCAGCCCGAACCACGGCGACAGCCCGAACTGCGTGGTCAGGTAGGCGGTGCTGTACGCGCCCAGCCCCACGAACGCGGCCTGTCCGAACGATGTCATGCCGCCCACGCCGGTCAGCAGCACCAGCCCGATCGCGACGATGCTGTACAGCCCGATGTAGTTGCCCAGCGTGATCCAGAATTCAGGCGTCGGCAGCACCGGCAGCAGCGCCAGCACGACGATGAAGGCCAGCACCAGAATCCGGTTACGGTTCAACCGCGCACGGCTGCCGGCCTCGGCGCCGGTCACGGCCGCCGCTTGCTTGTCGGTCAGCATGGTCATGGCTTATTCCTCCTCCTCGACATGCTTGCTCGTCAGCGAGCGCCACAGCAGCACCGGAATGATCAGTGTGAAGACGATGACCTCCTTGAACGCGCTGGCCCAGAAGGACGAATAGGATTCGAGCAGGCCCACCAGCAGCGCACCCAGTGCTGCGACCGGATAGCTCACCAGCCCGCCGACGATCGCGCCGACAAAGCCCTTCAGGCCCACCAGGAAGCCCGACTCGTAGTACACCGTGGTCAGCGGCGCGATCAGGACGCCGCACAGCGCGCCCATCGATGCGGCCAGCGTGAACGACAGCCGCCCCGCCTGCGTGGTGCCGATGCCGACCAGGCGCGCCCCCAGCCGGTTCACCGCGGTCGCGCGCAGCGCCTTGCCCTGCAGCGTGCGCTCGAAGTAGAAGTACAGCGCGCCGATCAGCAGCGCCGACACGCCCACCACCCACAGGCTCTGGCCCGAGACGCTGAGCGCGCCCACTTCGAAACGCGCATCAGAGAACGCCGTGGTACGCGAGCCCTCGGCGCCGAACATCACCAGCCCCAGCCCCACCAGCGCAAAGTGCACGCCGACCGATACGATCAGCAGCACCAGCGTGCTGGCCTCGGCCAGCGGCTGGTAGGCGAGGCGGTACAGCATCGGCCCGAGCGGGATGATGACCAGCAGCGTCAGCGCGATCTGCGCCACCATCGGCAGCGGCTGCGCGCCGTATTGCTGGACCACCCAGTGCACCGCGAGCGGGAACACCAGGTACTTGCCGGCCAGCACCGCCAGCCGCTGGCCCAGCGTGCGCCGCAGCTCGGCGCTGCGCAGCACGGTCACGGTTTCATAGACGAAGGTCAGCGCGCCCATGGCCAGCAGCAGCCAGCTGGTCTGCGGCGCATGCCCGGCCTGCATCGCGGCCAGCGTCAGCGCGCCGTAGGCAACGAACTCCCCTTGCGGGATGAAGATGACGCGCGTCACCGAGAACACCAGCACCAGGGCCAGTGCCAGCAGCGCGTAGATCGCGCCCGAGGTGATGCCGTCCTGCGCCAGGATGGCGGCGATAGATAGGTCCATTGTCTCCCCGTATCGTTGAAATACCTGCCTGCTTCGAAGGGGGCCGACAGGGTGCTGCGCGCGGTGGGATTTACGAAATGGTAAACGGGTTGCCCATTGCGGAAATACTCGGCAACCCTAGGTATGGCGGTGCCGCAGAAAAAAGGGCGCATGGCATAACCCATGCGCCCTGCTTCACTCCTACTCAACTGTCACTCGGGAATTCAGTGCAGCGGCTTATTTCAGCAGCTTCCACTTGCCGTCGACGATCTGCACCATCACGCGTGCGCGCTGGTCGAAGCCGAGGTGGTCGGTGGTGCTCATGTTCATGATGCCGTGCGACACCGGCAGGTTCCTGGTCTGCTCCATGGCGTCGCGCAGCGCCTTGCGGAATTCCTTGGTGCCGGGCTGGCCCTTCTTGAGTGCCTCGGGAATGGCGTGCTGCAGGATCAGGCCCGCATCCCAGGCATGGCCGCCGAAGGTCGAGACCTGGCCGCCGAAGGCTTTCTCGTAGGCGGTCTTGTAGGCCATGGCCGGCTTCTTCACCGGGTTGCTGTCGGGCAACTGTTCAGCCACCAGCAGCGGGCCGGCCGGCAGGAACGTGCCTTCGCAATCCTTGCCGCACACGCGCAGGAAGTCCGCGTTGGCAACGCCGTGAGTCTGATAGACCTTGCCCTTGTAGCCGCGCTCCTTCAGTGTCTTGGCGGGCAGCGCCGCGGGCGTACCCGAGCCTGCGATCAGCACCGCGTCGGCGTTGGCGCTCATCATCTTCAGCACCTGCCCGGTCACCGAAGTGTCGGTGCGGGCAAAGCGCTCGTTGGCGACCACCTTGATCTTGCGCATCTCCGCCACCTTGGCGAATTCCTGCGCCCAGCTGTCGCCATAGGCATCCGCGAAGCCGATGAAAGCCACGGTCTTCACGTTGTTGTTGCCCATGTGCTCGGCAATCGCGGTAGCCATGTGCGAGTCATTCTGCGGCGTCTTGAAGATCCAGGCGCGCTTGGCATCCATCGGCTCGATGATGCGGGCCGAGGCGGCCATGGTGATCATCGGCGTATCGTTCTCGGCGACCACGTCGACCATGGCCAGCGAGTTCGGCGTCACGGTGGAACCGACCACCACGTCAACCTTGTCTTCGCTGATCAGCTTGCGGGTGTTCTTGACCGCGGTGGTGGTGTCCGAAGCGTCGTCCAGGACGATGTACTCGATCTTCTTGCCCGCGACTTCCTTGGGCATCAGCGTGAAGGTGTTCTTCTCCGGAATACCCAGCGATGCGGCCGGACCCGTCGCCGACACCGTGACCCCGACCTTGACCTGTGCCTGGGCGGCGCCGGCAGCCAGGCAGGCCGCCGCGATTGCCAGCAGGCTGGCGCGCTTGAAATCCATCTTGTCTCCTTCGGTTCCTGAAACGGAAAGGCATCCGTCCGGCGTCCACCGGCGGATGCCCATTTTCTACGGACCCCTCGGGTCTGACGCAGGCACATCGCCGGCACCTGCGCTACTGCCAGGAACGATGACACACCATTCCCCATTTCCCGTCCACGCCGAGAACCCGTTCGCCCTGGCGAACCGGCCCCATTTTCCCCGGAATTCCCCCGGAATTGGCGCTTCTGTCATTCACCGACCGTGCGGTCGGGAATGCGAATCGAGTCTATCACAGCGACTTGACGCGAAAAGCAGGATTAACCCGCATCAAGGTCAGCGCCCGGCTGCTCAGCGCGCAAACGCATCCCATGCCGTCTTCAGGATCAACGCGCTCACCACCACGATAAACACCTTGCGCACGAACGCGCTGCCATGCCGCAGCGCCAGCCGGCTGCCCACCTGGCTGCCGGCAACATTGGCCACCGCCATCACCAGTCCCAGCTGCCACCAGATATGGCCCTTGCTGGCGAGCAGCAGCAACGCCGCCAGGTTGGTGGCGAGGTTGACCAGCTTGGTCGACGCCGCGGCATGCAGGAAGTCATAGCCGAACACGCGCACGAACACGATCATCAGGAAGCTGCCGGTGCCGGGGCCGAACACGCCATCGTAGAAGCCGAGCACTGCGCCGGCGAGCAATGCCGCGAGCCGTTCGCGGCCGCCTTTCAGCGTCGGCGCATGCTCGGTCCCGAGGTCCTTCTTGGCCAGCGTATACACCAGCAGCGTCACCAGGATGAATGGCAGCGCCTTGCGCATCGGCTCGGCCGGGATCATGGTCAGCGCCCACGCGCCGGCCATCGAGAAGACAAAGGCCGCCACCACCGCCGGCGCGGTCGCGCCCCAGTAGATGCGCACGCTGCGGCCGTAGCGCAGCGCGGCGTTGGCGGTGCCGGCGATCGAGCCAACCTTGTTGGTACCCAGCAGCGTTGCCGGCGCCATGCCGGGATAGGCGGAGAACAGCGCCGGGATCTGGACCAGGCCGCCGCCGCCGGCGACCGCGTCGATCATGCCGGCGAGAAAGGCGGCAACCGCCAGGAAAGCGAACTCCATCATTGCAGGAACGGGGAAAGGAAAACGGGGAGAGGAAAAAACGGGGCGCCGGAGCGCGTCAGTGCCGGCTCAGCCGAGCACCTTGGCCGCCGGCACAAGATTGCGCATCCACATGCCGCTGGCATGCGGGGCAAAACCGGGCGGCGCGCCGCCCTGCGCGCCGGCCAGTGCCGGGGCGAGCAGCGCATGGCGGATGCCATGGGCGCGCCCCCAGTCGGCCAGCGTGTCGCAGCCGGCGTCCAGGCAGGCGCGGGCCATACCGGCACCAAGGCCGGGGCGTACCCACCATTCCGTGGCCAGGGCGGCCAGGCCTGCCAGTTCCAGGCTTGGCACCAGCGCCACCGGCAGGCAAGCCAGCACATCGTCCGGCGCGCCGCCATAGGCCAGAAGGCAGATCCCGCGCCCGGACTGCGCCAGCAACTCGTCCAGCATCAGCCGCCGAGCCCTGGCCGCCGGCACCGGCAACGGCTGCACGACTGCCAGCCAGGCCTCCAGCATGGCGCCATCGGCACTCTGGCCGGCGCGTACCCACAGCTGCGGCATGGGCCGTTGCGGCGTTGCGTCGGGACGACCCGAGCCGTCCGGAAGCGGCGGATCTTGGGAATCAGGGGGATAGTCGGGCATGGCGGGCAACGGAAAGCGCCCGCATTGTCGCATGCGTCGGGGACCGGGGTGATGCCGATCCGGCATGGGTGCCCCACAATGAGGCGAACACGGCACAGTGAAGGATTGCGTGCTCGCTGCCGTGGGCGAAGCACCAATGAAAAAAGCGTTGCCGAGGATCACCCGGCAACGCCCTTTATTTTATAACGCTGCTACCCGACACCGGGTGCGCGCCTGTCGTCTCCTCGCTTCCGCCTCCATTTAACCTGCGAAAACCGTATATGGAATGTAACGAAGCGGTGCACAGAGGACAAGCTAGAAAAAACCCTAGCCCCAGAATCGGGCATGTCGCCCCACGATCACTCGTGCTTGCGGCCGAACCGGGCCAGCAGCTCGCCCATGATGCCGCGGCGGAAGGTCAGCACGCAGATCACGAAGATCACGCCGGTCACCATCGTCACCGACTCGCCCAGCGTGTTGAACCACTGCAGGCCGGTGGCCGAGGCCAGGAAGCTGCCGATGTCGCCCAGCTTGTTTTCCAGCGCCACGATCACGAAGGCGCCGACGATCGGGCCCGACAAGGTGCCCAGGCCGCCCACCAGCGTCATCAGGATCACCGAGCCCGACATCGACCAGTGCACGTCGGTCAGAGTCTCGAAGCCCAGCACCAGCGCCTTGATCGAGCCGGCCAGCCCCGACAGCGCCGCCGAGAGCACGAAAGCGGTCAGCTTGAAGCGGTCGACATCGTAGCCCAGCGAGATAGCCCGCGGCTCGTTCTCCTTGATCGCCTTCAGGATCTGGCCGAACGGCGAATGCACCGTGCGCACGATCAGCGCGAAGGCCGCGACAATGATCACCAGCGCCACGTAGTACAGCGTCAGGTCATTGGACAGCGGCAGCACGCCGAACAGCTTGCCGCGCGGGATGCCCTGCAGTCCGTCCTCGCCGCCGGTGAATGGCGCCTGCAGGCAGATAAAGAACAGCATCTGCGCCAGCGCCAGCGTGATCATCGAGAAGTAGATGCCCTGGCGCCGGATCGCCAGCGAGCCGACCACGTAGCCGATCAGCGCGCCGGTGGCCGTGCCCAGGATCAGCCCGATCTCGGGCGTCACGCCCCAGGCCTTCATGGCATGGCCGGCCGCGTAGCCGGCACCGCCGAAGAAGGCCGCATGGCCGAACGACAGCAGCCCGGTATAGCCGATCAGCAGATTGAACGCGCAGGCAAACAGCGCAAAGCACAGCACCTTGAGCACAAATACCGGATAGGCACCCGCCAGCGGCGCGGCGATCAGCCCCAGCAGCAGCAATCCGTACAACAGTTTCTTCTGCACGCCCTGTCCCTTTCCTGCCCGGCCCGCGTTGGCAGCCACTGCGGGCCGCGTCGATGATGTGGTTGGTGCGCTCATCACTTCTCCTTCCCGAACAGCCCGGCCGGGCGCAGCAGCAGCACGATCACCATGATGAAGAACACCACGGTCGACGATGCTTCAGGATAGAACACCTTGGTCAGGCCCTCGACCACGCCTAGCCCCAGGCCGGTCAGGATCGACCCCATGATCGAGCCCATGCCGCCAATCACCACCACCGCGAACACGATGATGATCAGGTTCTGGCCCATCAGCGGCGAGATCTGGATCACCGGCGCGGCCAGCACCCCGGCAAACGCCGCCAGCGCCACGCCGAAGCCGTAGGTCAGCGTCACCATCAGCGGCACGTTGACGCCGAAGGCCTCGACCATCTTTGGGTTCTCGGTGCCGGCGCGCAGGTAGGCGCCCAGCTTGGTCTTCTCGATCACGTACCAGGTCGCGAAGCACACCACCAGCGACGCCACCACGACCCAGGCGCGGTAGTTCGGCAGGATCATGAAGCCGAGGTCGGTCGCACCCTGCAGCGCGTCAGGCGTCTGGTACGGCAGGCCCGACACGCCGTAGATCGAGCGGAAGATGCCTTCGATCACCAGCGTGATGCCCAGCGTCAGCAGCAGGCCATAGATGTGGTCGAGCTTGTAGATCCAGCGCAGCATGGTCTTCTCGATCACCACCCCGATGGCGGCAACCACCAGCGGCGACAGCAGCAGCATGATCCAGTAGTTGAGCCCGGCGTACTCCATGCCCATCCAGGCCAGCACCGCACCCAGCATGAAGAGCGCGCCGTGCGCGAAGTTGATGACGTTGAGCAGGCCGAAGATGACCGCCAGGCCCAGGCTCAGCATCGCATAGAAGGCGCCGTTCACCAGCCCCAGCAACAGCTGGGAAAGCATGGCAGGCAGGGGAATTCCGAAGATGTCCATGGGCATCCGTTGCTGGTTGTGTCTCCCCTCTCCCGCTTCGGGTGAGGGGTTGGGGGAGAGGGCCGGCGTGCAAGAGGCTGCCGACTTCAACACCGGCGCGTGCGGGCCTCAGGACCGCTGCCGGAAGTTTGGTTGCGCCACGCTCCTGCTAGCGCCGGCCCTCTTCCCCTGCCCCTCTCCCGCGCGCGGGAGAGGGGAGCAAACCGTCGCAGTGTCGACGGCTCTTACTTCTTCAACATCGCGCACTTCGACTCGGCCACCGTCGTGAATGCCTGGTCGCCCGGGATGGTCGCCACCACCTTCAGGTAATCCCACGGCTTCTTCGACTCGGCCGCGGTCTTCACCTGCATCAGGTACATGTCGTGGATGCCACGGCCGTCCTGGCGGATATAGCCCTTGGTGTAGAAGTCGTTGATCTTCATCTTCTTCAGCTCGGCCATGACCTTGTCCGGATCATCGGTCTTGGCTGCTTCCACCGCCTTCAGGTAGGTGCTGGCGGCCGAATAGTCCGCGGCCTGCAGGCTGCTCGGCATCTTCTTCATCTTGCCGAAGAAGCGGTTGGCGAACTTGCGGGTGTCGTCGTTCATGTCCCAGTACCAGCTGTCGGTCATCAGCAGGCCTTCGGTGTTCTTCAGACCCAGGCTGTGGATGTCATTGATGAACATCAGCAGGCCAGCGATCTTCATCGTCTTGGTGATGCCGAATTCCTTGGCCGCCTTGATCGCATTGATGGTGTCGCCGCCGGCGTTGGCCAGGCCCAGGATCTGCGCCTTCGACGACTGCGCCTGCAGCAGGAACGACGAGAAGTCGGACGCCGACAGCGGATGCCGTACCTGCCCCGCCACCGTGCCGCCGCTGGCCTTCACCACCGCGGCAGTGTCGCTTTCCAGCGAGTGCCCGAAGGCGTAGTCGGCGGTCAGGAAGAACCACGACTTGCCGCCCTGCTTGACCACCGCGCTGCCGGTGCCCTTGGCCAGCGCCACCGTGTCATAGGCATAGTGCACCGTGTACGGCGAGCACTCTTCGTTGGTCAGGCGCGCGGTGCCGGCACCGATGTTGATGTAGACGCGCTTCTTCTCGGAAGCGACCTTGTTCATCGCCAGCGCGGTGCCGGAGTTGGTGCCGCCCAGCAGCATGTCCAGGCCCTGCTGGTCCATCCATTCGCGCGCCTTGGAGGCGGCGATGTCGGCCTTGTTCTGGTGATCGGCGGAAACGATCTCGATGGGCTTGCCCAGCACCTTGCCGCCGCGGTCCTCGATCGCCATCTTGATGGCTTCCAGGCCGCCGGGGCCGTCGATGTCGGCGTACAGGCCCGACATGTCGGTGATATAGCCGATCTTCACGGTGTCGCCGGATACCTGCGCGGCAGCGCCGAACGAGACCGCACCCATGGCAATAGCCGCCATCGCGGCCGCGAGCCGAGTCTTTTTCATCTCTTTGTCTCCTGATTTGCGGCGGCGATGCGCCACCCGTTCCTGCCAAACAGCAATCAACGATCCGGGTATCGGTCAGATCCCGGGATCAGACCCCGAGCAGTTCATGCAGCACCGGCATCTTTGCCTGCAGATCGCCGGCATCGAAGCGCTCGACGATGCTGCCGTGCTCCATCACGTAGAAGCGGTCGGCCAGCGGCGCGGCGAAGCG